>JACPQR010000175.1 GCA_016190375.1 Deltaproteobacteria bacterium
GCCCCCTTCGCGAGATGCCGACAGATTGAGGAAGGCCGTCCCCGGCTTCACCCGAGTGGAAGCTTCCTTCGTACAGAAGCCCTAGTACACGCAGAGCTCGCCAGCAGGGGCCGAGCGGAACCGAATATGCGCGTGAATCGGCGCGACCGGGCGAATGGTTCCGTCCACGACCACGACCACGACCACGACCACGATTCCGGACTCGCGCCGCGAATCGGCCACGGACGGATTCCATGGCAAGCAACCGGATAGGCACGCTTCCTTCGTACAGAAGCCCTAGCAGTCTCTACAGATCGAGCCCGCGGAGAGGATCGGTGTCGGTCGGTCTGGTGTTCGACTGCCCGGGGAGCTGCCCCTGCGACGGGGCGCTCGTCTGACTGCGACCGCCACCGCCCCCGCCTGGGGCGACGGTCGAGTCGCTGCCGATCCGCCGGCCGACCATCCGATCGACCACGTCGCTCTGCGCGTCGCTCGAGCCGCCCGAGGTGACGGAGTCGATCATCGCGTTGCGTCTCGCGGGCGCCTTCGACGGGTTGCGGCGCAGGCTCGCCAGGTTGTCGAAGGTCGCCGTCTCCGCGAAGGAGAGGCAGAAGACGCCGTAGAACTGCGTGTTGTCCACCGCGCGCATCAACGTCTTGTCGTCGTGCCACGTGATGCTCGTCACGCGCGTCTGACCGGTCTCCTCGTTCGTCTCCTGGGTCCTGCACGCCGGTCCGTAGCGGGCCTCGATCCGCTGCTGGAAGTCGGCGAACGACAGACCCGCGAACTGGTCGGCGTTGAACGCGATGTAGCGCTTCCAGAGCCGGTCGCCGATGAAGAAGTAGAACGTCTGGCTGCGCTCGTCGGCCACGACGAGCAGCGCCTCGCTGTTGTTGTGGGTGAACTCCTCACCGACGAAGGAGACCTCCCACCCGGTGTTCTGGCCGTTGAAGCGCACGTAGCTCTGGCGCAGCTTCTGCAGCTCGTTGGTCATCTTGTTCCGGAGGCGATCCTCCTCGATCGCCCCGGGGGCCTTCGCGATGCCTGGCCGGTACTTTTCCCGGATCTGCTTCTCGAAGTACGCCTTGACGTCGGCGCTGTTCATCCCCCAGTGCAGGTCCCCGAGGGTCTTGGAGATCTCCGGGGAGACGCACGTCTGGACCTGCTTCGCGGGGGTCCGTCTCCTGCGCCGCTGGGCGTCCGCATCGCCCAGCGAGTTCAAGAGGTAGACGGCCACCACGAATAGCCCCAGCCCAACCGCCAACGCCCGTTTCATGGCAACTCCTTCACGTCTGCACCCGGCGGGCAACGCTCGCGAGTCGCGGGGCGACGGAGCCCGCAGGGTGCAATCCCGAGTCCTTCCGAGCTGTCAGAGCCTAGCAGCGTACCAGGACCGAGACAAGGCACGCCGCAGGCCTAAAGACGCCGATACGGACCAGGAATTCATCGCTTGCAGGCTTCCCAGTTCGGCCCGACGCCCACGTCGACCTCCAGGGCGGCCTCGAGGTCCATCGCTCGCGCCATCTGCTCGCGGACGACGGCCGTCGCCACCTCCTCCTCGCCGCTCGGGACCTCGAAGATGAGCTCGTCGTGGACGGTCAAGAGCATCCTCGTCCCGAGCCCCCTCTTCTCGATCTCGCCGTGGACCCTCACCATGGCGATCTTCAGGACGTCCGCGGCCGTGCCCTGGACCGGCGTGTTGCGCGCGACTCGCTCGGCGGCCATCCGGACGTTGTGGTTCGAGGAGCGCAGGAGGGGCAGGAACCTCCTTCGCCCGACCGCGGTCGTGACGAAGCCCCGCGAGCGAGCCTCCGCGACCGTCCGCTCGAGGAACGCCGCGACGCCCGCGTAGGTCCGGAAGTAGGCGGCGATGAACGCCTTCGCCTCGGCGCGCCCGATCCCCAGCGAGCGCGCCAGGCCGAAGTCCGTCTGCCCGTAGATCACTCCGAAGTTGATCGCCTTCGCGCGCCGGCGGGTCTCCGAGCCCACCTCGCCTCGAGCTCCGAAGACCTCCCTCGCCGTGCGATCGTGGACGTCCTCGCCTCTGGCGAACGAGTCCAGGAGCACCGCGTCGCCCGAGAGGTGGGCGAGGACCCTCAGCTCGATCTGGGAGTAGTCGGCGCTGAGGAGCGAAGTCCCGGGTCGGGCGACGAACGCGCGGCGGATCCGCCGTCCCAGCTCGGTCCGGACGGGGATGTTCTGCAGGTTCGGATCGTTCGACGAGATCCGCCCGGTCGCCGAGCCGGTCTGGTTGTACGAGGTGTGCACGCGGCCCGTACGCGGGTTGACCATTCGCGGCAGGGCGTCGAGGTACGTCCCCTTCAGCTTGGCGATCGCCCGGTGCTCGAGGATCTTGCCCGGCAGGGGATGCAGGGGCTCGAGCTCCTCGAGGACGTCGCTGTCCGTCGAGTAGCCGGTCTTGGTCTTGCGACCGATCGGAAGCCCGAGCTTGTCGAACAGGACCTCGGCGAGCTGCTTGGGGCTCGAGACGTTGAAGTCCACGCCCGCGAGCGCGCGCGCCTCGCGCTCGAGGACGACCAGCTCCTCCGATGCCGACGCCGAAAGGCGGGCCAGCTCGGCCGTGTCGACCTCGACTCCGGCGCGCTCCAGGTCGGCGAGCACGTACGCCAGGGGCAGCTCGATCTCGCTCAGGACCGCCGACAACCCCTGGGCGCTCACGCCGTCGGTCAGACGCCCGGCGGCCGCGAAGATCGCCGCGGCCCTCCAGCAGGCCGAGAGCAGGACAGTCCGCTCCTCGTCGGCGACCTTTCGCCCGCGCTCGCCCGAGTCGGCCGCCGGGTGGTCGGGGCCGAGGTCGCTCGACGCGATCTGGTCGAGCCTGTGACCATGGCGCTCGGGGTCCATCAGATACGAGCCGAGCATCGTGTCGAACGCGACCCCCGGGCCGATGCCCCAACCGGACAGTACGAGGCTCGTCCTCTTGAGGTCGTGCACGAGCTTCTTCAGGGACGGGTCCGACAGGAGCGGCGCGAGCGCGCTCCGGAGGTCTTCGGCGCCGATCTCCGACGATTCGAGCAGGGACCGCGTCAGCGGCACATAGGCGGCGCTGGACGGGCTCCAAGCAAGCGCGACTCCGAAGAGGTCGGCCCCTTCCTGCGCTCGACCGGCGGGATGAGCCTCGATCGCGAAGCGACCTGCCGCACGGCAGGCTGCCACGACGGCCGCCAGCGCCTCGCGCGTCCGGACGGTGGTCGCCTCGACCTTCTGTGGGGCCGCTGTCGCGGTCGATTGCGCGGGCGCGGCGGGCGGTGCCTCTCCAGCGGATCCGGCGCCGTCGAGCTCCTGCAGGAGCCGGCGGAAGCCCAGCCGCCTGAAGAGGTCGCGCAGCCGATCCGCGTCCCAGCCGCCGTAGCGCAGCGAGCCCAGATCGAAGGGCAGGTCGAGGTCCTCGCGCAGCGTGACGAGCCAGCGAGACAGGCGCGCGACCTCCGCGTTCGCCTGGAGCGTCTCACGGAGCTTCTGCTTCTTGATCTCGCCCGCGCGAGCGATCGCCTCCTCGACCGTGCCGAACGTCCGGATCAGCTCCGCGGCGGTCTTGGGGCCGATTCCCGCGACACCTGGGACGTTGTCGGAGGCATCGCCCATCAACGCCAGCACCTCGGGCACCTGACGAGGGGGCACGCCCCAGCGCTCCTCGACCGTGGCGGAGTCGTAGACCGTGTTCCTGAGCGTGTCGAGCATGACGACGCCCTCGCCGACTAGCGACATCAGGTCCTTGTCGGACGACACGATCACGACCGTCAATCCCGCGGACCGCGCTCGCCGGGTCAGCGTGGCGATGACGTCGTCCGCCTCGCACCCGTCATACGAGAGCGCGGGAATCGCGTACGCCGCGATGACCTCCTGCACCCGCTCGATCTGCCCCACCAGGTCCTCGGGCGGCGGCGGACGAGTTGCCTTGTACTCGGCGAAGCGCTCCTCGCGCTCGGTCTTGCCCTTGCCCTCCATCGCGCACGCGAGGTACGCGGGAGCCTGCTCCCGGACGAGCTTCGCGAGCATCTGGGTGAAGCCGTAGACGGCGCCCACCGGCCTCCCGCCGGGATCCGTCAGCGGCGGCAGCGCGTGAAACGCGCGAAAGACGTACCCCATCGCATCGACGACGTAGAGCGCCCTGGGATCGCCACGAGGAGGAAGCCCTGCCACGATGGAGTGCCGTAGCCCCGCCGACCGGACGTGTCAACCGGCGGCGGCTCGCGCCTCGCGCCGCTCGCGTCAAGCTCGCCAGCCCGGGGGCGGAGGTCGCGAGCGACAGCCACTGCGCCGGCGTGAGCCCGAGGTAGCGCGGGTCGGAGTGGTGCGCGAGGCGCCTGGTGTCTGGCGTCGCGCGCTCTGGCCTACGACGCGTCGCAGCGCCCACCCGAGCCCATCCCTGCCGGGGGTTCGAGCAGGCCATGGAGCTGGCCCGAACGAATCGCGCGGTTGTCCCAGGAAGCGCTGCGATCTCACTGTGTTGCACACCGGGTGCGTGTCCCCATCGCACCATCGCACCGGGTGCGTGTCCCCATCGCACCATCGCAGGGGTGCGTTCCGGCGGACGGACACGGGTGCGTTTCCCCCATCGCCCCGCCCTTGTCCCCATCGCCCCATCGCCTGTCAGCCCGCCGCTCGCAGTCCATCACGGAAGCTCCCTCAACAGGTCGTCCGCAACGACGGTTTGGTTCTCGAAACGCAACGCGAGCTTGATCTTCGAGACCACGTCAGCGACAGCGGCCGGCAGTGCATCTACACGAATCGGAACTACCGGCGCCGCAACTAAGCGGTAGGGACCACCATTGGGGTCGCAGTCAAACGCGTAAAATCCACGCTCAGCGACGAGCCTCCAGGTGTTTTGGAGGCCTGGTGCGAGAGCAGGAGCGAACTTCGCCGCTGTCGAGGCGGGAAGAGCGAGGACAGCATCAATCGCCCTATCGTGGGCACTCGTGTCGCGCAGAAACTCCGCGGGCGCGTAACCGGCGCCAGCGGTACTGAACAGCGCAACGTATCCAGCTTCATCGCTGCCGAGCCAGTCGAACTCGAGCCGCTGAATGTCCTCGGCCGATTTCGGAGTCGCCGAGGCCATCACTGACCTCCGCTGTCGGTTCGGAAACGCGTGGCCGGATCGGGGAAGGCGCCGCGACCGTAGGTGGCCTCGCAGTTCGGGCACACATCAACAGGCTGCCCCGTTCTCGGCCTGACGGCGGGCGTGAACCGGATATCAGGAGGATGCCCAAGGGCCTCGCTGCAGACTCCCTCGGCGCAGCCCAGCCCACCACCACGACTCGCTCCTGCCGTTACTCGGCCCGAGGAGGGCGAGTACGCGCCCACCACTGTCGCGGGAGGATGCCGCTGCGTAGCAAGCTCGCCTGCGAGGGAGTCGCGCGCGGCGACTGCTTCAGTGTGAAGGTTGCGCCCTCCGCCCCCTGCGGCCGGGCCGGGCGTGGCAGGAACAGCCATGGCCGTTCGGAGCCTCTCGGCCAGGCGCTCAGCCACTGGTGCGACCAGCCGCCCGAGGACGCTCGCGCCCATGGCGACCGTGGCGCCTTTCGCGCCCTCGCGGACCACTTGTGACAGTGACGTGCGCTCGCCGCGGAGCGCACGACCGGCGGACGCGCCGGCTGCGTTAGACACCGCAGCGCCGATCACCAAGCCACGCTGCCCACCTCGGGCCATGGCGTAGACCGTGCCCGTGACGGCTATGAACGCTTCGGCGCCTCGCGCGGCAATCCGGCGCTCGTCGAGCTGGAAGAACGCCTGTCCCTCGTCGATCATCTGGTGCCGAATCTCGGCGACCTCGGAGAAAATGGCGGCGACCGCGCCGGCCGCGGCCGCCGCCGGAAGTGCTGCGTCACGCCCGTCGGGATCGATGAGACGAGCCGGGCTGCCTTCGGCGTAGGACCACGGACCTGACCATTGGGGTTTGAGCCCATGGACGGCGGCAGGATCCGGGCTGAGCCAGCGGCCGAGTGAGGGCGCGTAGTAGCGGGCGCCGAAGTAGTCGAGGTTGGTCGCGGCGTCGCGCTCCTTGCCCGTGAAGCGGTAGGCGGGGTCGAAGAGCGGATCCGCGGGGCTCGTTACCTCGGACTCGAGGGCGCCGTAGGGCAGGTAGGTCGACGCGCTGCGGGGCTGGCCGGAGTCGTCGAGGACCACCGAGGTCGTGCCCAGGTGGTTCGCGAGGTAGAAGGAGACGCGGTCGCCATCGCCGCCCTCGCCGCCCTCCGCTGCGTCGATGCGAAGAAGGCGGCGGCCGCCCACTTCGAGCCACTTCGTCGCGACTCCCTCGCGGAGCTCGAAGGTGTCGGAGACGTAGAGGACGGTGTCGTCCGGCGAGTCCTTCACGCGGCGCTGGTCCGCGAAGTCGTAGGTGAAGGTCGAGGCCTGGAGGGATGGCGGGTCGACGTCGATCTCGCCGCCGGGATCGCCCAGGGCCTGCATCGACGTGGCGCGCACCAGACGGTGGACCTGGTCCCACTCGTAGCCGTGGGCGGTCTCGATCCCGCCGGCGGTGACGGTGAGCGTCTCCATGTCGCCCGAAGCGTTGTAGGTGGTTTCTGCGTGGTTCGAGTCGTCGAGGCGGGCCGACACGAGGGCGTGGGGGCGGGTCGTGCCCGTCGGGTCGGCGTCGAGGCCGTTGGTGATCGTCCCGAGGGAGCGCTCGAAGAAGCGGGACTGGTCGTCCCGCCACTCGGTCATGTTCCCCGAAAAGTCGTAGCGCCAGGTCTGCTCGCGCGGGCGGTCGGGCTCGTCCTCCGCGTAGGTCGTGCGGTTGCGCGTCAGCCGGTAGAGGGCGTCGTACTGGTAGTCCTGGTCCGCCGGGGATGGCGACCAGCCGTCCGTTTCTTGCGGCGTGCGCAGGTCGCGGAGCGCCGTGAGGTTCGAGGCACGGTCGTACTGGTACTGGTTGTCCTGGAAGTACCGGCCGGCACCCGTCACCGACGTCAGGCGCGTCAGGCGCTGGCGGCGGTCGTAGACGTACTCGTTTCGAGTCGCCTCCGCGTCTCCCAGCTCCTCGAGGAGCTTCTGACCCGACGCGTCGTACTCGATCCGCCCGACCGCGCTGAAACCGTCGACCGCTGCGGAGTACAGCAGCCCCCGCGCGGTGTACTCGAACGACGCGACCGAGCCGTCCGGGTAGGTCAGGCTGGTCTGCCGGTCGAGCTCGTCGTAGCTCCGCGACTCCTCCCGGCGCACGCCATCGTGCTCGAGCGTCCGGGCCATCCGCAGCTCGCGGCCCCGCTCGTCGTGGAAGACCTCCGTCGTCCCCGACAGGTCATGGATGGTCGTCAGTCGCCCGAGGCCGAAGGAGCGTGGCTCGTCGAACGTGTAGGCCACGTCGACGACGCCGTCGTCGTCGTAGTCCTCGGCGACCAGGCGGCCGGCCAGATCGTAGGCGTACGAGACCTGCACCTCCCGCGCGTCCGTCGTCCTGACCAGCTCTCCGAGGTCCGAGTACTCGTAGCTCCACGACCCCGAGTCGGGATCGTCATTCGCGACCCGGCGGCCCAGCGAGTCGTAGCCCAGGGAGCGACGGACGTTCCTCGTGCCGTCCGTCCTGTCGATCGCCAAGAGGTTCCCGAGCGGATCGTAGGAGTACGAGGCGACGTACTCCCGCAAGAGACCGTCCACCCGGTTGCGCTCGATCGTGGAGACGAGGCGGCCCTGGCCGTCGCTCACCGAGGTCGCGGGCGTCCCGTAGTGGCCGCTCGTCGGGTCGAGGTCGTTCGGGTCGAAGACGTCCTGCGACAGCGCGTGGTAGAGCGTCTCGGTCGCGGCCAGCCGGTCGGGCGCGACGGACCGGGTCAGGCGGCCGAAGGCGTCGTAGCGGGTCGAGGCATAGCCGTTTAGCGGAGCTGCGAGCGAGAAGTCCGCGCTGTCACGGAAGTCGGCGAGGTACGCCCTCGACGCCGCGCCTTTGGCGTCGAAGCTCACCAGCCCGGACCGGACCCATGCGCCGCCGTCGCCTCGCGCCGGATCGGCCTCGGACAGCGTCATGCGTGCCCGGCCCAGGCCGTCCACGAAGGCATGGCTCTCGAGCGAGCTGGCCGCGTCCTCGGGCTCGCCGTCGCCGCAGAGCTCGTTCGAGCGGGTCACGACCTCGCTGAAAGCGCGGCCCGTGTCGCCGGCCAGGAGATAGTCGTAGCGGACCGCGGCCTCCGTGCAGCCGGGCCGCACGATCGAGACGACGCGCGACAGGTCGTCGTATTCGATCGTGGTCGTCTGCTCGTTGAAGTCGTGGAGCTCCGTGACGACGCCGAAGCCCGCGTCCCAGACGGCCATCGTGACGAGCGCCGTCTCCGCCGAGGTGAAGACCTCCTCCTCCACCGGGTAGGCCGAGAAATCTTCGTCGTAGGTCATCCGGCGGCGCCGCAGCGCGGCGGCTCCCTCTCCGCCCTCCTCGACCTCGCGGAGCTGGCCGGCGCCGTCGTAGGTGTTGTGCACCTCGTGGATCTCGCGATCCTCCTCGGCGAGGCGAGCGAAGCGGTCGACCAGATCTCCCTGCTCGTCGTACTCGCTCCTGGTTCGCCGCAGGTCCGGCTCCACGTACGACTCGACAGGGCGCCAGAGCCAGTCCGACAGGTTCGTGTGGGTCGTGTGCGTGACCACGTCGTCGCTCGCGTCGCCCACCACGCCCTGGGCCACCGAGCGGAGCTCGTTGCCGGCCGCGTCGACCTCGGTCTCGCTGCGCAGGTGCGCGTACGAGCCACCTCGCGCCGTGACCTCGTCGTCGACCTCGGGCGCGTCGCCGCGGATGGCCGCAAGGACGAGCTCGTCGCCGCCGCGCTCGAAGGGCGCCGTGTCGTAGCGCAGGGTGTCCGTTTGCGTCGCGACGGCCTGCCAGACGCTCCTCGGGTCGCCGTTCGCGCCCGTGTAGAGCCGGCGGATCGTCCAGCTCGTGTGGCTCGTCTCGAGGCACGTTCCTTCGAGGTCGCAGGTCTCGGTCAGCCCCACGGCGCCCTTGAGCGCCTCGTAGGGGTTGTCGTGCGGGTCCGAGCCCTCGGGCCGCTCGCCCGGCCAGAAGACGGTGCGCTGCTCGGAGGTCGGGCTGTTCTCGTCGCCTACCGCCCGGACGATCGCCTCCCGGAACCCGCGGAACTCGGCCTCCAGGCCGTCGTAGACGGCGTCGCGGTACTCGTACTCCGTGACGTACTCTCCGCCCATGTTGTCCCGGACGGTCATCGTGGAAACGACCTGCACCGGGAAGGGCGCGAAGGTCGTCCAGGGCTCGCCCCGGTCCGTCGCCCGGCTCTGCTGCGCCGTGTGCGGCTCGTAGGCGAGCTCGGTCGTCTTGCCCAGGCCGTTGTCCACGCGCGTCAAGAGGCGAGGCCGGATGCCGCCGGTCAGGTCAAGGAAACGGTAGCGTTCGGCGTCTCCCCAGAGGATGTCGCGGGAGCCCGAAGCGTTGACGTCCGTGAGGCGCACGCGCTGCGTGAAGCCCGGATCGAACGGAGACCGCTCGATGATGTAGCGGCCAGAGAACCCGCGGCCGCCCTCGTTGACCCAGATGTCCACGCCGTCGAAGCGGGTCTGGACCACGTCCGACAGGCCGTCGCCGTTCACGTCTCCGAGCTGGACCCGGTCGTCGTCGAGGAGCGACCAGAAGGGCGACGGGTCCATCACGACCTCGCGGTCCGGTCCAAACTCGCCCTCGGTGCAGTCAGAGGGAAGGTCGTCCTCGCCGCCCCACAGTCCGTAGCCCCTCGCCGGGAAGTACCCCACGTCGCCCCGGCGCAGGTGCACGAGGTCCTGCAGGCCGTCGCCGTTCATGTCCGCGAGGTCGAGGTCGCCGTTCGAGAAGCTGAGCGGCATCCCGCGGTGCAGGACGCAGGAGGTGACAGGGTCCTCGAAGGTCCCGTCGCCCCGGTTGCGGTAGTACTCGTAGCGCGTGCCGCTCGTGCGGATCACGTCCACTCGGTTGTCGTTGTCGACGTCGACGAGCCGGATCTCCGCCGCGTCGCGGGTGAGGTCGATGTCCTCGTGCGCCGGGTCGTACGGGCCATGCTCGACCCAGGCGAAGCCGGCCTCCCGGTCGCCGTCCGCCGTGAACGCGGACCATTCGCGGACATGCGGCATGTGCAGCAGCTCGACTCGACCGTCGGCGTCGAGGTCCATCGGCCGGACGTTCGTGCCGGACAGCGTCAGGTCCCCGCCGATCGAGCGCGGGACGTCGATGATCTGCGCGCTCGTGTAGTCGCCCACCCCGTCCACGAAGTCGAGGAAGAAGACGCCGTGGCCGTCCTCGTAGCGCGCGGGGTCGGTCACCAGGGCGTCGGGGAAGGCGTCGGCGTCGATGTCGAAGAGATCCGTGCGGGCCTCGTCGAGCGAATGGTCGGGCGAGTCCCCGAGCTCGTAGACGCGGCCGTCGAAGCCGCCCCATCCCGGCAGGTCGTCGGCCAGCTCCCCGCCCGGACCCGCGTGGGGATCGACCGCCGAGTAGCCGAAGGTCATCGGCGGCAGCGCCGTCCCCTCGCGGCCCACGACCTGGATCGAGCCCAGAAGCGACAGGTAGCTGTCCGGGTCGTACGCCAGGACGTAGCGGCGATCCGGCGTCCTTCTCGGATCTTCGCGTGACAGGTAGCTCTCGACGGCCACGCCGGCGAGCCGAAGCTCCGTCGCCACACGGAAGCGGGAGACATACGACTCGATCGCGTCGTCACGACCTTCGTACGTGAAGCGGACCGAGTGCTGGAACTCATCGGAAGGCGCGCCGAGACGCGGGACGACGTCGCCATCGGCGAGCTCGACCGGGCCGTTCCAGACGATCTCGGCGAGGTAGACCTGCCCGGTCTCGTCCCTGGAGCGGTAGAGGTATCGGACCTCGTTCCCGCGAGCATCGATCACCAGCGTCAAGGACCAGGAGAAGACCCCCCAGCCTTCCTTCTCGACGCGGGATTCCTCCGAGTCGCCCAGGTAGAAGAACCCGCCGTCCTTGTCCTGCACGACCCAGTAGCTCTCGTCGGGCGCGAGGAAGAAGCGAAGGTAGGCGCCCTCGACCCGGGCGCGGAAGTAGCGGAAGCCCCGGACGAAGCCGGGAAGCACCTCGGCATGGATCCCGTTGTCGAGATTCCCGTCGGCGTCGGCCGCCGGCGCGACCTCGACCAGCTCCTGGCCGCCGTTGTAGACGAAGCGGTCCGTGCCGTCGTAGCGGGGCAGCCCCTTGTCCGTCTGCCGCTGGATGAACGGCACCGAAAGCGACCAGCCGATGCCAAGGAGACCGTTGCCCGAGGAGGAGCTGTAGGAGAAGGCCAGGCTGGGCTGAGCGCCCCGCCGTCCTGGCGGCAGCGCGACCGGCACGCTGAAGGTCGCCGTGCCCGACGAGAGCAGCGGCGAGAAGCTCTCGCCCATCCCCTCGACCGAGCCGCCGTCCGACGGCACCGAGAGCGCCTGCGGCGTCACGCCGCTCTTCGACTCGCCCGCGGGCAGCGCGATCGGCTCGAGCTCGGCGTCGCGCCGATCGATCTCGGGCAGCCCCGGGCGCGGATCGAGCGCGGGGGATTCGAGCTCTTCCGCCGAGAAGTCCGGCAGGAGCGACTCGTCGACGGTCGACTCGCCTTGCTCGAGCGTCCGCGGGTCGAGCTCCGCCGCATCTTGCGCCCACGCCACCGAAGGCACGGCCACGAATGTCGCGATCGCGACGAGTCCCTCGTTGACGCGGAGACGGCGAAGCGTCACGCGGTCACCTCACGCACCGGCGCAGGTTGTCGTCGCCATACGGCTCCCAGCCCGAGGGCACGCGCAGGACGCGGCCGTTCCCTACCAGCTCGCCCGTGTCCTCCAGACCGCTCGTGGCCGCGAGCACCACCTCCCACTCTTCGCAGTCTCCGCCCGTTTGTGCCTCGGCGTCGCGGCCGGACGAGAAACCCCCGTCGTCGTCCGACCCGCCACCCGAGCCGCGCCGCCCCGTGCCGCAGGCGATGATGAACGCCACCCCTGCCACGAAGCCGGCGACGACCATGCTCAGGGCCTTCCAGCGTGACACCGTTCGCATCGTACTCCCTCCTCGTCAGGGGCCCTCGCCCCAAGTGATCAGCCGGCTGCGCAGACCTCCGTCGTCCTCGCCGTCGGCTCTCGACCAGTCCACCCACACGACCAGGACGCCGCCGGGGCCGGCGGCACCGGCCGCCAGCTCCTGGTCGAAGTCTGTCGTCGTCGGCACGACGAAGGGCTCGCCTTCTACCTCACCCGCCGCATCGGTCCAGACCGCGCCGACGGTCGAGCCCGACGAATCGACTGCCTGAGGATCATCTCGGTACGTCTCGTCCGTCCACGCGATCAAGAAGCCGGCGCGCGTGGAGACGACGATCGCGTCGCGCTCTGCTCCCTGGCGCTCTGCGATGGTCGCCTCGGCAGCCTCGCCGCCTCCGCTCGGAAGGACTGACAGGAGAACGTCGCCCTCGAGGTCCGCCGAGTAGCTCGTCAGTGCGATGCCGAAGCCGTCCTCCGTGCCGGCCGCGCTGCTGGGCAGGGCGCCATCGTCAGTCAGCGCAATTGCCTCCGCGTCGAGCCAGCCACCGTCGTTGCGACGCCGGAACCTCCCCACACCCTCGTCCACCCAGGCGGCGAGCAGCGAGCCGTCTGCGGCAACGGCCATCCGGGGGACGTTCTGGGCCCCATCGGGGAGCGGCGACATCGAGACCTCGCCGCTCATGGGTCGGCCGGCCTCGTCGAACGTGCAGAGAACCGCGTCGGGGCGGATCAGCGCGCCCCCCGAGTTATCCTCCCAGGCAAGGGCGAATCCGGTCGAGAGCGCCGCTGCCGCGGTCGCGAGCTGATCATCGAACGTCACCTCGCTCGCGAGCGTGAGAGCGCCCGCCGGCGTCCCGTCGCCATCGAAGCGACGGAAGACCACGGCCGCTCCCTCGTCGTCCCCCGGGCCACCGTCGCGTGACCACGCGATGACGAACCCGCCTGTCTCACCGACCGCCGACGCGACCGGAACGCCAACCACGAGGCCGGACTCGTCCACCTCGATCTCGTCGCCCGCCGGCAGGCCGCATTCGTCCAGGAGCCGGGCACGGACGAACGTGCCGACGCCGTCGGCGACGCTGAAGGCGACGGCGAAGCCGCCCGATCGAGCTGCCGCCGCGGCCCCCAGGACCTGACCGGCGGGGTCCGCCGCGACGGCGAGGTCGGCGGCCGGCTCGCAGTCGGGAGGCACGTCGAGCCCGCCATCCTCTTCACCCGCCGCGTCCGGACCGGCGTCCGGACCAGCATCGGCAGAGGCGTCCGGCACCGGCGCCGTGGCGTCGAGGCCCGCATCCTCGGAGCCAGGCCCGGCGTCGGTCGCGGCGTCGACCGTCGCGTCCGGCCCGGGACCGCCATCAGTACCTGGGCCGCCGGGGGGACAGCCGGCGGCGACCAGTAGACAGCCGACCGCGATGGCGAGACGCGTCCTCACCTCTCGAACCTCGTCCAGTACCGGTAGCGCAGGACGATCTGGACGTCCTCGACGTTCTCCCACTGGAGCGCCGGATCCTCCCAGATGCGCAGGGTGTAGTGGCCCGCGAGCGGCCGGCCGCGGAGCTCCTCCTTGTAGTAGGGCGCGAGCAGGGTCTCGGCGGAGGACGTGAGTGGGTTGGTCAAGACCGCTTCGGTCGTCAGGGCCTTGCCGTGCTCGATGAAGCCTCGCTCGAAGTCGAAGTCAATCGTGTCTCCGTCGTGGTTGCGGATCGGGATGTCCTCGCCCTCGTGGACGAGCGTGAACGGAACGAAGGCGTTCGA
>JACPQR010000182.1 GCA_016190375.1 Deltaproteobacteria bacterium
GATCATGGTCGAGGCCTGAGCGAGGAACTGGATCGCGCACTTGTACACGTCGAGGTTCTCGAAGCTGAACATGGCTGGCCTCCCGAAGGAGCCGGGTCATCGTCCGGAGTGCTGGCAACGTTGCCGAGAAGCCGTCCACGTCCACGTCTACGATCACGTCCACGAACAGACCGGAATCGTTGTGTAAAGTGGGATCTGCACCCTGGCTAACTGCTAACGGCTATGCGGTAGCGGGGGGCCCCGGAGGGAACCTTCGGGGTGACGGGGAGGCCTGAGCACGCGGGTGCCGAGGTGGATTCTCTACGGCGCTGCGATCGAAGCCGGTCGTTCCATCCTGACTAGGGCCCGCCGGGGCCCGGAGCATCGTCTTCCGCTTCGATCGATCCCCTGAGGTACTTGAAGGAGCCGACGAGCCAGACGAGCGTGCCGAGGCCCAGGACGGCCAGCGTCGCCCGCGTGAACGGCTCGGAGCTCTCGAAGAGGACGTCTCCCATGTCCGTGTCCATCCCGCCCGCGAAGCAGGCGATGCAGTACAGGACGATGCCGGCGATCGTGATGGCGAAGCCGGCGAGGATCAGCCTGTGGCCGGTCTTCTGGTGCGCCTCCGCGAGCGTGGCGGGCGACACCGGCTCCGCCTGCTCGAGCGCGATCGAGGGATCTCGGGGGTTCGGCAGGACGGCGCCGCCGCCGCCCGTGCCCAGGGGCACCTCGGTGCTCATCGGTTGACTCCAGTCGAGGGTTGGCCCGCGCTCGTTGGAGCGAGCGCGGAGACGGAACGGAGCGAACGGTCATCACCGGTCGGCCTCGCGGATTGCGCCGCGAGGAGCATCAGGTACAGGAGCCGGGTGAGCCAGCCGAAGAACGTGAACATCCACGCGACGATCGCGACGACCAGGAAGCCTCGCGAGACCCAGCGAAGAAACGGCAGGTCGAAGGTCTCGACGAGGCGTAGCGTGCAGACGCTGTACATGCCGAGCGGGAAGACGAGACCCCAGTAGAGCGGGTCGTACGCGAAGCCGACCCGGCGCACCTTGTGGCGCCAGATCCCGAGCACCAGGAGCATCGGGATCCACCACGTCGCCGTCGCCCAGTAGAGGATCGTGAAGCCCTTCACGAAGGGTCGGATCGAGCTCATCAGGGGCGAGCCCTCGGAGGCCGCCAGGAGCGCGCTGCCGGCGAGGGTCGAGATGGCGACGGCGCCCATGTTGATCCAGTAGGGCGGCATCAGATCCGACGGCGAGAACCGGAAGAACGTGTACCGGTAGAAGATCAGGGAGATCATCCAGATGTAGAGCATCCCCCCGCAGAGCCACAGGGAAGTGAGGACGAAGAGCGCAGCGTCCCTGCTGGACACCCAACCTGGCAGCACCCTGCAGCCGAGTACGCAGATCGACTGGGTGGCGACCACGGCGAGAAGCCAGCCGCCGTTGATGCCATCGGCCAGTGACGGCTTCTCCTCCCTGACGCTGAGCGCGACGAAGACGCTGTACGTGAACACGACCCACAGGACCAGGCCGAGGATCCAGAGCGCCATGCCAACCTCGGGAGCGTCGTGGAGCAAGACGAACTGCATGCCCAGTACGCACGTCGCGGCGACCGACGTGAAGAAGCCAGGGCTTCGCTGATGACTGGTCCAGTCCGCTCGCACGGCCTTCCAGTAGAGGAGCACGCGAGCGATCGTCGCGATCCAGAGGCCGGAGTAAGCGAGAACGTTGATCCAGAAGAGCACCGCGGCCAGATCTCCCAGCCCTAGCAGGTGGCACGCGGTGGAGACGATGCCCGTCGCCATCGACATCGCGAAGTACGCGGGGTGCATGGTCGAGATGCGCTCGCCCACGTAGCGGCGGGCGCGCCCCGATCCCGGCCTCGACGTCGGCCCCCTGGTCACCATCGGCCTCAAGATGGCCGAGACCGGGCGCGGGCGAAATCGGCGGCGGTCCGATCGTCAGGTAGGACCAGGAGAACGGGCCTGTCGGCGTCCGTCCTACGACGTCATTGGACCAGGCCGTTGCGGACCGCGTACTGGATGAGCTCGGCGTTGGACTCGAGCGACATCTTCTCCAGGATCCGCGTCCGGTACGTGCTCACGGTCTTGACGCTGAGCCCGAGGCGGTCGGCGATCTCCGACACGGATTTCGCGGATGCAAGAAGAAGGAAGACCTCGAGCTCCCGTGCCGACAGCGACTCGTGCGGCGACCCCGGACGCGCTCCGGCGAGGTGATCGGCGAGCCGCTCTGCCAGGGACTCTCCGAGGTAGCGCCGCCCCGCGCAGACGGCCCGGATCGCCCGGAACAGCTCCTCGTCGGCGGCTTGCTCCTTCGTCAGGTAGGCCGACGCTCCGGCAGCGAGCGCCCGGGTCACGAACTGCCGTTCGCCGTACATGCTGAGCACGATCACGGGTACGTTTGGACGTGCTTCCTTCACGAGCGGCAGCGCGTCCAGGCCATTCTCGACGCCCAGCGCGATGTCCAGGATCACGAGGTCCCAGCTCGCGGCCTTCACATGGGCCACGAGCTCGGCGATGGTCGCGACCTCTCCGATTGCGACGCCCGGAAACTCGAGCTCGAGGATCCGCGTCAGGCCCGAGCGGACGATCGCGTGATCATCGGCGATGAGGATCCTCATGACCCGCGCTCCCCGCGTGGCTCGGCCGCTCGCGAGCCCTCGCGCGGTACCACGACCTCGATGGTCGTGCCCTTCGAGGGCGCCGAGTGCAGGCGCCAGACGCCGCCGAGGAGATGAACGCGCTCTCGCATCCCGAGGATCCCGAGCGCGCCCGACCCGGTCGCCGCTCCGGGCTCCATCCCCTTGCCGTCGTCCCGGATCGTGAGCGAGAGCGTGGGCGGCCGGCACGCGAGGTCGACCCGCACCTCCGATGCGCCTGCGTGCCTCACCACGTTGGTCAAGGCCTCCTGGACCACGCGGAACACGGTCGTGGAGACGACGCCGTCGACGGGCCCCTCGAGGTCCTCGATGTTGACGATCCCCGTGATGCCAGCCTTGACCTCGCACTCGCGGACGAGCCAGTCGATCGCCGCGGCCAGGCCCAGCCGATCGAGCACCGGCGAGCGGAGCTCCGAGGAGATCCGCCTGACCGAGTCGATCGCGCGATCCACGTGCTCGGTCATCTCGGCGATGGCCTGGTCGCCCTCGAGCGAGAGCAGGGGGCTCCTCGAGCACACGCGTCGCAGCCTCGCGAGCTCGAGCTTGAGACCGGTCAGGACCTGGCCAAGCTCGTCGTGCAGCTCGCGAGCGATCCGCTCCGCCTCCTCGTCGCGGGCAGCCTGAACGCGCTGCGAGAGGGCTCGGAGCCGCACCTGGGCCTCCTCTGCCTCTCGCTGCCTCGCCGCGAGCGTGTCGGCCATCGCGCCGAACGAGGCCGCCAGCTCGCGCAGCTCGCCGTGGGCCTGGGGGAGCGGTGCCCGCGCCGTCAGGTCGCCGGCCCCGAACTTGCGAACAGCGCGCGTGAGCGCCCTGAGGAGGCGCAGGACGGAGAGCTCGGCGGCGAGGATGGCCGATGCGATGGCGAAGATCGTGACGAGGACCAGGCCGGCGAGCGTTCGATAGAACGCCCAGTTCGCCTTTCCCTGGACGCGGTCGTAGGGGAGGCCGGCCACGACGAACACTCCGCGCATGCCCTGCATCGGTGTCGCGACGAAATAGCGCGAGACTGCAGGCTCGCCAAGTCGCAGCACCGCTCCTCGCGGGCGTGGCAGCACGCGTGCGAGACCCGGCACGGGCCGGCCCGGCTCTTCGCCTCGGCCTGCCATGGTCGGTCCGGACCGCGCGAGGACGTTCCCGGCGCTGTCCGCGATGAGCAACGAGTAGTCACGGGGTAGGTTTGCCTGTCGCGCGAGCTGGCCGAGCCAGCCGAGCTCGAGGGCCACGAAGAGGACGGCGCAAGGCGATCGGCCGGGGCCCCGGACCGCGTACGCGAGGTGCAGCACGGGCCGGCCGACGATCGGGGCGATGACGTACGTCCCAGCCTCGACCTCCAGAGAATCGAGGGCGCGCCGGAACGCCGCCGTCGAGCCCAGGTTGACGGGACGTCGCAGAGGAGCCGCGCTGCACGAGACGTCACCGTCCGGCTCGGCGACGCCGATGTTGGCGAGCTGAGGAAGACCGGCGAGGAGCGACGGGAGGTGCTCCGGGCACGCCGCCGTCGCGTCGCACTCGAGCGCACCCGCGAGGCGACGAAGGAGGTTCTTCCCGCCGGCGAGCTGGTGGGCGTGCTCCCGCGAAGCGAGGCTCCCGAGGTGGCGCGCTTCCGCAATGAGCCGCTCGACAGCGGCCTCGCGTTCCCTGGAGGCGGCGAAGAAGATGAACAGGAGCGCCGGAACGGTCGCGAAACAAACGAGGAGGATCAGGCGGCCGCGCAGCGTCAGGAACGCCGCGATGAGCCAGCGCGCGATCGACGAACGCTCTCGTACTTGGGTCGCCTCGGTCATCCGGGTCCACCCGGTCGGGGCCTAGTACCGCACCTCGACCTCCTCGGGCGCGCGGGTGCGGAAGCTCTCGTCGACGAAGTCCGCGAGCGACTCGAGGAAGTCGATCATCTGCGGTCCCTCGGGGCGCACCGAGTTCGTGTAGAAGGTGCCGGCCAGGCACTCGTCCCCCCGACAGCGGCCGTCCGGGAAGACCATGATGAACTTCTGCAGCCGTCGCTCCTCGGCGATGCCGGGGGAGATCATGTAGTTCGCGAAGACCACGGCGAGCATGATGAGGTCGTTCGGCTGCTGGCCGTAGCCGTGGCCGAAGTACATTACCGGGTACGCCGTGTCCGCGAAGCGCTCGTCGTGGTAGCCCGGCGGCAGGAGGATCGAGACGGGGCCGGTCCGGCCGTTGTCGTCGGTGAAGTCGAACGTGCACAGGTATCCTTCGGAGCAATCGTCGTCGGTCGTGACGTCCTGGTCCCACTCCTGCCGGTCGCCTCCGGGCCATCGCGAGGACGCGACGTATGCGGAGGCGGTCAGGCGGTTGAGGATCTGCGCCACGGTCCCGACGTGGCCGCCGTCGCCGCGCTGCTTCTCCTCCTCGGACGCGTCCAGCGATCCATACCGGACGAACGCGTGGCGCCCGATTCGCGTGTAGTCGGGCCAGTCGGAGTGCCACTCGTCGTCGCTCCCGTCGGGCTCGCCGTACAGCGCCGGGAAGCCGTTGTAGATCCGGACCTCGTCGGGGCCGCGCGCGATGAGCGACGAGACGAAGTGGTTCGTCACGACGGCGAAGTTGAACAGGTCCCGGATGCCGCCATCCGAGTAGAAGTCGATCCGCGCGTACTCGTCCTCGTCCATCTCCAGCGCCCGCCGGCGCGGGTTCTGCTCTCTGAAGCTTCGCGCCCCGGTCGTCCAGTCGAACTCGCCGTTTCCCTCGCCCGAGTCGTAGCCGCCCTCGGAGATCTGGGGAGTCCCGGCCACGCCGTCGACGCCGATGTCGTCGTAGCCCTCGGTGTCCTCCCGGTCCCAGTTCCCCTCGGTGCCGCGGGGGTTGAACTGGAAGTCGTAGTCGTCTCCCGCCGGGTCGGGGTTCGTGGCGGCGTCGTAGCCATCCTCGTCCACGCTGAAGGCCCCGTCGATCCCGGTGTCGCGGTACGGCTCGTTCCCGTTGCGGATCACCGGCTCGCCCGCGTCGCGGACGCCGTTGCCGTTCAGGTCCACGGCCAGCGCGACCTCCATCGGGTAGTAGCCCGGCTGCGACGGGTCCCACGTGCCCGTGTCGTCGGGCAGCTCGTTTCCGTCGCAGAAAGTGATCACCGGATACTCGCCGTCGGGGTTGTACTGGTCGTCGTAGTACCGCTGGCCCTCGTCGGGATCGAACACGACCGGGCTCGCGCACCGGTCCGCGTCCGAACGGAAGCGCTCGGAGTCGGGGACGCCCGCGGGCGTGACGAACGAGTCGGGGTTCTCGGAGTTCGGGTTGCCGAAGCCGAGGGCGAGGTCGCGGAAGATCTGGACGTACTCGTGGCGATCGAAGGTCCCGCCCTGTCCCGAGTACTCGTCCTCGTAGAACCAGTGCTCGAAGTCCTGCGAGTGCTCGTAGATCTGGGTCGGGGCCGGCACCGGGCAGTAGGTGCCGAGCTCGCCCTGGTCCGCCGAGCAGAAGCCGCCCATGTGGTAGATCTCGATCTGGTGCAGGAGGTACTGCCAGTCGGTGGGACCTCCGAGGGGGCCGATGAAGTCCCACTTCTCGGGGTTGCGGAACCCTATGAGGGCCGCTCCGCCCGCACCCATCGAGACGCCGACGATCGCGCGGAACGTGAAGCGCCGGGTCCTGGTGCTTTCGTTGACGTCCTCCCGCACCACCGCCTGGAACGTCCCGAGCCGAGGCGACTCGAAGTAGGCGGTGGATGAATCGGGATCGCCTCGCACGCTGAGGTTCGCCAGGGGGACGATCCGGGCGGAGACACCCGGCCCCGAGTACGCGATGGCGACGTTGTCCGGGCGTGCCCTCGTGGGCAAGAGCGCCGCCCTGAGCGGGATCTCGACGGGGATCTCCCTCAGAGCTCGCGTGGCCACTGGATCGATCCGCACCGCGGGGCCGAGGGCGACGAACCCCTCCGGCTCCTGCGACGGCGCGCAGCCGATCGAGACGCCGACCGGCGTGATCTCGGTGGCTGCCGCCGGCAGCGAGATCGCGGCGCCTGCGAGGGTCCCGTCGTCCACCGCGACTCGAGCGCCCGCTTGCAGCGTGCCGCTCGCTTCGCCGCTGCACGCCGGCAGGTCCGGCGAGACCACCTCGACCTCGATCTGGGCCGCCTCCAGTCCCTCCGAGCTGGCGGTCACGGTGGCGGCGCCCTCGGCGACTCCGGTGAGGACGATCTCGGCCGTCTGCTCGCCGCGATCGATCTGCACGGATGCCTCGACCGTCGCCTTGCTCGGGTCGTCGCTCTCGAAGGTGATCGTCCGGGGCGCGCAGGCCCTCTGGTCGAGGGAGATCTCGACCAGCCGCGTCTGCCCGGCGGCCACGCCCGTGGCCCCGGCGCCGAACCTCAGCGCCGCGTCCTGGCTCCAGACGGAGGGGTCCGTGTCGTCGCAGTCGTCGCCGAGCCGGCAGCCCGCCCCGCGACGGTCGCCATCGCCGTCCTGGCAGCCATCCGGGCCCGCGTCGACTCCGTCGGACCCCCCGTCTTCGGTTCCCCCGTCTTCGGTCGGTGTGTCATCTCCTTCATCGTCACAGGAGCAGGCCGGGCACGCGAAGGACAGAAGGGCGAGGATCGAGTAGCGCATTCGGGTCCCGAGGATACCGCCCGCCCGAGTAGGCTACAATCGCGCAAGCATGAGGTGTCCGAACTGCAACGGGGCGCGCTCGGAGACCGACAGCGTCTGCCCCCGCTGCGGGCTCGTCTTCCACATCGAGACGGATCCGGAGATTCTGGACACGCCGATGGTGGACGCGGTGCATTCCGACTCCGATCCGGGCCCGTTCGACCCGCAGGCCGCCGTCGGGACGGTGATCGGCGTCTTCGATCGCGAGAAGGCGATCGGAACGAAGATCGGCGTCGTCGCGCCCCGCAAGCGGCGCCTCGCTGACTCCGACGAGCCCGCCTTCAGCGGCGGGTTCCTGCAGCTACCCGAGTCCACCGTGAGCCGGGACTTCGAGAGGTTCGTGGCCGATGCCAGGGTGTTCCTGGCCCGGATGGGGATCGTCGGCAGGCTCACGCTCTACTTCATGTCCACCGTGGCGATTGGCGTCCTCTTCCCGTGGACCGACGCGCAGGGCGTGGGGCTCGAGCCGGGGATCGAGCAGATGGGCTGGCTGCCCCTCGGGCTGATCCTGGTTGCGGGCCTTCTGCACGTCGCCCGCTACAGGAAGATCGCCTCGCTGCGGCCGCTCCTGGCTCTAGGAGCGCTCGTCTTCGCCGCGGCGACACTCCTGTCGATGGGCTACGTCTTCAGGACGAATGCGGCGATCGACGAGTCCATGCGGCCGCGGCTGTACCACGGCTACTGGGCCACCCTGCTCGCATCCCTCCTGTCGCTCTTGGGGAGCCTCCTGGCCATGAAAGACGTGACGGCGAGGCGGTGATGATAGGGGACACGCACCCGGCTCACAAGTCCTCGAAATCGCAAGTGTTTCTGGGGTAACCGCGCGTTTCGCCCGCGCCCCCACCCGGCCGTAGTGCTCGGCACGAAACGCGCGGTTGCTCCGAAAAGTGGTCTGTTTTCGGTATGTTGGCGGGTGGGTGCGTGTCCCCGGTTCGATTGCGTGTCCCCAGTTCGATCGTGCTATGTTGCCGGCGGTGCTTGGCAGGTACAGACCGGTGGGGCAGCTCGTCTTCGTCGTCGGGGCGAGCGCGCTCATCTACCTGTTCGCGACCGCCGCGGTCGAGGGGCAGCGGCGCGAGAAGACGGAGGCGGTCCTGGCGCTGCGGCCCGCCTACGAGGGAAACGACCGGCGCGCTCCGGACTTCTCGCTCCCCGATCGGCACGGCAAGAAGGTCAAGCTGTCGAGCCTGCGCGGCAAGGTCGTGGTCCTGAACTTCTGGACCATCACCTGCGGCCCCTGCATCGAGGAGATGCCGTCGCTCGACGAGCTGATCACGATCGTCGCGAACGACCCCGACATCGCCGTCCTCACGGTCTCGGTCGACGAAGACTGGGACGCGGTGCGCCGGATCTTCCCGCGGGGCACGCGGCTGCCGATCCTGTTCGATCCCGACCGCAAGATCGTGACCGACAAGTACGGCACCCGACTTTTCCCCGAGACCTGGATCATCGATCGAAAGGGCATCATCCGGGCCCGCTTCGATGGCGCCCGCGACTGGTCCCAGAGCGTCGCCGTCAGCTACCTGCGGTCTCTGAGGTAAGAGCCAGCCTCAGGGCGTGAACGCGTGCCAGCGCGATTCGTAGCTGCATATTTTCGCTGAAAATCTGCAGCTTGCTGATAGACTCGTCATGTGGAATTCGACAGGGTGCTGCTCCGGGAGCTGCGCACGAAGCGATCGAGCCCGCTGGGGCTCCTCTTGTTCGGCCCGCGGCAGGTCGGCAAGACGTCGCTCCTCACGCGCCTCCTCGAGGGGCGTCACCCGTGGATCATCCAGCTCCAGGACTACGAAGTGTTCCAGACCCACCTGACGGACGCCGGCGCGTTCAAGCGTCAGGTGCTGGCCCGACTCGAGAGCGCGACGCCCGCGCGTCCGCTCGTGATCATGATCGACGAGATCCAGAAGCTCCCGCGCCTCCTCGACGACTGCCAGTGGCTCCTCGACCAGCATCGGGACCGCGTTCGTTTGCACGCGACTGGATCGTCCGCCCGAAAGCTGCGGCGCGAAGGCGTGAACCTCCTGCCAGGACGCGTCCGCACGCGCGCGCTCCACCCGCTCCTCTGGCGTGAAATCGTGGGCGAGATCGGGCGGCGGCCCCTGGTCAATCTCTCGGCACGCGAGCCGCCCTGGGCGGCCGCGCTCGCGCCCACGAGCAGGCGCTGGCCGGTTCCGTGGACGGACATGCTCGGGCTCGGAACGTTACCGGGTGTCCTCGTCGCGCGGGCATCCGATCGCGTCGATCTGCTCAGGTCCTATACCCTCACGTACCTGCGAGAGGAGATCCAGGCCGAGGCACTGGT
The DNA here is from genome assembly GCA_016190375.1 of Deltaproteobacteria bacterium. Classification (GTDB taxonomy): domain Bacteria; phylum Myxococcota_A; class Polyangia; order JACPQR01; family JACPQR01; genus JACPQR01. The sequence goes on from JACPQR010000182.1 coordinate 9,565, forward strand.
GCGTTCGCTCGAGGGCTTCTCTCGCTTTCTGGAGATCGCCGCCGCCGAATCCGGAAACGCCACGAACTTCCAGAAGCTCGGCTCGGAGGTCGGGCTGACGATCAACACCGTCAAGAACTACTACTCGATCCTCCTGGACACGCTGGTCGCCGTCCGGCTCGAGCCCTACACGAAGAATGCCCGGCGCCGCCTGGCCCTGACGCCGAAGCTCTACCTCTTCGACCTCGGAGTCCGCAACGCTGCCGCCGGTCTGCCTATCGGACCCGCGCTCCTCAGGTTGGATGCTGGCCGCCTGTTCGAGCACTGGGTCGTCCTCGAGATGATCCGTCGCATCTCGTACTTCGGTCCCGGCGCTCGGGTCGCCTTCTGGCGAACCTCCGACGGTTCGGAGGTCGATCTCGTCCTCGACCTTCCCACGGGCCCGGTGCCGATCGAGATCAAATGGGCGAGTCGTACCGCGTCGCTCAAGCTGTCCGGCCTGCACGGGTTCATGCGGGACCACGGCTGCCGCGTGGGCTACGTCGTCGGAAACTTCTCGGCCCCCGAGAGGCTGGACCGCGGCGTCCTGGCGCTGCCGTGGTGGTGGCTGTGACCGCTGCCCGCTTCGACGGCGCCCGCGACTGGTCGCAGAGCGTCGCCGTCGGCTACCTGCGGTCTCTGGGGTGAAAGCCAGCCTCAGGGCGTGAACGCGATCACCGTGACGTATGCGATGCCACTGTCGGACGCGGCCACGCCGACACCCGCGTGCGTGCTCGAGCAGTTCAGGAATATTCCGCGTACGTTCTCGGGTCGCAGCCAGCCGTCGATCGTCGCGTCCAGGGTGGAGTCGATGTCGTCGACCCATCCCGTGGCCTCGGTCCACGACACTCCGTAGTCGTCGAGCCGCCAGGCGAACTGTCGCGCGTCCTCCGTCTCGGAGACGACGCGATCGAGCGATGCCATGTAGGCGGACTGGTCGACCGCGGCCCTCGCCGCGTTTGCGTGCCACGTCCAGGCCGCTCCTTCACAGGGCCCGCTGCCCTCCGCTGCGCGGGCGGAGTTGATGGCCGCGAAGGCGTCGTCGGCCAGCGCGTCGCAGGCCTCCTCGGACTCGCAGGTCTCGGGGGGGTCGGCGTCGCCGTCGGCGTCCGTGTCGGCATCCGTGTCCGAGTCCGAGTCCGTATCCGTGTCCGCGTCCGCATCCGTGTCCGAGTCAACATCCGAGTCCGTGTCCGCATCCGAGTCCGTGTCCGCATCCGAGTCCGTGTCCGTGTCGGAGTCCGAGTCGGAGTCGGAGTCCGAGTCCGAGTCCGTGTCGGAGTCCCCATCCACGCCCGCGTCCTCCTCGTCTCCGGGGTCTCGGGAGTCGAACGACACCCATCCGCACGAGGCGAGTAGGAGGGCGCAGGCGGTCGAGAGCGATCGGTTCATTGCAGCACCAGCTCGGCGGTCACGTAGTCGAGGATGGGATTGGAGGCCACCACAGCGACGCCGACGCTGCCGTCGCGACAGTCGAGGACGTTCCGCCGCCAGTCGTCCCCCTTGTCCCCGTTCAGCCAGCTCGCCGCGAGCGGCGCCGCCTCGCGATCGACGACGTCGATCACCTCCGAGGCGGAGCCCCACTCGATCCCTTCCGCGTCGAGTCGCTCGGGCAGGATCCCTTGGGGATCGTCGTGGGTCAGCGAGTCGATCTCCGACATGTACTCCGAGTGGCGGAGCGCGATGTCTGCCAGGCGATCGTCCCACGTCAACGGAGCGACGTCCGCGCAGTCCGAGTTGGCCTGGCGCGAGGCGTTGACGCCATCGAAGATCTCCAGCGCGAGGGCCGCACAGGTCTCGGGGGAGTCGCAGTGGAAGTCGGCGTCTCCGTCCCCGTCCGCGTCGGCGTCCGAGTCCGAGTCCGTGTCCGTATCCGAGTCCGTGTCCGAGTCCGTGTCCGAGTCCGTGTCCGAGTCCGAATCCGAGTCCGAATCCGAGTCCGAATCCGAGTCCGAGTCCGAGTCCGAGTCCGAGTCCGAGTCCGCATCCGCATCCGCATCCGCATCCGCATCCGCATCCGCATCCGCGTCGCCGTCGCCGTCGCCGTCTCGGCCCGAGAACGAAGCCCAGGAGCAGCTCCAGAGGAGGAGGGCCACCAGGGAGGTCGCTCTCGTCATCAAAGGCTGCCTCGCGCGGCGAGAATGAGCCCATCGGGCATAGGGAGCACGGCCGCGGTCGTGCCCGGGCTCTCGTCGGTGTCGGCGGCGAACACGAACGCGAGCACCGTGAACCCCGCGGCCAGGAGCGTCGCCGGGAAGAAGACGAACTCCGTGACGGTCCGGTACGTGAGGCCCTCGTCCCGCGTCTCGGGGTCGTCGGTCCGCTCGTACTCGTCCGCGAGCGCCAGCGTCCGCGAGGCCGTGTAGACGAGCAGTCCGCCCAGTACGGCCGTTGCACCGAGGCCAACCCAGCGGAGCGACGGATCCCACCCGCCACCGTCGCGCGGCTCGCGGCCGGGAGCGACGACCGCAGCCGGATCGCCGTCGCTTCGTGGCTGTGGGCTCGGCGCTGCCGGTGGAGTCGCGGGGGCGGGCACGGTCGCTTGTCCAGGCGCCGCCTGGCTCGGCCCCGAGGGGAACCGGAGCGCCACGTTCTGCCTGCTCCCGGCGTCCGCCAGGATGTCGACTCGCGTGTAGCGGCCGTCCGAGGCGCGGCTCTCGACCCTGTGCGGGCCGGGAGGCACCACGATCGGATCCTCGCCGATCACCACGAGCGTGCCATCGATCGCAACGGCCGCACCAGGCGCGGGCAGGGCGACGGCGAGCAGCGCCACCTGCGGTGTCAGCCGGCGGAGCGCGTCATCGACGAAGCGCCGCCGTTCGTGCTCGATCCCCGAGCCTCGAAGTCGCAGGTATCGCTGGTACTCGGTCACCGCCGGCACCGCCCGACCCAGCCGATCCAGGCAGGTCGCGACGTTCAACAGAACTGCCGGGTGGGCCCGAAGCCTGTACGCGGCCTGAAACGACTCGAGCGCCAGCGCCCACTGCCCGCGACCGAAGTACTGAGTCCCCTGATCGAACGCCGCGGCTGCCTCGGTGGACGCGTCCTGAGCCGCCGGCGCGACGGGAAACGCGCAGAGGGCCGAGACGACCACGAGGATCCCGAGGGTCGGCCGGCGACCGGTCCTAGCGGGAGAAGGGGTTCGGCTCGAGGATCTGTACCGGAGGCGCGGTGGGCGCATCTCTCCTTCCCGTTCTGGCTGACGGCCGGGGTTGTCGGGGCGACGGCGAGGCCGCGCGTGGCAGCTCCATGCGCAGCGGTGGTTCTACGCGCGGGCCCGCCACGATCTCCCTCTCGATCCGGCGGTGACCTGCGGCCTCGGCGACGAGCCGGGCCCGCGAACCGCAAGCGGCGGGTCGGTCGATCTCGGTCGCGTCGAGAACGCCGTCGAGCGTCACTGTCGCCTCCGCCGGAGCCACGGAGACTCGGAAGCGGCAATCCGCCACGGGCGAGGTCGCGACGCTGGACGCGGGCGGTTCGGCCAGCGGCCGGCGCGCGGGAACGGACGGTGGAATGAGCGGCGGGGATGGCGGCCCCGTCGTCGCCGCCCGGGGCTCCGAGCCCGCGGACGACCAGAGCGCGATCGCGCCCAGAATGGCAAGTCCGGCGACCACCGAGATCCCGCCGGCGATGACCGCGGAGGGCAGGCGAGGTCGCGGGACGAACGTCCGGGCTCCCGACGGTTGGGTCCGTGCGATCGACCGCGGGTCCGTCGTCCCGGGCGCACCCGTCGCCGCCGGCCACTCGGCGGCGGAGCCATCCGCGGGCGTTGGATCCGTCGGCGGGCCCGATGCGGGAGTCAGTTCCCAGGCGGCCGGCGTCGGAGCGACGGTCGCGCCCGGGCGGCCGGCGGGAGCGAGGATTCGGCTTGCACCCGGGGCCATGCCCGGCAACGGGGCCGCGCCGATGACCGCGATCAACGCATCTCGCATCTCCCGCGCGGTCGAGAACCGCTCGGCGGGATTGCGACGCAGGGACCGATCGAGGAGGTTCGCGACGGCCTCGGGCACGTCCGGTCGCACGCTCGCGATGGGCTGCGGGCTCTCGGTTGCGATCTTGAACAGGATCTCGTTGTAGCTGTCGCCCTCGTAAGGCGCGGTGCCCGAGAGCATCTCGTAGAGGATCGCGCCGACGCCGTACAGATCCGTGCGGTGATCGACGGCCCTGGCGCCGCGGGCCTGCTCGGGTGACATGTACGAAGGCGTGCCCAGGACGGACCCCGTCGCGGTCAGCTTGTCGGACGCCCCGACCATCTTCGAGATGCCGAAGTCGAGCACCTTGACCACGTCGCCGCGCAAGAGGAAGACGTTCGCGGGCTTCAGATCGCGATGGATGATGCCCTTGGCATGCGCCGCCTCGAGGGCGTCCAGGATCTGCGCGGCGATCGCCGCGGCCCGCGCCACCTGGAGGCCACCCGCCTTGACGGCGCTCGCGAGGCTCTGTCCGTCGAGGAGCTCCATCGCGATGTACGGAAGCCGCCCGTCCTGCAGCCAGCCCACGTCGAACACATAGACGACGTTCGGGTGAGTCACGGTCGCGGCGGCGCGAGCTTCGCGCATGAACCGCTCGACGAGCGCCGCGCTCCTCGCGAGGTGCGGCTCGAGGACCTTCAGGGCAAGCGAGCGGCCGAGCGTGATGTTCTCGGCCTCGTACACCGATCCCATGCCCCCCTGTCCGATCTGCCGGACGATCCGGTACTTGCCGTCGACGATGTCGCCAACTCGTACGGAAGACCCCGCGTCGTCGGCAGAGCTCATCGTTCCACCGGGGGGGCCTGACGAGCCCCCCCGGGCCCCCCGCTCGCTCCGCGGGAGTGAATCCCGCTCCGCTCGTTCCGATTCGCTTCGCTCATCGTTCCACCGGGGGGGCC
>JACPQR010000022.1 GCA_016190375.1 Deltaproteobacteria bacterium
GCCAGAGGGCGGCTCATTCCCGGCGCGATCACGGTCGTGGCGGGCGGCGGGGGCGGTGCCGCCTTCGGCGCCCTCGGCGCCGCTCGCTTGGGAGGGTCGGGCGGAGGCGGCGGAGGCGGCGGCGGCGGGGTCACCGGTGCGGGCTTGGGCACGGCCTTGGGAGGCAGGCTGGCCGCGACCTGATAGGCCCAGCCCAGTCGCTCGCGCAGCACGATCGTCGGGCCGATGGCCGGAGGGGTCATGAGGACCCAGCCCCTGGTGGGCCGTCCGGTGATCGGCCACGGTTTGATCCCCTGGACCTTGAGCAGCTCGGCCGCCCGGACGTCCCCGACCCTGAGGAAGACGTTCGAGTCTTCCACTCCGCCCGCGATGTTCCCGTTGACGGTGAAAAGCACCGTGCCGAACTCGCCACCCCTGTCGCACGGGCCAATTGCGATGAGAAGCGAGTGGATTTTCGTCGCCAGGGTCTCGTCGTAGCCCATCGGACCCCTCCCTCCTTGGGGGGCGCCACCCTAGCACGCCCCGAAGGGGGTCCGCCAGCCCGATCTATCGAGATCCTTGGCCAAAGTGCCCGTCCAGGAGACCGTTCCGCGCATCGTTGACGCAGTATCACCTCGTGATACTGGCTCTACGCGAGCTGGTCGAGCCAGTCGCGGAGCCGGCCGCCGATCACGCGCGGTATCATGTGGAGATCCGCCACCTTGCGTGAGCCAGTGAGCGCCATGGCCGCCTTGAGGCTCCCCAGGATCCCATCGATCAGTCGATCGACCTCCCGCCCCCCTCCTTTGGAGTGGGCCTGCAGCACCGCCCGGGCGACGCCACATGCAGCGGCGCCGAGGGCCAGCGCCCGGGCGACGTCCAGGCCGGTCCGGACGCCGCCCGTCGCGATCACCTGGAAGCCGAGCGGTGCCAGGAGCGCGACGGACGCCGCGGTCGGGATCCCCCAGTCCCAGAGCTCCGCGCCCATCGCCCTGTCGCCGGCTCGCGCCCGGAGCGTCTCGACTCCGACCCAGCTCGTGCCTCCCGCTCCCGACACATCGACCGTCCGGATGCCCGCCTCGAGGAGCCTGCGCCCGACGCTCGCGGAGATCCCGCAGCCCGTCTCCTTGACCACGACCGGGACGCCGAGCTCGGCATGCAGCCGCGCGATTGCACCCAAGGCCCCGCGGAAGTCGCGATCGCCGCCGGGCTGGACGATCTCCATCGCGGGATTCAGGTGGACGCAGAGCGCATCGGCGCCGATCCGCTCCACGAGCTCCTGGACCTCGGCCGTACGCATCCTCGAGGCCTGAATGGCTCCGATGTTGCCCAAGAGGAGCGCCGTGGGCGCGACCTTGCGGACCTCGTACGTCCACGCGGCGGCTGGATCCTCGTGCATCGCACGCTGCGAGCCCAGCCCGAACGCAATCCCGCGCGCCTCGGCGATTGCGGCGAGGTCGAGGTTGATGCGAGCGGCGGCGCTCGTCCCGCCGGTCATCGACGCGATCACGATCGGCGCCCTCAGCGTCTTGCCGCACAGCGAGGTCCCGAGATCGACCTCGTCGAGCGCCAGCTCGGGCAGCGCGTCGTGGACGAGGTGGACGTCCTCGAGGAGCGTGGTGACCCCGCGGAAGCCGACGTCCGCGGTCGCGCAGAGGTCCAGATGCTGCTTCTTGCGAGTCGAGATGCTCCTGGAACGCCCGCGCTTGACCATCGCCGCGCGTGGCTTCTAACACGGTTCCCGGCGCGACGCCTGCGTGGCACTACTGGAAGCTCGGGCCTGCGCTGTCCAGGCCACGTCGCGATGGTCAGGCTGCGACGGTCAGTCCGGCAGGTCGGCGTAGAGCGAAGCGATCTCGATCGTCGCTCCCGCGAGGAGCATCACCGCTCCCTCGGTCGCGTCTCGATACTCCCAGACCCCACCGGGAAGGCGCCGGTAGCATTCGATCCGGGATTGCGCCTGACTGACCAGAACGTACTCCCGGAGCGCCGGAATCATCTGGTAGTGCTGCCACTTGTTGCCGCGGTCTTCCTCCTCGGTCGAGGGCGACAGCACCTCGACGATGAGAGTTGGATTCGTGATCGTCTGTCCGGAGGGGTCCGCGGGATCGCCTTCGATGGGACCGCAGACCATCGTGGCGTCGGGATACGTGGCCTTGCCGGTCGCGAGCACTCGCACCCTCTGATCCGATTGAAAGGCCACGCAGCCGGATCTCCTCGCGGCCTCCAGGGCGGCGCTGATGCGCGAGGCGAGCGCGTTGTGTCGGCGGGAGCCACCGGCCATGGCGGTGATCTCCCCGTCCTCGTACTCGTGCTTGGTGCCGCTGTCCCGCTCGTACGCGAGGTACTCGTCGTAGCTGTAGCGGTGCCGGGACCTCCGCTGGGCGGACGCGCTACACATCGATCGTCAATCTACCATGGTTGCCGCCCGGTGCGATCCCGGCTCGGCGGTGGTTCAGGGCGTGGGCCTCCGCCGCGGTTCTCGGCTATAAGCTCGTCCTGCCATGTCCCTGGTCGACCAGACCCGTGCGGTGGTGGACAGGACGCTCGCCGAGTTCCTCGATCGGCGATGTGCCGAGGCGCGATCCACGTGCGCCAAGCTCGCGCCGATCTGCGAGGCTGTCCGCGACCTCACCCTGCGAGGCGGAAAGCGCGTCCGTCCATGCGTCGCCGTCGCGGCGTACGTGGCGGCGGGCGGACCTCGTCCCGACGACGCGGCGCGCGCCGCCGCATCGCTGGAGCTGCTCCAGACGTACCTGCTCGTCCACGACGACTGGATGGACGGCGACGACGTCCGCCGCGGAGGGCCCGCGGTGCACGTAGTCCTGGGTCGCGAGTTCGGCGAGGGGTCGAGCGGGGCGCTCGCGGTCCTGGCGGGCGATCTGTCGTCGAGCTTCGCGCGCCGGTTGCTGCACGAGGCGCCGTTCCCGGCGGAGTTGCTCGGCGTGGCGGCGCGCGAATGGGCGGCCTTCGAACAGGACGTGGTCCTGGGCCAGACGCTCGACGTGGTCGGGCTCGAGGGCACCGAGGTCGGCCTCGAGCTCCTGTACGAGCTGAAGACCGGCAGCTACACCGTGCGTGGTCCGCTCCGTCTCGGCGCCGTGCTGGCCTCGGCCCCACCGGCCCTTCTCGCCGGGCTCGACGGCCTCGCGGGGCCCGTCGGCCGTGCGTTCCAGATCAGGGACGACCTCCTCGGGCTCTTCGGCGATCCGGCGACCACGGGCAAGGCCATGGGCAACGACCTGCGCGCCGGCAAGCGCACCTGGGTGATCGACCGCGCGCTCCTGACCTGTGCGCCCGAGCAGAAGGGAACGTTGCTCCGCGTGCTCGGCGATCCGGCAGCGGCGCCGGCGGACCTCGAGGACGCGCTCGAGGCGATCCGCCGCTCGGGCGCGGTCGAACAGGCGGAGGCCAGGGTCCGGGAGCTCTGCGCTCAGGCACTGGGCGAGGTCGAGCGGCTCGACGCGACGGCCGAGGGCAAGGCGGCCCTGTCCGAGCTCGTGGCCCGCGTGGGCTCGAGGGAGGCGTGAGGGGTGGAGCAGGCGTTCGGCAAGGTGATCCTCCTGGGTGAGCACGCGGTCGTGTACGGGCGGCCGGCGATCGCCGCGGCCCTGCCCCGCGGAGCCACGGCGCGGGCCGAGGCCGAGCCTGCCGGCCCGCTCCTCGCGGTTCCGGCCTGGGGTGCACTGGTGGGCCCCGCCGACTCGAGCGACCTCGGGCGGGCGTTCAGTGCCGTCCTCGGGTGGCTCGGCGCCGGCGAGGCGCGGTGCAGGGTCGTCGCGCAGCCCTCGATCCCCGCGGGTGGCGGGCTCGGTTGCTCCGCCGCAGTCGGAGTCGCCGTCGCGCGGGCGCTGGGCGCTTTCCTGGGAAGACCTCTCGACGTCGGCGAGGCCAGCGCGGCCGGTCTCGCCTGGGAGCGCGTGATCCACGGAAACCCCTCCGGGATCGACAACGCCGTCGCGGCCGGTGGCGGCGTCGGGGTCTACCGGCGCGGGCAGCCGCTGCGGCAGATCTCGCTCGGGCTCACCGTCGGTCTGGCCATAGGAGACACGGGGACCAGGGGCTCGACGCGCGCCATGGTGGAGTCCGTTGCGCGTCAGAGAGAGCGCAGGCCCGAGGCGGTCGAGAAGCTCCTCGACGCGATCGGCGCCCTCGTCGAGAGCGGCGTCGCGGCGCTCGAGCGCGGGCACCTGCGCGTCCTCGGCCAGCACCTCGATCTCAACCAGGCGCTGCTCGCCTCGCTCCTCGTCTCGACCGCCGAGATCGAGGAGCTCTGCGCCATCGCCCGTGGCGCCGGCGCCTTCGGCGCGAAGCTCACCGGTGGCGGTGGTGGCGGCTCGGTCATCGCGGTGGCCGAGCGTCCGAACGAGATCGTCCAGGCGTGGTCCAGCCAGGGCTATGCCGGCTTCGCGGTGGAGCTCGGGTGCCAGTGAGCGTCGCCGTCGCCTGCGCCAACTTCGCGCTTTGCAAGTACTGGGGGAAGTCGGACCCCGACCGCAACCTGCCTGCGGTCCCGAGCCTCTCCATGACCGTCGATGCGCTGCGCACTCGGACGAACGTCGAGCTCCTCGAAGGCCAGGGCGAGGACCGGATCGTGATCGACGGCCGACCGGCCACGGGGGAGGCGGCGCGGCGGGTCACGGTGCACCTCGATCGGCTGGGCCGGATCGCTGGCGTCCGGCCTCGCATGGCCGTCACGAGCGACAGCACGTTTGCAGCGGCGGCGGGCCTCGCATCGTCGGCCAGCGCCTTCGCCGCCCTGACCGCGGCGGCGGCCCGGGCCGTGGGCCTCGATCTCGGTGCCGACGCGCTGTCCGACCTCGCGCGCCAGGCGTCGGCCTCCGCCGCGCGGAGCGTGCACGGCGGCTTCGTCGAGCTGCCCGCGGCCCCCTCCGGGACCGACTTCCTTGCGGCCCACCCCGTCCCCGTGGCCTCCGGCCTCGAGCTCGGGATGTCGATCCTGATCACGTCCGAGTCTCCCAAGTCCGTGGGGTCGCGCGACGGAATGACCCGCACGGCAGCGACCAGCCCGTACCACGAGGCATGGGTACGTCAGGCTCCGGCCGAGCTCGTGAGCGCACGCGCGGCGCTCGCCTCGGGCGATCTCGGAGAGCTGGGGGCCGTGATGGAGAGGAGCGCGCTCAGGATGCACGCGTCGGCGATGGCGGCCGATCCGGGCCTCCTGTACTGGAACGCCGCCACGGTCGAGGCCATCCACGCGGTCCGTCGCCTGCGCGAGGGCGGAGTAGAGGCGTACTTCACGGTCGACGCCGGCCCGAACGTCAAGGTGCTCCATCGTCGGGTCGACTCGGAGCGCGTCCGTGCGGCGCTCGGCGCCGTGGCGGGTGTGCTCCGGATCATCGAGGCCGGCGTCGGGCAGGGCGTGGAGGTCGCGTGAGGTTCCGGGCTCCGGCGAAGGTCTTCCTCTCGGGCGAGTACGCCGTCCTCGAGGGAGCCACCGCCGTCGTCGCCGCGGTCAGCCGACACGCCGTCGCCGACACGCGGGCGGGAGCGCGTTCGGACCGTCCCGAGGTCGTGGCCGTTGCGCGGTCCCTCTCGGCGGACGCTCCCTCGGTGGACGTCTCCGCTCTCTGTCGCGACGGACGGAAGCTGGGCCTGGGCTCGAGCTCCGCGGCGCTCGTGGCCGCGGCAGGAGCGCTCCTCGCCGAGCGCGGCGTCGATCTGGGCTCGCGCGCCGAGCGCGACGCGCGCCTGAGGGAGCTCGTCGAGCTCCACCGGGCGACTCAGGGAGGCAGCGGCAGCGGCGGGGACGTGGCCGCTGCGCTGTACGGCGGCGTGATCTCCTACCGCGCGCTGCCGGCGCCCCACGCCGAGCCCTTCCGGCTCGGCCGCATCGGGATCGTCATCTGCGACAGCGGTGCGGCGGTGCGAACGGCTCCGCTCGCGCGGGCGGCGCTGGAGGCGGGGCTGCCTCGCTCGGTGCACGAGGCCGCGGCGGCGCTCGGGATGGCGCTTCTGAGCGGCGATGCCGCGGCGCTGCGGGAGGCGGTGGTCTGCCACCTGCGCGGGCTCGAGGAGCTCTCGCCCGTCATGGGCGTTCGCCTGCTGACGCCCGCGCTCGAGAGGGTGATCGAGATCGCGGGCCGTGTCGGCGCTTGCGCCAAGCCGGCCGGGGCCGGAGGAGGCGACCTCGCGGTCGCGTTCGCCCGCTCGCCCGAGCTGGCTGCGAGGCTCGTGGACGAGCTCGGCGCCGAGGGGCTCTGGGCGGAAGAGGCCGTGATCGATCGCGACGGAGCGAGGAGGGACGAAGGGTGAGCGGCTCGCGTTTGCCTGGCTTCTTCCGGCTGGGGATCGACGAGCGCCGGCGGATCGTGGCCGAGCTCGGCGGAGTCGACGGGGCGACCCTGGCCGCCGTGCTCGATCGGGGAGGCATCGACATCGCGACTGCCGATCGGATGATCGAGAACGTCATCGGGACGCACGGGCTCCCGCTGGGCGTCGCGACCAACTTCCTGGTCGACGGATCGGACGTCCTCGTGCCCATGGCGATCGAGGAGCCATCGGTCGTGGCGGCGGCCTCGAACGCGGCGCGCCTCGTCCGCGAGGGCGGGGGGTTCATCACCGACGCGGACCCGCCCCTGATGATCGCGCAGGTGCAGCTCGTGGACGTCCCCGAGCCCGCCCTCTGCAGCGAGCGCATCACGAAGGCGGCGCCGGAGCTGTGCGCGATCGCCGATCGGGCCATGCCCACGGTCGTCGCCCGCGGCGGCGGCGCGCGCGAGGTCGAGGTGCGCGACCTCGGCGACGGCATGATGGTCGTCCACCTCGTCGTCGACTGCCGGGATGCGATGGGGGCCAACGTCGTCAACACCGTCGCCGAGGCGGTCGCTCCGAGGATCTGTCAGATCGCAGGCGCTCGGGTGGGTCTGAGGATCCTCTCCAATCTCGCCGACCGTCGCCGCGTGCGCGTGCTGGCTCGCGTTCCCGCGGCCGCGCTGGCCCATGGCGGGCGCCCAGCCCGCGAGGTCGTCCTCGGGATCGCCGGGGCGTCGCGCTTCGCCGAGAAGGACCCGTACCGCGCCGCCACGCACAACAAGGGCATCATGAACGGCGTCGACGCCGTCGTGATCGCGACCGGAAACGACTGGCGCGCGGTCGAGGCGGGAGCGCACGCTCACGCCGCGAGCTCCGGCCGCTATCGGCCGCTCTCGACGTGGAGCGAGTCGGAGAACGGCGATCTGGTCGGATCGATCGAGATGCCACTCGCGCTGGGCACGGTCGGCGGAGCCGCGCGCCTCCACGATGGCGCGAAGCTGGTGCTCGAGATCCTGGGCGTGCGAGGCGCCTCGGAGCTCGCCCGGATCGCCTGCGCCGTGGGCCTCGCGTCGAACCTCGCCGCCCTCCGCGCCCTGGCGACCGAGGGAATCCAGGAGGGACACATGCCCCTGGCGAGGCGGGGCTCTTCATGAGGTCGTGCCTCCTCCTCCCGGCTCTCTGCGGCTGTTCGCTCCTCGGCCTCTACGACGATCCTCCCGTCGACCCTCCAGACGACACCGACGAGGCATGCACCCGGCTCTACCAGGCGTTCTGCGGCGCGCTACGCGGCTGCTGCGCGGACTGGACCGCGGAGCGCACCGCCGACTGCGCCAGCCGCGGTGCCGCCAAGTGCATCGAGGACTTCTCGGCCTCTGTCGCCGACGGGCGGATCGCGCTCGATCCGTCAGAGTGGCGGCCCTGTCTCGACGGGATCGCCGCGTACTTCGGGAGCTGCTCGACCGAGCCCTTGCCCGAGGACGTCACGTGCGTGTCGCTCTGGGTTGGCCTCCTCGATCAGGGCGAGCCATGCCAGACCGGCGAGTGCGCTCCCGGTCTCGAGTGCTACACGATCTGTCTCGATCCGCTCGAGCTGCCACGCGAGGGCGATTCGTGCTTCGAGGAGTGCACGAGCGAGCCATGCTTGCTCCTGTGCGCCGCCGAGCACTACTGCGACGAGCGAGGTGTCTGTCGCGCCTTCGGAATGATGGGAGAGCCTTGCGAGATCCTCGACGACGGCTACGCCGACGACTGCGGCGAGGATCTGATGTGCGACGACGATCTCGAATGCGTCCCCGACCTTCCAGGTGGCGAGCCCTGCACGACCGACCGGGAGTGTCACTCGTACTCCTGCGAGGACGGCTTCTGCACCGCGGGCGCCGACGAAGAACCGTTCGACTACTGCGAATAGGGGACACGCACCCGGTTCGCATCTACCCGGAATCACAGCGCTTCTGGGCATAACCGCGCGATTCGTCGACTACGCGGCTCAGTGGCCGCACCTCGCGCCCGGCCGCGCGCAAGATCGCACGGGCTAGAATGCCGCGAGGTACAGCGCCTTCAAGTCGTCGACGGTGACGGGCCTCGGGTTCGAGAGGTGGCAGCCGTCGTCGATGGCCTTGGCCGCGAGGGTGGGGACGAGCTCGCGCGAGACGCCGCACTGGCCGAGCTTCGAGGGAAGGCCGCAGGCCGAGCAGAGGCGCTCCACCGCGACCGCGGCCTGGGCCGCGAGGTCGCTCGACGTCGCCGGGACGCCCATCGCCATCGCGATGTCCGCGAGCCGGCCCTTCGCGGAGTCCAGGTTGAAACTCAGGACGTGCGGGAGCATCAAGGCGTTCGCGAGCCCGTGGTGCAGCCCCGCCTCGCTCGAGAGCGGGTGCGCCAGGGCGTGGCAGACCCCGAGCCCCTTCTGGAAGGCGACCGCACCCATCATCGCCGACGCCATCATGTTGCGCCGCGCCTCGATGTCCTTGCCGTCCGCCACGGCCCGTCCGAGGTGGCGTGCGGCGAGCTTGACGCACTCGAGCGCCACGCCGTCCGCCATTGGGTGGTAGCCCCTCGCGCAGTAGGCCTCGATCCCATGGGTCAGGGCGTCGATGCCCGTCGCCGCGGTCGTCCGGGGCGGCAGCCCAACCGTGAGCTCGGGGTCGATGACGGCCCAGTTCGGCATCAGATGCGGCGAGAAGATCACCGTCTTGCGCTTGTTGGACCGCAGGATCACGACGCCGGAGCGACCGACCTCGCTGCCGGTCCCTGCCGTGGTCGGAATGGCGATCATCGGCGGGACGTTGGCCGTGACGTGGCGCCAGCCGTCGCGCAGGTCGTCGTAGTCCTCGAGGGGCCGATCGTGCGTGACCTTCAGCCGGACGAGCTTTCCAGCGTCCATGGGCGAGCCACCGCCCATCGCGACGATCCCGTCGCAGCCGCCGCCGCGGTAGGCCTCGACGCCGCTCGCGATGTTCTCCTCGACCGGGTTGGGGTCGACGCCGTCGAAGATGGCGTGGGCGATGCCCGCCTTCTTCAGCACGCCGCCCAGGCGATCGCAGAGCCCGCTCTGGACGATCCCCTTGTCGACGACGACCAGCGGGCGCGCGACGCCGCTCGCCCGGAGCTTCTCGCCGAGCTGGTCGATGGCGCCCTCGCCGAACAGGATCTTGGTGGGGAAGCTCCACTCGGTGATCATGCCGCCCTCCCTAGATGGACTCCTCGTTCATGCCGCCCACCCTAGATAGACTCGAAGTACCGCTCGAGCTCCCAGTCGGTCACGGCGCGCTCGTACTGGCGCACCTCCCAGTCGCGCGTGCGGACGTAGTGGTCGACGAAACCCTCGCCCAAGAGCTCCCTCGCCGCCTTCGACTCGGCGAGCGCCCGGTTGGCCGCCCGCAGCGAGCGAGGCAGCGCGACCAGGCCCGGCGCCTTCTCTGCGTTGCCCTGGATCGGAGGGCCCGGATCGATCCGGTTCTGGATGCCGTGCAGGCCCGCGGCGAGGTTCGCGGCGATCGCGATGTACGGGTTGATGTCCGCGGCGGTCTGCCGGTACTCGACGCGCGTCGCGGTCTTGCCTCCGCCGATCGCGCGGACGGCCGTCGTGCGGTTCTCGATCCCCCACGAGGCGTTCAGGGGCGCCCAGACGCCGGGGACGTAACGCTTGTAGGAGTTGACGCAGGGAGAGAAGAGCGCGGTCAGCTCCGGCATGAGCGCGAGCTGACCGCCGACGTAGTGACGAAGCGTCGCCGACAGCCCGCCGTCGGCGCCGGGATCGAAGAACACGTTGGTCTCGCCGTTCGCCGTCCAGAGCGACTGGTGCAGGTGCCCGCTCGACCCCGGGAGCTGCGCGTTCCACTTCGCCATGAACGTCGCGATGAGGTTGTGGTGGAAGGCGACCTGCTTCACCGACGTCTTGAAGAGCGCGGCCTTGTCGGCGGCCCTCAGCGTCTCGTCGTACCGCAGCGCGGCCTCGTAGACGCCCGGGCCCGTCTCGGTGTGCAGCGCCTCGATGTCGATGTCGAAGGCGCGCATCGTGTCCATCAGGTCGTGCACGACGTCGCGCTGCTGTCCCTCGCGGAGCCAGGAGTAGCCGAACATCCCGGGCGACAGCGGCTGCAGCCCCGCGTACCGCTTGTCCCGGACGCTGTGGGGCGACTCGGAGAAGAGCCAGAACTCGAACTCGGCGGCGAACTTCGCGCTGAATCCCTGTGCCTTCGCCCGGGCGATCACGCTCTTGAGGAGGTTTCGGGGACAGGCAGGGTGGGGTGCGCCTTCGAGCGTGTGGAAGTCGAGGAGGAAAGTGGCGGTGTCCGGCTCCCACGGCGTCACGCGCATGGTGGTCAGGTCGACCCTGGCGAGGACGTCCGGGAAGGCGCCCTGCGTCTGCGAGGGCCGGGCGTTGTCGTACATGACGTCGCCGATGTCCCAGCCGAAGATGACGTCGCAGAACCCGAGCCCCTTCTCCGCCACCGAGAGGAACTTCTCGAGCGAGACGTACTTGCCGCGGAGCAGGCCGTCGATGTCGAAGCCGCCGATCTTGACCTTCTTGAGTCCGCGCTCGCGGAACGCCTTGCGGATCTCGTCCAGGGTCATTCTGTCGTCCTCGGTCGGGCGCGCATGCTACCACGTGTGACCACCACGTCACGCCGTTCCCCATGTGCGCCCCGGTCCCGCCACGGTACTGTCGGGTCATGGTCGCAGAGGCCTCGAAGAGGACCAAGATCCTCATCCTCGTCGGCTTCGTGCCGGTCGCCGGCATCTTCGTCTGGGGCGCGATGCGCGCGCCGCTCGACCCCGGCGAGGCCCTCGAGACGTGCATGACGCCCTACTTCGACGCGGTGGATGCCGAGCGGTACGACGAGGCGTGGGAACGCCACACCACGGCCGGCTATCGGCGCGCGCACGCGAAGGGCGAGTTCCGTGCGGCCCTCGAGACCCACCGCCGCGAGCGGGGGCGGATCGTGTCGAGAGGCGAACGGATCGAGAACGGCTTCGCGAACGTCGACGGAAGGTCGGGCTTCCACTTCCGCTACTGGTTCGGGTTCGAGCGCGGCGATCCGGTCAACGTGGTCTACACCGTCGTGCACCAGGACGACGGAACCTGGCGGATCGACGGCGCCCTCGAGAGCATCGGCCGCGCCGGGCGCCCCGGCCCGTGGTGAGCCTCACCTTCCGCCCGCTACCCAGCGCGGGCCTCGGGCTCGTCTCGCGCGATCGGCCTGCCCGGCCTGGACGGCCGGCGAGCCAGCGGTCCACCAGGTAGAAGACCGCGACGCCCGAGAGGTTCGCGGCGAGGTCGCCGACGTTGGACGACCTCGCGGTCGAGAAACGCTGCATGATCTCGTCGGCCGCCGCCAGCGCTCCCACGAGGAGCGGCCCCACGGGCAGCGCCACACCGAGCAGCCGGGATGCCCGCCGGTCGAGCGCGCGATGCGTCACGTAGCCGAGGAAACCCAGCCCGAGGAAATGGATGATCGTGTCGTAGTAGGGGATGGAGCCGAGCCACCCGGGCAAGAGGCGCAGGTAGGCGCAGAGGTCGATCGCGGCAATCAGGGGCACGTAGAACGCAAAGATGAACCGCCAGCGTCGCCTCTGCGAAGAGCCCACGCCATCATCTAGGACCGCGCCGGGGCTTTCGCCACCTTCCATCCTCTCTACGAACAAGTACGGCCGGACCGGACATTCCTTCCGGCCAGGAATCTACCAAACGCTGCCGTCGCAGTCCGTGTCGACGCCATCGGGCAGGGCGCGCACCAGGTGATGCACCAAGTACGTCCCTGCTTCGGGCACCTCCAGCCGGACGATGTGGACCGAGGTTGCGCTGACGGCCAGGGGGTTCCAGTCGAACGAGGTGCCGGGTACGTCCTCCTCCACCCAGGCGCCGGTGGCGTTCGTCGCGTACTTGAGCGCCATCGACGACGTGTAGCTCGCGTGAGCGACACCGGCCGGATCGATCGCCAGCGACGGAGATCGGTTGCCCAACCCGACTTCCTCGAATGGCCAACCGAAATCGGTTCGGACTCCATGCCGCACGATTGATTCACCCATCTCGATGTCGAACGTGAGGAAATGCGAGGCGCCTCCCGGGTCGATTGCGAAGTCCAGAGCCTGGGCCACCTGCTCGCTCTCGACGAAATCCCAGCCGCCCATTTCGCGCTGCGAGGCGACGCGGACGCGCCAGACTCCGACGTCCCGTCCGAGGTACCCGATGTGGGCCGTACCCGCGGGGTCGAAGGCGAGGGATGTGAACGTGAAGTTGTCACCGCAGCAGACCACCGCGTCTTCGATCACCCACTCCTGGTTCAGCAGGCTTGCGTAGCGAACGACCGGAGGAGCCGCCGCGTACGAGACGAAGGCGACGTGAGGAGAGCCGGCGCCGTCCAGCGCAAGGGAGCAGGAGTCGACGGGGCCGTCCGCGACGACCTCGGTGGCCCATCCCGTGGCGCTCGTTTCGTAGTGGACCGTCGACTGCAAGGGGCAGGCGACCGCATGCACCTGACCGAGCTCATCGACGGCGACGGAGATGGAGCTGGGCGCGTCGCCGGCATCTATGACCAGCGGGTCCGACCACGCACCCCCCGCGTTCGTCGAGTACATCGCCTCGGCGGGCGTGTAGTAGACCACATGGGCCGCGCCGTCCGGGTCGAGGGCGAGCGCCGCGCCCAGAGCGTTGTCGCCGGTGATGATGTCCTCTCGCCAGATCCCGTCCAGTGCGCCCGGCCGGACCGTGGGATCGCCATCGTTGCAGTCGTCGCCGCCGCAGCTCTCGTCCAGGTAGCCGTCGCCGTCCTCATCGGCGCAGGTGCCGCCGTCCACGTCGGTATCGCCGTCCGCGTCGCCGTCGCCGTCGCCGTCCACGTCGCCGTCGCCGTCGCCGTCCACGTCGCCGTCGCCGTCGCCGTCGCCGTCGCCGTCGCCGTCGCCGTCCACGTCGCCGTCGCCGTCCACGTCGCCGTCCACGTCGCCGTCGCCGTCTACGTCGCCGTCTACGTCGCCGTCGCTGTCAGCGTCAGCGTCGGCGTCAGCGTCGGCGTCGGCGTCGGCATCGCCGTCGGCCTGCTGCAGGGGGAAGATTCGACCGCAGCCGCCATTCGAGGCGCAAAGGAAGCAGAGGGCAGCGATCGCGGATCCGGGCGACCTCGTGCGGGTGGGGTGATGCACCGCGTTCCCTTCTACCATTCGTCGCCGTCGCAGTCCGTGTCGACGCCGTCCGGCAAAGCGCGGGTGCGATGTCGGACCTCGAATGGGGCGTCCAGCTCCACGTAATGGGACCAGGCCAGGTGGACCGATGTTGCGTCCACCGCGAGCGCGTGATTGCTCCATGCTTGCAGAGCGAGGACCTCCTCGATCCACTCGCCGGTGGCGTTGGTCGTGTACCGGAGCTCACGTCCCTCGCCGTAGCCGATGTGCACCGCGCCGCCCGGGTCGATGGCGAGGGAGGCGCTGCGGGGGAACCCGCCCGCAGCGGCGTTCTCGAACTGCCAGTCCGCGTTTCCCTGCATTCCATGACGGACAGACGCCCCGGAAACGAAGGCGAGGTGGGGGTCGCCAGCAGGGTCGAAGGCGAGCGACACCCATCCGGCGCTGTCGGGGAAGGGCTCGATCTCCCATACGTCCTCCGCCGTCCAGCGCGCCACTCGAAGCAAATAGTCTGCGACCGGTCTTCCGAGGTACGCGATCGCGGGCTGCCACTCGGAGTCGAAGGCCAGCGAGGGCTCGGAGCAGCCCCACTGCTCGCACGCGACGGCGTCGTCGACGGTCCACTCGCCCCCGACGTCCCGGCGCCCATATCGGAGCGCAGGTGCCGCGACGTCGACGAAGGCGATCCGAGGTGCCCCCTCGCCGTCCAGCGCCAGCGAGCAGCCCTGGAGGGAACCTTCCTCGATCACGTCGACGAACCAGCCTTCGGAGAGCCTCATGTAGCGGATCGCCCCACCGCCAGGACAGGACGCGACGTGAACGTCGCCCGACCCATCCACCGCGATCGAGATCTCGATTGGACCGACGGCCTCGTCGATGGAGAGCGGGTCGGACCACGCACCCGATGCATTCGTCAGGTACTCGACGTCGGCGCCGGTCTCGTAGACCACGTGAACGGCACCGCTCGGATCGAGCGCCATCGCCACCCGCAGAGCGTCGTCGGCCGCGAGCGTCTCCTCGCGCCAGCTCCCGTCGAGCGCGCCTGGGTGAATCGCGGGGTCGCCGTCATCGCAATCGTCGCCGCCGCAGCTCTCGTTCAGGTAGCCGTCGCCGTCCTCATCCACGCAGGCGCCGCCGTCCACGTCGGCGTCGCCGTCCGCGTCGCCGTCGCCATCAGCGTCACCGTCGCCGTCGCCATCAGCGTCACCGTCGCCGTCGCCATCGGCGTCGCCGTCGCCGTCGCCGTCGCCGTCGCCGTCGCCGTCGCTGTCAGCGTCTGCGTCAACGTCACCGTCGCCGTCCACGTCGGCGTCGGCGTCTGCGTCGGCGTCGGCGTCGCCGCTGGCAGATTCCAGCGGGAAGAGCTTCGCGCAGCCCCAGGTCGAGCCCAGGAGAAGACAGAGAGCGAGCCGTCTCACTTCGGCCCTGGAGCGCCGTACGGGGGAGCGGCCGGCGGATAGCCGGGGTACGGCGACGGAGCGGGCTGGTAGCCCGGGTACGCCGGGGCGGTCTGATACGGAGTCGCCTGGTAGTAGTACGGCGCGGTGACCGCGGCGGCGCTCACGCCGACCGCGGCCAGAGCGGCGCCGGCGATCACGAGGAGGACGGCCGCGAAGATGCCCCAGAAGCGCGTGTAGCTCGAGACGCGCATGCCCTCCGCTTCGAGGCGCTTCAAGTCGACCACGTGGAAGACGCTGCGCCGGAACCAGCCGAGCACGCGGACGTCCTGGCCGATGAGCCGGTTGGCCTTTCCCGCGCCGAAGAAGATGTTGCCGAGGATGGGGACCGGCGACTCGTAGTTGAGCATGATGAGACCGCCGCCACGGTCCTCCATCTCCATGTCCTCGCCGAAGCGGCCGCCTGCGTCCGCCTTGCCGATGACCCGCCCCTCCAGCACGACGGGCCGGCCACGAAGCGGGCTCGCGTACGGGTCGCTCATCAGATCGAGGACGGTCGTGGGCTCTGCGCTCCCGAGGCCCGGGTAGCGGTAGAGCCCTCGGCAGAGGAGCCCGAGGCCGATCGCCAGCGGGATCCCGAACAGCGCCGGCTCGTAGAGGATGCCTCCGACGAGCGACGCGACGCCGGCGATGTGGGGCAGGAAGTAGATGACGACCTCGAAGAAGAACTTCCCGTACATCTTCCCGCCGTCGATCTCCCGGCCCGACGCGTCGATCCGCTCGAAGGAGAAGAGCGGCTGCTGGCCGAGCTCGGCGCAGTAGTTGCCCAGCGCGCGGATCCGCTTGCCGGTCAACGGGTGAGTCGACCCGAGCTCCGCGACCTTGGCCCACGGGTTGAACAGATCGAAGAGGAAGACCTTCTCGATCCGCCGCAGGCCCGGGAGCGCCACCGCGACCTCGCCCGGGGGCGCCGCCCCGGTCGCGACGGCCACGGCCGCCCCGCTCTTCTCGAGCGACTGGTAGGCGTAGCCGATCCCGGCAGCGGCCTTGGGGTCGTAGATGCCGAGCGCGCGCGTCGAGCGCAGGAGCCGCTTGGCCTGGACGGTGTCGGGCTCGCGCGCGATCCCGTAGGCGATCTTGACGAGCGCCATCGACAGCGCGTTAGGGTCGCCCATCTCCTCCGCGGCGAAGCGGTCGGCGAGGTACTCGCGCGTTCGCGACAGGAACAGGAGCAGGTAGGTGCCGAGCCAGTAGAAGATCAGGGACGCGATGGCGAGCGGCAAGAAGGGGTTGCCGCGTCGCGTCCGGACGCGGATGGCGATCGCGTAGATCTCGTAGAGGATCTGGACCATCGTCGCCGCGATCGTCATCACGATGAAGTCGCGGTGGATGATGTGGCCGAGCTCGTGGCCGTAGACGGCGCTGGCCTCGCGGTCGTCGAGGTAGTGGAACAGTCCCCTCGAGACGACGAGGCGCGAGCGGTTTGCGGTCGACCCGTAGCAGAAGGCCGTCGGGTTCATGTCATCGATGAGCCTGAGCTTCGGAACCCGGATCCCGTGCTTCTGGCAGACCCGCTCGACGAACTCGGCCACCCGCGGCTTGTTCGCGCGGAGCTCCTCGATCTCGATGACGCGGCTCTTGTAAACCCAGCGCTGGACGAGGTCCATGATCAGGGGCGAGACGAGCCACATCACCAGGTTGATGAGCACCGTGAGCGCGAGCATGAGCCCCGCTCCGATGAGCCCGCCTTCGTAGGCGAAGGCCATGAGGATCGTGAAGACGAACGAGAAGAGGATCCCCAGCGTCACGAGCGAGGCGAACCAGAGCTTGGCTTTCATCCGCCCCCAGTCTCGCGCCCCGGCCGGAGCGGCTGCAAGAGACGCTGGGAACCGCGGCAATAATACTGTACTGTAGTTCAGTATGGCCGCCCGGCTCGCCGACCTCGAGGTCCTGTTCCTCGACTGCCAGGCCACCGGACCCGCCTCGCGCGACGGCCATCTGCTCGAGATCGGCTGGTGCCGCGCCACGGCCGTGAACGCGGCCGACGCGCCGGCCACGGCCCAGCTCGTCGCGCTTCCCGCTGGCCAGCGGATCCCTCCGCGGGTGAGGGAGCTCACGGGCATCAGCGGGTTCGACCTGCGCGGAGCGCCCGGGCCCGAGCTCGCGTGGGATGCGATGGTCTCCCGGCCCAGCGCGATCCCCGTCGCCACGGCGATCCATTACTCCCGGTTCGAGGAGCCGTTCTTGAGACAGCTCCACCAGAGCCTGTGCCCTGGCGGCGACTTCCCGCTCGACATCGTGTGCACGAACCAGATCGCGCGGCGCCTGCTGCCCGAGCTGCCGCGCCGCACGCTGCGCGCCCTCGCGGGCTACTTCGGTCGCTCCGTCGGCAAGCTCCGGCGCTCCCGAGAGCACGTCGCCGCCACGGCGTTCGTGTGGGGCGAGCTCGTCGGTCTCCTCTCCGAGCGCGAGCGGATCGAGACGTGGAGCGAGCTGCGAACCTGGCTCGCGGGTCCATCCGTCGGGAGGCGCGCGCGCGTGTATCCGATGCCGCGCGAGGTGCGGCTGGCCCTGCCCGACCGTCCCGGCGTCTACCGGATGCACAGGCAGGGCGGCCAGCTCCTGTACGTCGGCAAGGCGACCTCGCTGCACAGGCGCGTCAACAGCTACTTCCAGAAGCAGGCACGCGTCCACGAGCGCACGCTCGAGATGCTGACGCAGGCGCGGGGCCTCTCGTTCCTGCCGACCGAGTCGGCGCTCGAGGCCGCGCTCGTCGAGGCAGACGAGATCAAGCGTTTCTCGCCGCCGTACAACGTCGCCCTGTCGCCCGCCGACCGGCGGCTGTGCTTCGCGTCACGAGACCTCCTGCGCACGGGCGAGCGGGCCGACGAGGTCCACCGCATCGGTCCGATTCCGTCGCGAGAGGCAGTCGCGAGCCTCGCGGGGCTCGGGCGCGTCCTCGAGGGCCGCAGCCGGCCGGGTGCTGCCGAGGTCCTCGGAGTCCCTCGATCCTCCGCGCCCGACGCGGGGAGCTTCGCTGCGGGGATCGAGGTCTTCACCGCCGCGCACCCCGAGGCGCTGGGCGGGCGGCTCGGCGCTCTCCTTCGGCTCGGGACACGGCTCTGGCGCGATGGCCTCGACGCCGAGCCTCTCGATCCCGATGACTCGGCGCCGCGCCCCGCCGAGCGCCGGTGGGACCCACCCACCGTCGCCCGCCAGCTCGAGGAGGTCGTCGCGAGGGCGACCCACGCGCTGAGAAGGGCGCGCTGGCTCTGTCTGCTCGGCGAGTCGGCGCTGAGGTGGAGGGAAGCGGAGCGGGTCCGGATCCTCGTGCTCGACGGCGGCGAGATCGCCTCGTGCCGCGACGCCTCGGACGGCGAGCACGCCCCGGTCCCTCCCGGCTTTCGCCGCACGACCCTCGAGCGGCAGAGAGCCTTCACGCTCGCCAGCTTCGACCGGATGCGCGTCCTGACGACCGAGCTTCGCCGAATCGCGGATCCGTCGATCGAGGTTCGACTGGGGCCACGTGCCCTGCTCGGCGCCGGGCGGCTGGCGAGGGTGCTCAGATGGGTCTGACCCGCATCCTCCTCCTCGCGGACACCCACCTCGGATTCGATCTCCCGTCGAGGCCGCGCGTCGAGCGGCGGCGGCGCGGCCACGATTTCTTCGCGAGCTTCAGGAGGGCGCTGGCACCTGCTCTCGCCGGCGAGGCGGACGTCGTCGTGCACGGCGGCGACCTCTTCTTCTCGAGCCGCGTATCCGCCGGCCTCGCGGACGACGCGTTCTCCGAGCTCCGGCGAGTGGCCGACGCCGGGGTCCCGGTCCTGATCGTCCCAGGGAACCACGAGCGCTCGCGGATCCCTCGACCGCTCCTCGCCGTCCACCGGCGCATCCACGTCTTCGCGGAGCCGCGGACGGTAGTCATCGATTCCGGCGGTCTGTGCGTCGCCTTCGCCGGCTTTCCCTACTGCCGCGACGGCGTGCGCCGCCAGTTTCCCGCCCTTCTCGAGCGCACCGGATACCGGAGCGTCCGGGCGGACGTTCGCCTGATCTGCATGCACCACTGCTTCGAGGGCGCGACCTGCGGAAACGGTTCGGGCCGCGACCACACCTTCCGCTTCGAGGACGACGCGGTCCGCGCGGCCGATCTTCCCGGCGACGTGGCGGCCGTCCTGACGGGGCACATTCACCGCCACCAGGTGCTCACGAGGGACCTGTCGGGCCGACGGCTGAGCGCTCCTGTCCTGTACCCGGGCTCGACCGAACGGACCTCGTTCGCAGAGCGGGACGAGGTCAAGGGCGTTCTCCTCGTCGAGCTGTCCAGCTCGGGCGTCGAGCGCTGGCGCTTCCAGCACCTCGCAGCGAGGCCCATGATCGCCGTCGACCTGTCGGGACCGTTCGCGGGCCCGGAGGCGCTCGATCGATTCGTCGAGGACGCCATCGGCGCCTCCCCGCCCGACGCGATCCTGCGCTTCCGGGTCACGGCGCCGCTACCCCCGAGGGCGGCCGAGATCCTGAGCGCCGCCCGCCTGCGCTCGATCGCCCCCGCGACGATGAACATAGACGTCCGCGTCGCGGTCGGTGCCCTTGCGCCGGCGGCTCCGGGTGGGTATGACCCGCGCGGATGAGGGCCTGGGGACACAATGGCGACGCCAGCCTGCGCCAGGAGATGGTGGAGCGGCAGATCCGCGCCCGCGGGATCGAGGACCCCCGGCTTCTCGACGCGATGCGCGCGGTGCCCCGCGAGGAGTTCACGATCTCCCTGACGATGCGCGAGGCCTACTCGGACGCGGCGTTGCCAGTCGGCCATGGGCAGACGATCTCGCAGCCGTACATGGTCGCACGGATGATCGAGCTCCTCGAGCTCGGGGGGACCGAGCGCGTCCTCGAGGTCGGAACGGGCCTCGGCTATCAGGCCGCGATCCTGTCGCGGCTCGCTCGCGAGGTCGTGACGATCGAAAGGCTGCCCGATCTCGCGTCCAAGGCCAGCGGCGTCCTCGCCGAGCTCGGCTTCGACAACGTCGAGGTCGTGGTCGGCGACGGATCGCTCGGCCATGCTCCGCGGAGCCCTTACGACGCGATCGTGGTCGCAGCCGCTTCCCCGGCCGTCCCGCGCGCGCTCGAGGCGCAGCTCGCGGAAGGCGGCAGGCTCGTCGCGCCGGTCGGCCCCTCCGGCGACCAGACGCTCGTCCGGTTGACCCGCACGGGCGGGAGCCTCCGTCGCGAGCACTTCGACCGCTGCGTCTTCGTCCCGCTCATCGGGGCCGAGGGGTACTGACCCCGCCGGATGTCTTCACACGACGCCCCGCCGCGTGAGAGCCTTGCCCACATGACGCGCGCCCTTCTCACATCGCTCGCCGTCGGTCTCTGCGCTTGCTCCTCGGGCGACGACGCTGACGCTGACGCCGACTCGGACGCGGACACGGACGCGGACGCGGACTCGGACGCGGACGCGGACGCCGACGCGGACTCGGACGGGGACTCGGACACGGACGCGGACTCCGACTCGGACGGCGACGCCGACGGCGACGTCCCGGTCTGCGACGAGGGCAACCCCCAGCCTCCGGCCGCCGACTCGGGCATCGAGTGGGATCCGCGTCTGTCCGCCGAGGGAGAGGAGACGCTCGGCGGCCATGGTCATGACGATGGGCGCGGGCCAATCGGGTACTGCGCGAGCGGCGCCGACCCGCACTGGGCGCTCACCTCGGCGCTGTTCCAGACGGACGAGGACGCCGAGTCGGGCGGCAATCACAACATCTACCTCGAGGTCCTCGACGAGGCAGGGGTGCGCATCGTCGGCGCCGAGGTGCTGGTCACGAACGGCATCGAGACCTGGAGCGTCTTCACCGAGGACAAGCCCCCACCCGAGTACGCCGCGAACTATCCGATGTGGGGCGGCAACGTGTACCGGGCCCAGGTCACCGGCGACTCGGACTCGGTCTTCAACATGCGGATCCCCAACAACCACCACGTCAATTTTCTCCTGACGTTCCAGCAGGTCCCGTGACGAGAACATGGACGTCAATCGCTTCATGAACGAACGGCGTCCGGCCTGGCAGGAGCTCGAGGAGATGCTCGGCCGGCTCGAGGCGCAGGGCTGGCCCGGCCTCGGGCTCGAGCGCGCCCGCCGATTCGGCAAGCTGTACCGCGCCGCCTCGAGCGACCTCATCCAGGCGCGAACCGCGACGGCGGACGCCGCGGTCGTGGACTACCTGAACGACCTGGTCGCGCGCGCGTACGGCGCGGTCTATGCCGGCCGGAGCTCGAAGGGCCGGGCGATCCGGTCCTTCTTCGCCGTCGAGTTCCCGCGGCTGGTGCGCGAGGAGGCGCGGCTCGTCGTGCTCGCCGCGAGCATCCTCGTCCTCGGAGGGGCGGTGGGCGCGACCTCGGTGGCACTCGACCCGTCGAGCGAGTCGGTCATGATCCCCGCCGGCCACGGCGAGATGCGGCCCGAGGAGCGCGTGGCGCAGGACGAGGCGGAGGGGCCGCACGGCGGTGACACCGCCGCTGCATTCGGCGGCTTCCTGTTCACCCACAACATGCAGGTGTCGTTCTTCGTCTTCGCGCTCGGGATCACCTGGGGCGTCGGCACGGTCCTCCTCCTCTTCTACAACGGCGTCCCGCTCGGGGCCCTCGCGGTGCAGTACCACCTCGCGGGCAAGGGCCTGTTCTTCTGGGCCTGGATCCTCCCCCACGGCATCCCGGAGCTGACGAGCGTCTTCATCTCGGGCGCCGCGGGCCTCGTGCTCGCGCGGGCGCTCATCGCCCCGGGCCGACTCCGACGGAATCAGGCCCTCGTGAACGCCGCGAAGCGAGCCGTGAGGATGGTCCTCGGAGTCGCGCCGCTCCTCTGCGTGGCAGGGCTCATCGAGGCGACGATCAGCCAGATGCACGCCCCCGTGATGCCCTACGCGGTCAAGCTCGCCTTCGCGGCCTGCGTCGCCGTGTCGCTGTTCGCGTACCTCGGGTTCGCGGGCAGGCGGCGCTAGTCGTCGAGCTACCTCAGCCGCGCCGAGATCAGAGCTCTGAGGCTCGCGAGGTCGAACGGCTTCTGGACGCGCGTGTTCGGCACCTCCTCCAGGAACGACTCCGCGCGCTCGGTGAAGGCTCCGCCGGTCAGGAAGATGATGCGCTCGAGCTGGCCCGGGTGACTGCGCGAGAGCTCCTCGTACAGATCCATCCCGGTCATCTCGGGCATCATCAGGTCGCAGAGGATCACGTCGAACGAAACGGGGCCGGTGATGGTCCCGAGCGCCTCCCGGGCGCTCGAGGCAACGACGACGTCGTGCTCGGACCCGAGCAGCCGCTCGAGGCAGGTGCCGATGAGCGGTTCGTCGTCGACCACCAGGATCCGGCCGCGCCGGGGTGCCGACGGCGGAGGCGGTGGAGGAGGCACCGTGGCCCGGGACCCCTCGGGCGCGGCGGGGAGGGTCACGCGGAAGGTCGTTCCGAGCCCGACCTCGCTCTCGACCGAGATCTCGCCGCCGAGGGCCTTGACGATCCCATGACAGATCGACAGGCCGAGGCCCGTGCCCTTTCCCACGGACTTGGTGGTGAAGAACGGATCGAAGATCCGCCCCACGACCCCGGGCGCGATTCCCGGACCGGTGTCCGCGACCTCGACGACGGCGCGGCCGCCGGTGTCAGTTCGGGTCGTCACGCGGACCGCCTTCTCCCTGGAAGGCTCCGCCGCGGCAAGGGCCTGGGCCGCGTTCACCAGCAAATTGACGAAGACCTGTCCCAGTCGCGCCTCGTCGGCGACCACGAGCGGGACCGCGCCGAGCTCCAGGACGAGCCTCGCCTGATGGCGGAGCTCGTTCGCCACCATCCTGACCGCCGACTCGACGACGGGGCGAACGTCGATCGGCCTCGCCATCGTGGCGTCCGACCGCGAGAACGTCCCCAGGTCGCGGACGATCCGCCGCACGCGCTCGGCGCCCGACTTCGCTTCCTCGAGCGCCTCCACGATGCTCTCTGCCTGCCCGTCGGGGATCCGCCCCGCGAGCTTCGCGAGCTCGTCGCCGAAGTACGTCAGGTTAGCGATGACGTACGCGAGCGGGTTGTTGATCTCGTGCGCCACCCCGGCCGCCAGCGTCCCGACCGACGCGAGCCGGTCTGCCAGGAGGAGCTGACCCTGCAGGAGCTTGCGCTCGGTCACGTCGCGCGCCGCCACCAGGTACGCCCGCTTGCCTTCGAACTCGATCGGCCTGACCGGTGAGATCTCGAACGTGACGTACTCCCCGCTCTTGTGGAGCATGCGCGTCTCGCGCAAGGGGACATGTGCCCCCGAGTCGGCCAGACGGATCCTCTCGGCGACCGCCGCGCGCTCCTCGGGATGGATGAAGTCGGAGATCGGCTTCGACGTGAGCTCCTCGGGCTCGTAGCCCAGGCTCCTCGCCCAGCCCGAGTTGACGAAGATCCAGCGATCGCCCCGCCGGATCGCGACGCCGTCGCTCGTCTGCTCGATGATGCGCCGGAAGTCCATCTGCGCCGCGATCAACGCCTCCTCGGCGCGCCGGGCGTCGGTGACGTCCCGGAGGATCCCGACGAGACCCTGGATCGCGCCCGAGCTCTTGATCGGCGCGATCGTCTCCGCGATCGCCCTCGCCGTTCCGTCCCTGGCGAGGAGCAGCGCGCTCCTCTGCCGCCGGACGGTCACGCCCTCGCGCAGGACGCGGTCGACCATCGTCTCGACGGGCTCGTCCGCGTCCTCGTGCACGAGCCGGCAGACCTCGGCGAATGGCCGTCCCGTCGCGTCCTCGAGCGTCCAGCCGGTGAGCTTCTGCGCCGCCGGGTTCATGCCGAAGACGCGACCGTCCCGGTCCGCGGCCACCACTCCCTCCGCGATGCTGTCGAGCGTGGTCTCGAGCCGGAGCTGGCGCTCGAGCGCCGCGAAGCGGGCCGACTCGAGGTCGCTGATGTCGACGCCCCACCCAAGAAAGCCGGCGAACTCTCCCCCTGGACCGAACTGCGGCGTTCCGAGCGCGTAGATCCAGCGGAAGTCGCCGGAAGCCGCCTTGAAGCGCACGGTCATCTTGAAGGAGGTGTGCTTCTCGAAGGCGGGCACGAACACCTCGATGATGCCCGGGAGGTCATCGGGGTGC
Source organism: Deltaproteobacteria bacterium (assembly GCA_016190375.1). GTDB lineage: Bacteria > Myxococcota_A > Polyangia > JACPQR01 > JACPQR01 > JACPQR01. The sequence goes on from JACPQR010000022.1 coordinate 23,882, forward strand.
AGGACGTCGCTGAGCCCGTCGCCGAGGTCCTGCTCGGGGATCCTGCCCGTGAGCTCCCGCCACGCGCGGTTCGTGAACGTGCAGCGACCGTCGGGACCCGTGCCCCACATCACGAGCGGCGCGACGTCGGCCAGCTCCCGCAGCCGCTCGTCGGCCGAACGGATCGCGTCGCCATGCGCGTGCTCGCCGGCGAGGATCCGCGTCTCGATCTGGGCCGAGGTGGCAGGAAGGAACACGACGTCGCTCGCTCCATCGCCCAGGATCTCGCGCGCGACCTGCGGCTGTGCTTCGTCGGGTTGATCCGGTACGACGGCGAGCACGAACGCGGCGCGACGGCCGTCGCGCGCCGCTCGACAGAGCGCCAGACCCTCGGGCAGTGCCTCCGCGACGAGCACCATCGGAAACGCGCCCGACTGGCAGGCCTCCAGGGCCTCGGCGCCGCCCGCGACGGTCGTCACCTCGTGGCCGAGTCGCGACGCAGCGCGGGCGAGAAGCCCGGACCCCTGCGCCCCGATGATCAGCGCCTTCACGGCAGAATCGTGAGCCCAACGTGCACGGATCGTCAACCATCCTTCCGCCGATGGACGCGGGTGCAAGATGACCGTACCGCGAGCTCTCCGTTGGGCTCCGTCCGCCAGAGGTTCGCTCGTTCTCAGCCGGGCCGCATGAGCCGCGCTCGACGGCGTGAAGGCGCAGCGGTACACTAATGCGTACACGTCAGTGTACCGGATCGTGATCGACCGTCGGGCTCAGGATGAGGTGGCGAGGCTGCCGGCTCACGCCCGCGCCCGGCTGGCAACCTACATTGCGAGGGAACTGACCTACGAGCCAATGCGAACGACAGCGCACAAGAAGCGGCTGCGCCCCCTGAAGGTGCCGTGGTCTCGGCAGGCCGAGCAACCTTGGCAGCTCGCCGTGGAGCCCTACCGTGTCTTCTACGACGTGGATGAGACGGACAAGGTCGTCTTCGTGCGTCTCGTCCGACGGAAGCCGCCGGGAAAAAAGACCGAGGAGATTCGATGAAGGTCACAGGAGCGAGACGACTGCGCGATGATCTGAGCGGGTTCATGGAGAAGGCGCAGCGGACGGAGATCGTCGTCACCAAGCGTGGAGCACCTTCGGTCCTGATCGTCGGCGTCGAGGGTCTGGACTGGGACGACATCCAGCTCGGCGCCGACGACGCTCTGTGGGAGGAGCTGGAGCGACGCCGCCACGACCCCCGCCCCGTCCCATTCGAGCAGGCATTGCATCGGTGGGGGCTGGTAGAGAAGAGACCGCGCAGGCGACGGGCGCCGCGCTGAGCTCACTCCCGCCCACCCAGGACGATGGCTGTGAGGTTCAGGACGTACTTCTCGTCCGAGAAGAAGGGCGGCTTCTCGACCGCGAGCGCCGCCTCGAGGTGGCGGGCCAGTCGCTCGAAGAGCTGCAAGCGGACCGGCAGCGCGAGCTGGTCGCGGCGAAGGGCCAGCGAGACCATCGCGTCGCGCTCGGCGGCGCGGATCCGCCTCGCGGCGACGCGGACGGCGGCGTCCTCGATGAACGAGTTGTAGCGCTCCTTGGGAGGCACGATGACCGAGGGCATCGGCGCCCGCCGCGTGCGGACGACCAGCGTGCCTGCGGCGAGGTCTCCGAGCCGGCGACCCTTGCCGTCGACGAGCGCCGCGAGCGCTCCGGTCAGGTACACCCCTGGCAGGAAGTCGACGATGCGCAGAAGGTTGCGGACGGCGGCCTGCAGGAAGCCGATCCGCACTCCGTGCTCGTCGATCACCCTGAGCCCGAGCGCGCGCTTGCCCAGGGTCTGCCCGTCCATCCGCCATTCGAGCACGACGAAGTAGAACCACTGGACCGCGAACGCGAAGAGGAACATCAGCGCGACCGCGAGGTCTCCGAGGGCCAGGCCCGCGATCGAGCAGACGATCCCGATGAGCAGGATGAGCGCGACGATCACGATCGAGTCGAGGACCCAGGCGAGCGCGCGCGAGAGGATCCCCCCGAGATCGAACGAGAACTCCACGTTCTCGGGGGTGCGAAGCTCGAAGGTCTCCTTCACAGCGCGCCCCTGCGCTTGATCTCGAGGTAGCGATTGACCGTCGCGACGGCGAGCTCGCCCGCGGAGGCCTCGACCATCTGGACTCCGCGCTTGGCGAGGTGTGACGCGAGCGCCTCCTCTTCGGCGACGAGGTCCGCCGCCGCCACCCGCCTGAAAGCGTCCTCGGCGCTCTCGGGCGTCTGGGTCGCGATGGACAGGACGACGTCGTCGCGCATGGTCACGCACAGGGGAAGGTGGCGAGGCGCGACCAGCCCCACGTGCCGGCAAAGGGGCATCGCGTGAGCCTCGTCGAGCAGATCGGAGAAGACGACGATCAGCGCCCGGCGCGGGACGCGCAGCCGCACGAAGTCGAAGAAGCGCCTGAAGTCGACGAAAGTGAGCTCGGGCTCGACCGGGTACAGCGCGTCGAGGATCCGCCGGTACTGGCCGGCGCCGCGCCGTGGCGGCACGAACGCCCGCACGTCGTCGGCGAACACCACGAGCCCCACGCGATCGCCCTGGCGCAGCGCGACGTGCGCCGTGAGCAGGGCCGCGTTTATCGCGTGGTCGAGCTTCGTGATCGCTCCGAGCCGCGTGGCCATCATCCGGCCTGCGTCGACGCAGAGGAGCACCTGCTGGCTCCTCTCCTTCTGGTAGACGCGCGTGATCGGTCGCTCGCGGCGGGCGGTGGCCTTCCAGTCGATGTCCGCGAAGTCGTCGCCCGCCACGTACTCGCGCAGCTTCTCGAACTCGCCGCCACCTCCGTCGCGGCGGATCGAACGGAAGCCCAGGTACGCCAGGTCCCCGAGCCGGGCCGCCAGCTCGTAGCGCCGTGGGCCGAGGACGTCGGGGTAGACGCGGACCTTGCGCGCCGCGGGGATCGTCGCCGGTACGGTGCACAGCCCGGCGCCTCCGTCGACGCGAAGGTGGACGTCGCCCAGCTCGATCTCGCCGCGGCGATCGGGCTCGGCCGTGTAGCAGAGCTCGCGGCGCGCGTACGGGGGCAGCTCGACCTCGAGCTCCTCGGGAAGGACCGTCCAGCTCGCGGGCAGATCGTCCCGGACCCGGACGCGGAGGCGTCGATCGGTCGGGTTGTGGAGCTTGACGCGGATCCGGTTCGGCGCGCCGAGGACGAGCCTCGGCTCGACCGCTCGCTCGCAGGAGGGGATGCAGCGGCGCAGGCGCCGTGCCTCGAGCAGCATCGCGACGAGCAGGAACGCATCGTACGCCACGGTCAGGAGCCCGAGCCCGGGCAGCCAGCGGGCCAGGACGAGCGCCGGCACACCCAGGAGAAACAGGAGCGCCAGTCGCCCCGTCGGGATCAACGCGGCACCTCCACGGTCGCGGCGACTCGCTCGACGACCTCCCTGGCCGCGAGCCCATCGAGCTCCACCTCCGGTGCGAGGATCATGCGGTGGCACACGACGGGGGCGAGGGCACGGTGGATGTCCTCCGGCGTGACGAACGCGCGGCCGGCGAGCCCCGCGGACCACCGCGCCGCCGCGAGCAGGTGGATCCCGGCGCGCGGCCCCGCGCCCAGGAGCACCATCGGAGTCGTGCGCGTGGCCCGCACGAGGTCGCGAACGTACCGGCGGATCCCCTCGTCCACGACGATCGTCTCGCCTGCGGCCCGTGCGGCGTGTAGATCCTCGCGGCCGACCACGGCGCGTACGCCCATGGCCTCGGGATCGCCGCTCGCGAGGCCCGCCCCCGCGCGGGCCAGGATGTCGTCCTCCTCGTCGACCGTCGGATAGTCGACCCGGATCTTCAGGAGGAACCGATCGAGCTGCGCCTCGGGCAAGGGATACGTCCCTTCCTGCTCGATCGGGTTCTGCGTCGCGAAGACGCTGAAGAGATCGGGCAAGGGGTGCCGCTGCCCGTCGATCGAGACCTGTCGCTCCTGCATCGCCTCGAGGAGCGCAGCCTGCGTCTTCGCGGGCGCTCGGTTGATCTCGTCCGCGAGGAGCAGCTCGGTGAAGATCGGCCCCTTGACCAGACGGAAGGTCCGGTCGCTCGGGTTCCAGATGTTGGTGCCGACGACGTCGGAGGGCATCAGATCGGGCGTGAACTGGATCCGCCCGAACGGCAGGCCGAGCGAGCAAGCGACGGTCCGCACCATCAGGGTCTTCGCCGTCCCCGGAACGCCCTCGAGCAGGGCGTGCCCGCGGGCGAAGAGGGCCACGAGGAGGCCATCGATCGCCTCGGTCTGGCCGACTATCACCTTCGAGGCTTCGGCCAGGACGGCTTCGCGGACCTTGCGGATGAGATCGACGTTCGACTCCGACATTCAGCGTCCCTCACGGTTCAGAGCTTCTTGCAGGTCGCGGTCCAGGTTTCTCTGGAGCTCGACCAGATGCTTCGCGCCGAGCACGTCGCCCCGGGCGGTCGCCGCTCGATAGCGCTCGAGAGCCTGCTGGACGGCCCGGGAGGCGCCCAGGCGGCCGCGCTCGGCGAGCGTGCGTGCCAGCCCTTCGGGCTCCTGCCGGTCCAGACCGTGGCACGCGGCGACCCGGCCCATCGCGGCGGTCACGACTCGCTCCATCGATGCTCGCACGTCGCCGGCTCGCGCGTAGATGTGCCCGAGGGCGTCCACGTAGCTCTTCGCGTCGTGCACGGGCGGCGCGTCGCGACTTCGCAGGACGGGAGCGCCGAAGCGCGCGCCGGCCCGCCACAGGACGAGGGCGAGCGCCAGGAGCCCCTGGACGAGGACGAAGGTCAGTCCGCGCTCCGACAGGTACGAGGCCACCGAGCGCGAGCTGCCCATCCCGAGGTGGTACTCGTCGAACAGCACGGGCCCTGTACCGAGCGACACCAGCCGCAGGGCGAGCGCGGCGTGATCGCCACGCGCGAGGGAGCCGTTCTCGACGAACGACGCGCTCGCCGCGACGGCGATCCTGCCCCGCCCGAGCCCACGGACGAGGACCAGCGCGTCCTTCGGGGAGACGAGGACCCTCTGCCACTCGCCGGCGGTGATCTTCAACTCGCCGGGTCCGCGGAGCGCGAGGCGGCCCAGCCCCGCCGCCAGCGTGTGCTCCGTCGGGATCGCCGCGATCTCGCCGTCGCGAGCCTCGACCTGGGCGGCCAGCCACGGGTCCTTCCAGGGCGCGCGCTCCAGCCCGGGCGACGGCTCGCCCTTCCTTCCGGGTGGGGTCTTCTCCGAGACGATCAGACCCGCTTCCTCGGGCAGGTATCCGGACGCGCCGAGGACGACCAGCGTCCCCCCGCCTCGGATCCACTCCAGTAAGGCCTCGCGCTCGCTCCGGGCGAGCTCCCGCTGCGGCCCGTCCCATGGCGTGCCTACCGCGACGAGGACGCCGCGACCGCGGGGCAGGCCGACGAGGTCCTGGGTCCACCGGCGCGCGACGCGGCCCGAGCTGCGGCAGAGAAGGAAGAGCGCCTTGGCTCCTCTCGCCGCTGTCGAGTACGTCGACAGCGCGACCGCGAACCTCCCGCGCCGCGCGACCTCCAGGATCATCGCGGTGACCAGCACCAGCCCCGCCAGGCCGAGGACGAGCGTGAGCCTACGTCGCATCGGCCTCGCCCGTCAGGACGCGCGCCCGCGTGCGCGCATTCAGGTAGTCGTCGTCGGAGATTGGCTCGTGCCCGTACCACTTGTGGTCGAACAGGTCCGTGAGCTCCGCGAAGCGATCGCGGTCGGGCCCCCGGGGGAAGAATCGCAGGTACTGCCAGTTGGTGAGCGACGGATCGAAGCTGATCCGGCGGAAGCGGTCGAGCCGCACGAGCGTTGCGAGGTAGAGGATGCGGAGCGCCTCGCGCAGCTCGCCGCTCCTCCTCTTCGCCTCCGCCTCGGCCAGGATGTCTTCGGGGTCGCGCTCCCGAGGGTCCACCGCGGCCGCCTCGGTCGCGGCGGCCTGGAGCGGCGCGCGCTTTCGCCTGCCCGAGAGGGTCACCCAGGCGACGAACGACAGGCCCGCGAGGAGGAGCACGATCCCCACTACCAGGAAGACGTCCATCCCGGGCAGCGCAAAGGTCGGCCCGCCGAGGAGGCCCTCGGGATCGGGCGTGATGAGCTCGAGGAGGCGCTCGATCACCTCGCGCAGCCAGTCGCCGAAGTGGCCCTCGCCGGGCTGCGGTACGGGCCGGAACTCGTCCGCCGAGAGGATCCGCTCGGCCGCGGCGCGCGCCTCCGATCCGTCCGGCGCCAGCGGCGCGCCGGGCGGCAGCGGCTCGAGGTCGATCGGGACGGCCGGACGAAGACCGAGATCGGGCTCGTCCACGCTCTGGGCCGAGGCCACTCCCGGAGCGGCGATTCCGATGGCAAGGAGCAGGACCGCGGCCGCGTCCGAGATACTCCTCGTCCCAGCGCCCGCGGTCACCGAGTCCACGCGCTGGCGCAGGTCCAGCGCCTCGTGGCGGATCCTGGCGTCGAGGTAGACGAGGGTGCTCGCGGTCATCCGGAGCGGCTCGAGCGCGAGGAGCGCAAGGGCGAGCAGCAGCACCACGGCGAAGCCGTTCTCCGGGGAGAGGAAGGTCGCCGCGAACGCGACGTCCAGGCCGAAGAGCGCGCCCCCGAGCATCGCGAGAGCGGCCAGCGCGATCGTGCCGTTCGTGAGGACCAGCGCGGCGACGGCCCAGAGAAGCGTCTCGACGACGAACGCCTTGCCGCGCGCCCCGGCCACGTCTCCCCACGCCTTTCGCCACGCGCGAGCCACGCCGTCCCGGCCCAGGGCAACGCGCGTGGCGAGCGTCGGCGTCGAGCCCAGCCAGCGCAGGCCGGCCACGGGCAGCAGGAAGGCGATCGCCAGAGGGCCCGCGCGGACCATCCACGCCGCGAACAGGACGAGCGGCAGGTCGAGCAAGGACCCGACGACTCCGGCCGTCGCGAGCGGGACGCGCCGGCCCGCGATCGCCGCGCGAGCCTCGTCCGCGGTGGCCTGCTCGCCCAGCGCGAGCGCATGGACGTACGCTGCCACGCGCCCGGCCCCGAGCGTCCTCAGGGCGAGGGAGGCCGCGAAGGCAATGGCGAACGGGAGCCTGAGGGAGCCGACGCCGTGGACGCGCTCCAGGTAGTACAGCGCCACGATCGCCAGCGCGAGAGGGGCGGAGGACGGCAGCGTGAGGGAGTACAGCGCGCGCCCGTGATCCCTGAAAAGGTGCGCCGCGCGGTCGACGATCCTGAGGCTCGTGATCGATCCGCCGAGGAGCGGAGAGACGCTCCGAGGGGCAGAGGAAGTCGGGGGCTCGACCATCTCGCTCAGCCGGGCAGCGTCGCCTCGAGGATCCCCCAGAGCCCGATCGCCAGCAGCGCGCACAGAAGGACCAGCCGAGCTGCAGGCCCGGCAGACGAAGCGTCAGGAGGTGGCGCGACCGACGAACGGCCCTTGCCGGCATCCGCCAGGCAGCCCACGCAGTGATTGATCCCGTCGACGCGCGTGACGCACTCGGAGCAGACGAGCTTGCTGCACCGGACGCAGATCCCCAGCGCCTCGCGATCCGAGTGGTTCGCGCAAGCGGCGACCGGTCCGAGCGTTTGCCGGCGTTGCAAGACCATGGATCGAGCACAGAGAGGGTACGGCAGCCACGCGGCGGAAGGAAGCGCGTAGGGGGTGTCGGGTGCGTTGCACGGTCCCGGGTTTCGCCAGACGTAGA
>JACPQR010000180.1 GCA_016190375.1 Deltaproteobacteria bacterium
GCCGTACCTCGTGCGGCTCGAGATGATCGTGGCCACGCTGTTCATGGTCGGGATCACGGTATGGTCGATCCTGATCGACGCGCCCCTCGAGGAGCCGGCGAACCCGACTCGCACCCCGAACCCGTCGAAGGCACCCTGGTACTTCCTGGGGCTGCAGGAGATGCTGGTCTACTTCGACCCCTGGTTCGCCGGGGTGGTCCTGCCCTCGCTCATCATCGTCGGGCTCATGGTCATCCCGTACATCGACATCAACCCCAGGGGCAACGGCTACTACTGCTTCCGCGAACGCTGGTTCGCGATCACGAACTTCCTGTTCGGCTTCCTGATCCTCTGGGTCCTGCTCATCATCATCGGGACGTTCCTGCGCGGGCCCGGCTGGTACTTCTTCGCGCCCTGGAGCCACTGGGACGTCCACAAGACGGTCGCGATCACGAACGTCGATCTGCCGGTTCTCATCGGCCGCTGGACGGGAATCCACTGGTTCAAGACGCCCCTGGGGTCGGGGCTGACGGGCTTCCTCCTGATCTCGGCCTACATGGGGCTGCCGTTCATCTGGTGGTTCCGGAAGCGCAGGACGAGCGACGTGCTGCAGCGCATGGGGCTCGTGCGCTTCGCGATCACCTCTCAGCTCTTCATGATCATGATGGGCCTCGTCGTGAAGATGCTGCTCAGGTGGACGCTCGACGTGAAGTACATCATGGCGACACCGTGGATAAACGTCTAGTCGACGAGAGGAACGATGGCCTTCTTGCGTGACGAGGAGCGGTCGCATTCGCTGCTCTGGTTCGTCTCCGCGATGCTGTTCGCGGGCGTCAGCGTCTGGGCCGTGTACGACGACCAGGTGACGCGAGCGCCCTGGGCTGCGGAGCAGGAAGAGTTCTTTGCCCTGGAGAGGGAGCTGGCCGCGAAGAACCTGAAGACGGTCCAGGGGCGGTACCAGAGGTCACCGAAGGCCCGACTGGGCGAGCTCGAGCGCAGGATCGCGGAGCTCGAGAAGAAGCAGGGGCAGAGCGAGCACCGGGCGGCCGCCCTTCGCCTCGAGGAGCTCGACGAACGGCACGCCGACGCGGAGTCCGACAAGACCTTCGCCCGGTCCGACCAGGACGAGGTCTACTACTACCGGACGGTCGCGGAGTACGACGTCGAGCTCGCGACGTCGGCCGCGCAGCGGGGTGCGCACGAGGCCGAGGTCGAGCGGCTGAAGGCCGAGGAGGCGCGCTACCAGCGCGAGATCGACCGCGCCGTTGCCGCCATGGAGCGGATCGACTCCGACCGCCGGCGGCTGCGCGCCAAGGTCGCCCCGGTCGACGACGCGCTCGAGGCGGCGCGGCGGGAGCTGACGGTCCTGCGCCGCGAGGTGGAGGAGGCGGAGCTGAGGGCCGAGACCGCCCGGAAGCTCGGTCCGGAGATCCTGCAGGCGGTCTTCCGGTGGCGGTTCGACGAGTCGGGCCGTCTGATCGAGGACGTCGACCGGTGCCACACCTGCCACCGTGGCGTGGACAGCGGCTATTACTCCGACCCGACGCTCGTCCGAAACCCCGAGCTCCGGACCCACCCCAACCGCGAGCTCCTCCTCGCGGCGCATCCGGTCGAGCGCTTCGGCTGCACTCCCTGCCATCTGGGTCAGGGCCGCGCGACGGAGGCGACGTTCGCGCACTCACGTGCGGCGCCCGTGCTCTTGCCGGGACCGGATGCGCACGCGCCGCGCGCCAGGGCCCACGTGTCCTGGCACATGGAGGGCGACCACTACTGGGAGGAGCCGATGCTCGAGCCCGGCACGCTGTGGCGAACGCGGATCGACGATGCGACCGACGAGCTCGAGGTCGACCTGACGGGCGCGGGCTCGAAGACCGTTAGGCTCACCCACCGGACCTACGAGCTGTTCGCCGACCTGCGGCGGGAGCTCGAGCTCCGGCTCAACGATTCTTTTCCGGCAGCCGCGGGGGGGGATCACGAAGATCGCTTCGCCGTCCACCTGGTCGGCAACCGCGTGGTTCTCGAGACACTCCGCAGGATGAGCGAAGGGAATCGCGAACGAGCGGAGGCCGATTCACTCGGCCGTAGCGAGTGGGGGGTCCGGGGGGGCCGAGGAGGCCCACCCGGTGGAGCGATGACGGATCCGGAAGCCGACGAGGCTCTGCCCCCCAAGTTCAAGGTGACCTGGACCGATCCGGCGCTCGGCACGCTCCTCGGCTTCGCGGGGAAGCTGCAGGGGGCGAGCTCGTACACGGCTCCCGTGTCGCCCGAGCCCCGCATCGCGACCACCGGCGATCGAGGGACGGCAGGCCTGCAGGTGCCCGCCGGGGAACGAGAGCGTCTCATCCTCGCGGCACCGTTCATCGAGTCGTCCTGCCTGCGGTGCCACACGCAGTCCACCGATTTCCGTCCGCTCCTCTCGGTAGCGGAGCAGGTCGGCCGGAACGCGGAGCGGCAGATCGAGCGGGCGAGGTGGACGCCCGAGGAGACCAGGGAGCACGAGAGCGATCCCGGGCCGAAGCCCGAGCCCGACCCCGAGGCCGTGCCGGATCTCGCACCGACGTTGACGGAGGGTCGATACCTGTTCCGCAAGCTGAACTGCACTGGCTGCCATATCCTCGACGGCTTCCCCGGCAACCGCAACGCGGGCCCGGGGCTCGACGGGGTGGCGGCCAAGGTCGAGCCGGGCTTCCTCTACTCGTGGATCCGCTACCCGCGTCTGTTCCGATCGGGAACCGCGATGCCGAACCTGTGGCCGCTGCCGCTCGACCCCGAGACCAAGGAGCCCGTGCGTCGCGGGACGGCGGCGTACCGGCAGTGGGACACGAGGCGGGACGAGGAGGTCACGGCGATCGCGGCGTACCTCCTCGCGAAGTCGCGTCACGACGTGCCCGCCGGATACGGGAACGTGGAGGGAGCCACGGCGGAGGCGGGCAAGGAGTCGTTCGAGACGCTCGGCTGCCAGGGCTGCCACGTGACCGTGCCGGACGAGGACCGTCCGGGCCCGTTCGGCGCTCGCGAGCGCGACGTGGCTCCGAACCTGGCCAACATCGGATCGAAGACCAACGCAGACTGGCTGACCTGGTGGATCGAGAACCCCGCCCGCTACTGGTCGGGGACGAAGATGCCGAACCTGCGGTTGACGCGGCTCGAGGCGGCGAGCATCGCGCGCTACCTGATGACGCTCCGTACCGGGCCCGCGGTGGACGACGCCCCGGCCGTCCTGCGCTCCGGGTCGAGCCCGGATCTCGTCCAGAAGGGCCGGCAGCTCATCGCGAACTACGGCTGCTATGGCTGCCACCAGATCGCGGGCTTCGAGGGCGCGCCTCCGATCGCGCCCGAGCTCAACGGTCATGCGCGCAAGGACGTGACGACCCTCGACTTCGGGTACGCCGTGCCCGACCACCGCGAGCAGACCTGGGAGACGTTCGTCACCTGGAAGCTCGATGCTCCCCGGATCTACTCGCGCGACAGGATCGAGCTGCGGATGGGCGATTTCGACCTCAGCCCGCACGAGATCCGCGCCCTGCTCGTGTTCCTCAAGGGCACGCAGGAGGACCGCGTCGCTCCGCAGTACGATCCGCAGCTCTCGGAGAGGGGTCGGGCGATCCTCGCCGGGCGACAGATCGTCGAGGACTACAACTGTCGCGGCTGCCACGTCATCGAGGGGCGGGGGGCGGACATCCGGACGTTTTTCCCGCTGACTCCGGAGGCCCTGGCGCTCGCTCCGCCGGTGCTCCGCGCCGAAGGCTTCCGCGTCCAGCCGGAGTGGCTGTACTCGTTCCTGCGCGCGCCGTACCGGATCCGGCCGTGGATCGACGTGCGGATGCCGACCTTCAACTTCACGAACGAGCAGGCGACGGCGGTGGCGCGCTACTTCGCGGCGCTCGACGGCCAGGAGTTCCCGTACCAGCGCCAGCCGTCCGAACCCATGGCGCCGGAGCGGTGGGACCAGGCCAACCGGCTGTTCGCGCAGCTCCAGTGCCAGAGCTGCCACGTCCTCACGGACGAGGTCCCCGCGGGTCGCGATCCGGCGCAGCTCGCCCCGAACCTCCAGCGCGCGCCGGAGCGCCTCCGCCCGCAGTGGATGCACCGATGGCTGGAGAACCCGGAGGCGCTGCAGCCGAACACGCGGATGCCGTCGTTCTTCACGGAGCCGTTCGGTGTCGAGCCATCGCCGTACTCGTCCGTCGCGCACGGCACCGCACAGGACAACATCGAGTTACTCGTCGAGCTCCTGACGCACCTGGACAGGCAGCCGCCGGTGGCGCCGGAGGCGACGGGAGCTGGAGCCACACCCACCCAGTGACGCGCTGGCCGCAAGAGGAGAAGCGAGAGATGGAGCGACCGACAATTGGACGATCGAGGTTCTCGGAGCTGATGGTGCTGGCGGCGCTCGCCGGCGCCTGGGGATGCAGCAGCAACGAGAGCAGGACCAGCGAGGGCACGGAGGGCACCGAAGGCGAGGCGACCTCGCACGAGGGACACGAGCGGGCGAAGTCCGGGGAGGGCGAGGCGGCTCCGCCCCCGGAACCGACCAAGAACGTGGACCCGCCTCCCGCGGCCAACGGCACGGGCACGATCCACGGCAAGGTCGCGTTCACGGGGACGCGACCGACCCCGACTCCCCTCGAGCGCGATCAGGATCCGTTCTGTGGGCGCACGCCGATGAACGACGAGCAGGTCGTGGTGAACGACAACGCCACGCTGCGGAACGCCATCGTCCACCTGACCAGGGGCGTCAGCGGGAATTATCCGCCCCCGCCGGCCCACGTGGGCGTCGAGCAGCACGACTGCATGTACCGTCCGCGCGCCCAGGCCATGGTCGCGGGCCAGACGCTGGAGGTGAAGAACGGGGACCAGACGCTCCACAACGTCCACACCTACCAGGGCACCGAGACGCTCTTCAACCGCGCCCAGATCGCCGGCGCGCCGGCCATCGAGCGAGAGATCACGGACTACGAGGGGATCATCTCCCTCAAGTGCGACGTCCACGGCTGGATGGCCGGCTGGATCATGGTCCTGAACCACCCCTTCTTCTCGACGACCGGCGAGGACGGCACCTTCACGATCGAGAACGTCCCGGTCGGGACCTACACGATCGAGTCGTGGCACGAGAAGCTCGGGCGCAAGACCGCCGAGGTCACGGTGACCAGAGACGGCACCGCCGAGGTCGATCTCTCGTACGCCGGCACCGAGAGCGGGACCTAGTAGCGCACGGTCACAGCTTGGCGGCACCAGCGACCTTGGCCAGGTTGCGGTCGAATGTGCCGAGGGGGATGTGGCCCGCCTTGCGAGCAACTTCCAGGATCAAGCAGTCCGAGAAGCCGACCTTTGGACGCCGGCGGTGGATTGCAAGCGAGGAAGCGACGACCTCGGCGTCCTGCAACACGAGCGTGTCGTGGTCCAGGAGCATCTCGATGGCGGCCACGATTTGCGGGGGTTCGACCTCGTAGACGGACTCCAGGACCCAGACCGCCTCCATGAGGACGAGGTGGGAGACCCAGGCGCCCCCGCGCACGAAGTCCTCGGCGGCCGCGACCTGCGCTGCGTCGTCACGGGCGAGAAGGCGAACCAGGACGTTAGTGTCGATTGCGCGCATGTCGTGAACGGACGGCCCGTCGGACTCCCTCCTCCATCTCCTCCAGCGTCCTCGGCGCCGGCGGCGTGGCGAACAGCGCTCCATGGACGTCCTCGGACGTGTAGCGACCGACCCGACGAACGACGACCACGTCGTCCGTGGCGTCCCATTCGAGCGTCGTCCCTGGTCCCAACCCGAGGCGCCTGCGGACCTCCACGGGTACCGAGATCTGCCCTTGCGCCGTCAACCTCGATTGTGCCAGCTTCATCCCAGCCACATTACCACGGTAAGGGCGAAGCGCAACGACCTCGTAGGCTCATCACTACCCCCGGCTGGTGGTGGCCAGCGGATCGCGCGGGGCGAGGGTGGGCGGGCGGTCGTCGGGCGGCGCTGTGCCGAGAGTGAGGACGAACTCGGCGCCGCCACCCTCGGCGTGGCGCGCGACGAGCTGGCCGCGGTGCATGCGCGCGATCTGGAGGCTGATCGCCAGGCCCATGCCGCTGCCCGTCTTCTTGGTGCTGTAGGAAGGGGAGAAGATCCGCTCGGGATCCTCGACGCCGGGGCCGTTGTCTCGAACGCGGAGCTCGGCGAGGCCGGCGCGCTCGCGCAGCATGACGCCCAGGCGCCCGCCCGTCGTGTGGGCCATCGCCTCCATCGCGTTACGGACGAGGTTGTGGAGCACCTGCTGCAGCTTCGCCCGATCCCCGACGACGAGGACGGGGCTCGGGCCGAGGTGCCACTCGAGCGCGATTCCGGCCTCGGAGAGCGCCGGCGAGTGCACCTCGAGGACCTCGGTGACCAGCGCCCGCAGCTCGACGGGCTCGAAGCGCGCCACGCCTCCGCTGCGAGTCATCGCGAGGTACTCGCCCACGAGCGCGTCGAGCCGCTCCACCTCGCCGCGCAGGACGCCGAGGTTCTCGGCGCAGGCCTCCTTCTCGTCCACCGGGAGCCTCTGCCGCTCGATGCGGCGGCGAAGCAGCTCGAGGTGCAGCGCGAGGCTGTTCAGGGGATTGCGTACCTCGTGGGCCAGCATGTGGGTGAACCCACCGAGCGCGGCGAGCTGCTCGGACAGGCGCAACCGCCCCTCGAGGCGCATCCGTGCGAGCGCGGCCCCGAAGAGCGGCCCGATGCTCCGTGCGGCCTCGACCTCCGGCCCGTCGAACCGTCGATCGCGGCGGCCGAGGGCGAGAAGGCCCAGCTCCACCCCACCGGCCGACAGGGGCACGAAGAGGACCCCTTCCAGGCGTTCCGAGGCCAGCCAGTCGGGGCGATCGGGCGCCGCAGCGGCGGATGCCTCACCGGGCACCTCGAGGTCCTGCGAGATCGCGACGGGCTCGACCTCGCGCCCCGAGATCCTCCACGCTTCCTCGACGCGGCCGGTCTCGTCGACGAGCGCCAGGAACAGGACGTCGTGGCCCAGCAGGCCCCCTAGCTCCGCATCCAGCGCGCGCGCTCCCTCCGCGACGGTGCGCAGCGTCGACAAGAGCGCCGCGATCCTGCCCCGCTGCTCGCGCTCGACGAGCAGCCTACGGGCGATGATCGCCAGCGCCAGGTCCTGGCCGAAGGTCTCGACCAGCGCCGACTGCTCGTCCGACAGTACCCGGCGCTTCTTGCTCGCGAGCCCGAGACAGCCGAGCCTTCGTTCCCCCCAGCGCAGCGGGACGTGCGTCACCGTCGCCTTGCCCGCGACGCGGAGCGACTGCAGGAGCGGGTTTCGTCCGATCGAGCCGCTCTGCTCCGAGCCCTGGCGATCGCCCTCGGGATCCACCGGAATCGCGCGACCGGCCGGGAGCTCGCCGCAAGGCGCGCAGCCGCTTCCGCGCCAGCAGCACGCCGAGAGCTGGGCGGGCTCGATCCCCGTGCTCGCCAGGATCTCGGGCCCCGACGATGGCACCTCGGCCGCGAGCCAGACCGAATCGAAGCCGGTGGCCGCCGCGAGGCGCTCGAGCGCCACGGTCAGCGGCCGGTTGCCGTCGGCCGCGCCGGGGCTCTCACCGCCGATCCAGGCGTTCACGTCCTCCGCGAGACGATGCATCGCCTCCTGCTGCGTCCGGAGCCGTTCGAGCCGCTCGTGGTCCGCCTCGTTGCGAAGCCGCAGCTCCTCCATCCCGGCCCACAGGGCACGGGCGAGCGTGGCGACCTCGTCGTGACCTCTCGCGTGCTCGCCGAGCCAATCCTGTGGGCTCGGCTTCGCCGTCGCGTCGCGCAGCGTGCGGATCCGCCCAAAAACGTCCCAGACCCCGAAGCCGACGAGGAGAGCAATCCCCAGGAGCACGAGCGTCGCGGTGCGGCCGGTCCAGACGATCGCCTGGACACGGGCCTCGCCGCCCTTTGCCAGGCGCCGCACCATGCGATCGATGCTCGCCACCTCGTCGACGGCGAGATCGAGGTACCGCGCTCGCGCCCGTGCGTCGCCCGCGACCGCGGCGTTCGCGACGGGCGCGAGGACGTCGTTCCACCTGGCGAGGTGCGACTGCAGGCTCGTGCAGATCGCTTCCGGCGAGCAGGGCGCCTGACCGGAGGCCCGGTCTCCGTCGATCAGTATCTCCAGCACGCGTCGCTGCTCGGCGGCGATCTGTCTCGCGCGCTCTGGATGATCGAGGCTGAGCGCCACCTTCATCGGGCGGTATCGAAGCGACCCGGCCAGCTCGACCTCGTGCGCGACCCCGAGCAGGAGCGCGCGCGCCCTGAGCGAGATGGCCCACGGCGCCGCCGAGAGAAGGACGAGCAGGACGAGGAGCAGGACGAAGCGTGTCCGCAGCGAGGCGAGCCGGGGCCACAGCCGATCTCGAATGGCCGCTAGCATCGAGCTCCACGCAATCTTTTCGCGATCTCGCGGACGCTCGAGGCGGGCGACGGCATCGACTCGACATCATCTATATGCTGGCTGGTCGGGATCATGATAAGTGTCAGCTTCTCGTCGGCCCCGTGCGGGCAGGATGTGCGCCCATGATCATCCACGTCAATGGCTGGCAGATGGTGGAGCCCTCGGCTCCTTTGGCGCTGCGCTCGTGGGATGTGTCGACGGGCGATCTCGCTCCGGGCGATGCGGTCGTTCGAGTCGTCGGCTGCGGTGTGTGCCACACGGATCTGGGCTTCCTCTACGAGGGTGTCAAGACGAAGCATGCGCTTCCGCTGACGCTCGGTCACGAGGTCGCGGGCATCGTCGAGGCGCAAGGCGGGGGACTTTCCCACCTCGAGGGCAAGGCGGTCGTGGTCCCTGCGGTCCTGCCCTGCGGAGAGTGCCCGCTCTGCCGCGCCGGCCGCGGCTCGATCTGCCCGAAGCAGGTCTTCCCCGGCAACGACGTCCAGGGGGGGTTCGCCTCGCACCTCGTGGTACCGGGTCGCTTCCTGTGTCCCGTCGACGAGGCCGCTCTGGCCCGCGCCGGTCTCGAGCTCGCCGATCTGTCGGTCGTGGCCGATGCCGTCTCGACGCCGTACCAGGCGGTCCGTCGCGCCGAGGTCGGCCCGGGCGACGTGGTGATCTGCATCGGAGTCGGCGGCATCGGGGCGTTCGGCGCGCAGATCGCGCGGGCGCTCGGCGCGCGAGTCATCGCGGTCGACGTCGATCCCCGCCGCCTCGAGCTCGCGCAGGCCCACGGCGCCGAGCACGCGGTGAACGCGAAGGGGCTCGACGCGAAGGCGGTCCGCGAGGCCGTTCGTGCGTTCGTGGAGCGCGAGCACCTCGACCGTACGCGCTGGAAGATCTTCGAGACTTCGGGAACGACCGCGGGCCAGCTCACCGCCTTCGGGCTTCTCACCTACGGTTCGGTCCTGTCGGTGGTCGGCTTCACGCGACAGCCGGTCGAGGTGCGCCTGTCGAACCTGATGGCCTTCGACGCCGTCGCCCGCGGAAGCTGGGCCTGCGACCCCGCGCTGTACCCCGAGATCATCGCGATGGTCCTTGAGGGCAAGATCAACCTCGGCGACTTCATCGACAAGCGTCCGATGAGCCGGATCCAGGAGACCATCGACGCCGTGCGGCGGCACGAGATCGCGAAGCGCCCGATCCTCGTGCCGGACTTCCAGAAAGAGGGAGAGGAAGCGACATGACCAGAGAGCTCAGAAGTCACGACCTGGTGCCGGCGCCCGGGCCTGGATTCGACGGTTCCTCGCCTCCGCCGGCGGTCCGCTACGACCTGCGACCCTGCCGCCGTCGCGACGGGAGCGCAGCGGAGGGCCTGTACGCGGCCTGGATCGTCCTCGACAACCCCGAGCAGCACAACTCCTACACGACGCAGATGGTCAAGGACGTGATCCTCGCGTTCCGTCGGGCGTCGGCCGCGCGCGACGTCGTCGCGGTGGTCTTCACCGGCGCGGGCACGCGCGCCTTCTGCTCGGGCGGCAACACCAAGGAGTACGCCGAGTACTACGCGGGCCACCCCGAGGAGTACCGCCAGTACATGCGGCTCTTCAACGACATGGTGTCGGGCATCCTCGCCTGCGACAAGCCCGTGATCTGCCGGGTCAACGGGCTTCGTGTCGGCGGGGGCCAGGAGATCGGGATGGCCTGCGACTTCTCGATCTCGACCGACCTCGCGATCTTCGGGCAGGCGGGGCCGAAGCACGGCTCCGCGCCCGACGGCGGCGCGACCGACTTCCTCCCGATCTTCGTCGGGGTCGAGGCCGCGATGACGAGCTGCACCCTGTGCGAGCCCTGGACGGCCTACCAGGCCCTGCGGCTGGGCCTGATCACCGAGGTCGTCTCGGTCCTCGAGGTGGACGGCGCGTTCGTGCCAAACCCCACGGTCGTGTCGGATCGCTGGGTCGACGGCGGCCGTATCGTCTACGGCGAGCCGAAGAAGGGCGCGGCGCTGGCCGAGGGCAAGGCGCTTCGCGACCGCGGGCGCGTCGATCTCGGCCCCCTCGACGCGCGTGTGGATTCTCTGGTCACCTCGCTCTTGATGACGATGCCCGGCTGCCTTACGAAGACCATCGAGTCGATCCGCAAGCACAAGCTCGTGCACTGGGACAGGAACAAGGAGCAGGCGCGCGCGTGGCTGGCCCTCAACATGCTCTCCGAGGGGATGGCCGGCTTCCGCGCGTTCAACGAGGGGCCCCGCAACCAGCGCGAGGTGGACTTCGTGAAGCTCCGCCAGCGTCTGGCGAAGGGGGAGGGCTGGACGACCGAGCTCGTCGAATCGATCCTTCCGAAGGGCGGAGGCAAGTCGTGATCAAGACAGAGCTTCAGCACGACGGTCAGCTCCTGCACGTGACGCTCGACACACCGCCGGGCAACATCATCGACCACGCGATGACGCAGGCGCTCCGCCAGGCCGTGCGCGAGGCGAGCGAGCGGCCGGGCGTCAAGGCGCTCCGCTTCGAGGGCGCGGGGGAGCACTTCTGCTTCGGCGCGAGCGTGCAGGAGCACGCTCCCGACAAGGTCGCCGGGATGCTCCACCGCTTCCACGGCCTCTTCCGCGTGCTCATCGAGGCGGCCGTGCCCACCATGGCGGTCGTCAAGGGCCGCTGCCTCGGGGGTGGGATGGAGCTCGCCGCCTGGTGCTCCTGGGTCTTCGCTTCGCAGAACGCGGTGTTCGGCCAGCCCGAGGTGCGACTGGCCGTCATCCCGCCCATCGCGTCGGTCCTCTTCCCCTGGAGGCTGGGCGGCGGCGCGGCGCTCGACCTCTGCGTCTCGGGGCGGACCTGGGCCGCCGCCGAGGCCAGGGAGCGCGGCCTCGTCGAGTCGGTCTGTGCAGATCCGCGCGCCGCCTCCGACGCTTTCTTCGCCGAGCACCTCGCGCCGCGAAGCGCCACGGCGCTCCGGTTCGCCGAACGAGCCGCGCGGCGCGGGCTCGAGCGCGCCCTCGACGTCGACCTGCCGGCGATCGAGCGTCTCTACCTCGACGACCTGATGGCGACCCACGACGCGGTCGAGGGGATCACTGCCTTCATCGAGAAGCGCACGCCGAGGTTCGAGAACAAGTGAGCCAGCCGCTCTCCGAGATCGTCGACCGAGCCGACACGCTGTACAACGACATCGACCTCGCCCAGGTCCGAGCCACCAAGGAGCGGACGGGGCACCGCGCTGTCGGCTACATGCCGATCTACGTCCCGCGCGAGGTCGTCCACGCCGCTGCGATCCTGCCCGTCGGTCTGATGGGCGCGGGCGACCGGATCGAGGTCATCCGCGGCGACGCGTACTTCCAGTCCTACATCTGCCAGATCCCGCGGAGCACGATCGAGCTCGCTCTGACGGGTCGGCTCGACTGCCTCGACGGCTGCCTCTTCCCGTCCATCTGCGACGTCATCCGGAACCTGTCCGGGATGTGGCAGCTCCTCTTCCCGGGGAAGTACACGCGTTACGTGGACGTGCCGCAGAACTACGAGCGGGCCGTCGGGGGCCGCTACTGGGAGGAGGAGCTACGGCACCTCGCGAGGGACATGGGAGAGCTGTCCGGACACGCGGTTCGAGACGACGAGCTCCGTGCTTCGATCGACGTGTACAACCGCAACCGGCGGCTCCTGGGCGAGCTGTACCGTCTACGCGCCGAGGAACCGTGGCGGGTCCCGACCTGGGAGGCGTACCTGGTCGTCCGTGCGGGAAACGTCCTTCCCGTCGAGGAGCACTCGCGCATGCTCGAGGACTACCTCGCGGCGGCACGCTCCGCGGACCGTCCGCCCCGCGATCAGAGCCGCGTCGTCGTCGTCGGCTCCTTCTGCGAGCAGCCGCCGCTGGGCCTGCTCAAGACGCTCGAGCGAGCGGGCTGCTTCATCGTCGGGGACGACCTCGTCCTCGGAGCGCGCTGGATCGAGGGCGACGTCTCGCTCGAGGGCGATCCCTTCCGCGCGCTCTCCGACGCGTTCCTGACGAGGAGCGTCTCCACGGCGAGCCGCTACGAGGCGACGGCGCCCAAGGGCCAGTCGCTGATCTCCACGGTCCGCCGCACCCACGCGGAGGGCGTGGTCTTCTGCGCTCCGAGCTTCTGCGATCCCGCGCTCCTCGAGCAGCCGATGCTGGAGCAAGCGCTGGACCGGGAGGGGATCCCCTACACCGCGTTCAAGTACGCGGAGAACCTCGGCCAGTTCCAGGTCATCAGGGAGCAAGCTGGAACGTTCGCAGACTCGATCAAACTCTGGAGTGAGCCATGAGCAGGTCGATCAAACTCTGGAGTGAGCCATGAGCGAGCCCGCCCGCAAAGAGCCGAGCATGGAGAAGCAGAAGGACATGATCGCCGGTCACTTCCGGCGGCTCGCGGCCGCGAAGGAGTCGGGCAAGAAGGTCGTGTACACCTTCGTGCCCGGCAACCTCACCGAGCTCCTCCTCGCCTTCGACGTCCTGCCCGTCCTTCCCGAGATCAACGCCCTGCAGTCGGGCATGCGGCAGCTCTCCGGGAAGTACATCGCCGAGGCCGAGAAACGCGGCCACTCCGAGGACGTCTGCACCTACGTCAAGTGCGACATCGGGATGCTCAAGTCGGGCAACATCGGCCCGACCGGCGAGAAGCTGCCCGAGCCCGATCTCCTGCTCCTCTCCTACACGGGCTGCTTCACCTTCATGAAGTGGTTCGAGCTCCTCAAGCAGGAGTACTCGTGTCCGGTGGCGATGCTCCACGTGCCCTACCAGGGCGACGGGACGATCACCCGCGAGATGCGGAGCTACGTCGTCGATCAGCTCCGGAGCGAGGTCATCCCGAAGCTCGAGGCCGTCACGGGTCGCCGCTACGACGAGGCCGCCCTGCAGGAGAAGCTGGCCCTGTCGGCCCGCGCCGAGGACGACCTCGTCTGGGTGCTGCAGTCGGCCAAGCACCGCCCGTCGCCGATCGACGCCTACTTCGGCGGCGTCTACTACATCGGGCCGATGTTCTCGTCGTTCCGCGGGACGGGTGACGGCGTCGAGTACTACCGGATGCTCCGCGCGGAGGTCCAGTCGAGGCTCGATCGCGGCGAGGGTCCCGTGACCCCCGATGGGCCGATGGGCAAGGAGCGCTACAGGCTCGTCGTCGAGGGCCCGCCCAACTGGACGAGCTTCCGCGAGTTCTGGAAGATGTTCCACTCGGAGGGCGCGGTGGTGGTCGCCTCGACGTACACGAAGGTCGGCGGAGTCTACGACCTCGGCTTCCGGCACGACCCAGCGCGCCCGCTCGAGACGCTCGCCGACTACTGCCTCGGCTGCTACACGAACCTGAACCTGCCCACGCGCGTGGGGCTGCTCGAGCGCTACGTGCGCGAGTACGGCGCGGACGGCTTCTTGATCCACTCCATCAAGAGCTGCAACAGCTTCTCGGCGGGCCAGCTCCTCATCCTCCGCGAGCTGGAGAAGCGCACGGGGCTCGCGGGCGGCTTCGTGGAGAGCGACCTCGTCGACCCGCGCTACTTCTCGCCGGCCAACGTGAAGAACCGGCTCGAGTCGTACTTCCAGATGATCGAGCAGAAGCGGGGCGCCGGCGCGGCGGAGGCGCGGGCATGATCACGACCGTCCTCGGCGTCGACCTGGGCTCGACCACGACCAAGGCGGTCCTGCTCGACGAGAACGGCGAGGTGATCGGCCGAGGGATCACGAACAGCCGATCGAACTACGACCTCGCGGCCTCGCTCTCCAAGGTCGAGGCGCTCGCGAACGCGCGCTTCACGCTCTTCGAGCGCGAGCTCGAGAGGGACGAGACGGTCCGCGACGACAACGAGACGTTCCGGACGGCGCTCCAGCGGAGGTTCCGGCTCGAGCAGTACCTGTCCCAGCTCAAGTCGCTCAGGGAGCGCGGCCTCCAGGAGGCCGAGTCGCTCAGGCCCGGGGCCGCGGGCGCCGCGCTTCGCAAGCGCCTCGAGGACCTGTTCAGCGCGATGGAGCGCCGGGCGCAGAACCCCCTGGCGCGCCCCGACGCGAAGCGCTCCGAGTTCTTCCGCGACGAGGCCAACGCCCAGTACGCGCGGCTCGCCGAGGACATCGCGGACAAGGAGGTCTCGTACGATCAGCTCCTCGCCGTCTTCGACAAGGCGATCGTCCGGGTCGAGAACGAGCCGCTCGACGTCTCGTTCGAAGCGGCGATCCGGCGCGCGCTCGACTTCTGCATCCGGCGCGAGACGCTCGAGCGGGCGACGCGCTTCTCTGCGGCGCTCGAGCGGGTGGCGGCTGTCGACCTCGAGCCTGCCGTCACGATCGGAACCGGCTACGGGCGCGCCAGGCTTCCGTTCCCGAAGGAGCAGATCCGCTCCGAGATCCTCTGCCACGGGCTCGGAGCCCACGCGCTGTATCCCGGCACGCGTACGGTCCTCGACATCGGGGGCCAGGACACGAAGGCAATCCAGGTCGACGGCCATGGGATCGTCACGGGCTTCCAGATGAACGATCGTTGCGCCGCCGGATGCGGCCGCTACCTGGGCTACATCGCGGACGAGATGAACCTGGGGCTGCACGAGCTCGGGCCTCTCGCGCAGCAGGCGACGAGGCACGTCAAGATCAACAGCACGTGCACGGTGTTCGCCGGCGCGGAGCTGCGCGACCGGCTCACCCTCGGCGAGCGACGCGAGGACATCCTCGCGGGCCTGCACCGCGCGATCATCCTGCGCGCGATGGCGCTCCTCGCCAGGTCCGGGGGAGTCTTCGACGAGCTCACGTTCACGGGCGGCGTCGCATCGAACCCTGCCGCGGTCGACGCGCTGGGCAAGCTCGTCCACGAGAACTACGGGAGACGAACCTTGAACATCTCGCCGAGCTCGATCTACACGGGAGCCCTCGGGGCGGCGCTGTTCGCCCACAGGGTCCGAGCCCCCGGGAGCCCCGCATGAGCCCGACCATCGTCACCGCCGGCATCGACATCGGGACGAGCGCCGTCAAGGCCGCGGTCGTCCGGAGCGGGCAGGGTGGGGGACGCGAGCGGCAGGACGCCGTGCTCGCCTCGCGTGTGGCCGAGCGGATCCGGCGCCGCGATCCGCGCCAGGTCATCCGGCAGTGCTACGAGGCGGCGCTCGCCGAAGCGGGCGTCGACTCGAAGGAGGTCGCCTACGTCGCGACCACGGGCGAGGGAGAGCTCTGCGAGTTCAGGGTCGGGCACTTCTACGGCATGACCGCCCACGCGCGCGGCGCGCTCTTCCTCGACCCCGAGGCCCGCGCGGCCGTCGACGTGGGAGCGCTGCACGGCCGGGCAATCCGGCTGGACGAACGATCCAAGGTGCTCGGATACCAGATGACCAGCCAGTGCGCCTCGGGCACCGGCCAGTTTCTGGAGAACATCGCGCGCTACCTCGGCGTCACGCTCGAGGAGATCGGTCCTCTGTCGACGAAGGGCGACGCGCCCGAGAAGATCTCGGGGATCTGCGCGGTCCTCGCGGAGACCGACGTGATCAACCTCGTCTCGCGGGGCATCAGCGTCCCCAACATCCTGCGCGGGATCCACGAGTCGATGGCGGGCCGGCTCGTCAAGCTGCTCAGGGCCATCCGGGCCCAGGGCGTCGTGCTCCTGACGGGCGGCCTCGCCACGGACGAGGGGCTCTTGTGTGCGATGAGGGACGAGGTGAAGTCGTCCTGGAAGGCGGGGGCCATCGAGGTGCGTACCCACGCGGACGGCGTCCACGCGGGAGCGATCGGCGCCGCGCTCTGGGGAGCATACCGGCATGAGCGGCTCACGACGAAGAGCAGCCAGAAGGAGATCGGCGCATGACCACGACCGAGCGAGAAACCCCCACCATCTCCGTTCGCGCCCTGAACCCAGGTGACCTCGACGACATCGTCCGGATCGACGGCAAGCTGACGGGTCGCTCGAGACGCGCCTACTACAAGGTCATGCTCCAGTCGGCGCTCGGCGAGGGCGTTCGGGTGAGCCTCGGGGCCGAGCTGGGCGGGACCTTCGTCGGCTTCCTGATCGGCAGCGTCTACTATGGCGAGTACGGACAGCCCGAGCCCTTCGCGACGCTGGAGACCGTGGGAGTCCACCCCGACTTCCGCTCGAAGGGCGTCGCCAGCGCCCTTTGGGAGCAGTTCGCGACGAACCTCAAGGGGCTGAGGATCACGAAGGTGCAGACCCAGGTCGACTGGAACGACACCGGCCTCGTCCGGTTCTTCGACCACGTGGGCTTCCGGCACTCCTCGCGGATCTGCCTCGAGAGGGCCCTGGACCAGACCACGGTCGAGGAATCGTAGTCGGATCACCGAGCGAGTTTGCACATGGCCTGCCGCCTCCTCGTCCTGTCGCTCGCGGTCGCGGCTTGCGATGAAGGGTTCGAGAGCCGGCGGTGGGACATCATCGACGGCGAGTACTCGCCCGGGCACCCTGGCGTCGTCCTCATCACCAACGTTCCGGCCGTCCGGAGCTGCACGGCCGTGGCGATCTCGCCACGGGTCGTCCTGACCGCGAAGCACTGCACGATCGACACGACCGCCACCGACTGGATCGTCGCCGTCGGGGACGTGACGCGGCCGCCGAGCGAGCGGATCGGGCAGCTCGCCGTCGCCGACATGCGCCAGGCGGGCGACCCGGCGGTGCTCGTGCAGGGCAGCGGCGAGGACATCGCCGTGCTCCTTCTCGCCGAGGACTTCCGGTGGAAGACCTACGGTTGGGCGGACGGTCTGCCCGAGGGCTTCGGCAACGGCAGCCAGGTGACGCTGAGGGCCTACGGGGACACCGATCCGACCGAGGAGATCGTGTTCGGCGTCCGCTACGAGCGCAGCGCCGAGGTCTACGATCTGCAGGACGGTACGTTCGCCGCGGACGTCGGCGGCTGCCACGGCGACTCCGGCGGCCCTGCCATCGACGAGGCCGGGACGGTCGTCGGGGTCGCCAGCGTGGCGGACCTTCCGAGCTGCGGCGGCTGGACCCAGTTCGAGAGGGTCGACGTCCAGGCGGAGATGATTCGCGCCGCCATCGCCGACACCTCCGGTGCAGACGGAGACGCTGACGCGGACACGGACACGGACGGCGACTCCGACTCCGATTCCGATGCCGGCAGTGACGACGCCGGCTCGGACGCGGGCGCGGACGAGCGAACGGGCGGCTCCTCCTCCGGCTGCGGCTGCACGATCGTCGGTCGGTGAGGTCCCGGAATCGTCAGACTCGGGTGCAGTTCCCGGTTTCCAGGCATCGGGACACGGCAAATCCTTGCGCTGCTGACGACGCCGCGGAGTCCCCGACGGGGGATAATCGCGATTGCCGAGCAGACCTCCGGAGCCGGCTTGGTCGTTGACGTTGAGGTTGACGTTGACCCTGACCTTGACCTTGACGTTGACCGCGACGACGACTTGGACGTGGTCGCCCATTCGTCGACGGGATCGGACGCAACTACGGCTTTCAAGCGCCGACAACGCAGGCATGCTCAGCTTCCAACGCCTCGATGTGTATCAACGCGCGATCGAGTTCCCAAGCCGGACCACGTTCAAACCCACCCGGCGCGGCCCCC
>JACPQR010000172.1 GCA_016190375.1 Deltaproteobacteria bacterium
TCAAGGTCAACGTCAACGACCAAGTCGGCTCCGGTGGTCTGCTCGGCAATCGCGATTATCCCCCGTCGGGGACTCCGCGGCGTCGTCAGCAGCGCAAGGATTTGCCGTGTCCCGATGCCTGGAAACCGGGAACTGCACCCATCTGTGATGGGAGCAGGACCCCGAGCTCCCTCTCAGCCGCCCAGCACGAGACGGAGCGTCGTCCCGCCTCCCGCCCGGTCATGCGCCGAGACGCACCCTCGGTGAGCGGCAGCCACGAGCCTGACGAGGTACAAGCCCATCCCCTGCCCGCGGCGGACGACCCTGCGCCTGGCGTCCAGCGACCCGAACTTGTCGAAGATTCCGGGAATGAGGCCGTCGGGGATCGCTTCACCACGGTCCGAGACCTCCACCGCGGCGCCGCCGTCCGCCGGCCCGAGCCGGATCGCGACCGCCTCTCCCGGGGGCGAGCAGCGGATCGCCCCGAGGAGGAGATTCTCGATGGCTCGCACGACGAGCTTGTGGTCCAGCGGCAGCTCCACGTCGCGCTCCACCTCGAGTCGAAGCTCCTGGCGCCTCTCCCGGGCCGCGCCGGCGACGGACGCCATCGCGTCCCGGATCGCGGCCGCGATCGACCGAGGCCGAAGCTCGACGGCCATCCCGCCCTCCTCGAGCTGACGGACCTTCAGCATGTCCTCGAGCATCTCGCGCAGCCTGCCGGCAGAGTGGAGCGCCGAGGCCACGTCCTCTCGCTGGACGGGGTCCGCGAGCTCCTCCTGGAGGATGGCCAGAAAGGCCAGGATGCTCGCGAGGGGGTTGCGCAGATCGTGGACGATGAACGAGACGAGGTCGTCCTTGAGCGCGTCGAGCCTCTGCAGCTCCTCGACCTGCCGCCGGACCAGGCGCTCCTGCTCGCGGATCCGGAGGAACATCGCCACACGGAGCTCGAGCTCCCGCCGGTCGACCGGCTTGCACAGGAAGTCGTCGGCGCCCGCCTCGAGACCGGCGGTCCGGCTCTCGCGATCCCCGCGGCCGGTCACGAGCAGGACGGGCAGGAACCCGGCCGCCTTCGACTTGATCTCGCGGCAAACGTCGATGCCGTTCGCGCCTTCGAGGCCGATGTCGAGGAGGACGACGTCTACCGGCTCGGTCGCCAGCGCCGATCGGGCGTCGTCAGCCCCCGCGGCCTCGATGACGCGGTGGTTCGGCTCGAGGTAGGCCCTGACGAGCTCCCGGCAGACGGGCTCGTCGTCCACGGTCAGTATCGTCGCTCGCCCTGAGACTGGTTCCAGCATCGAAGCCCCCCAACAGGAACCGGTACACCATGTCGCCGTGCCAAGATATCACCCCTGGTGGGCGACTACAGATGTTCAGTAGGTCGGCCGCCCGAAGCACGCCCATCCGGTTTCTTGCCAAGCCGGGATCCGGATGGGCAGGGATCGAACAGGCAACAGGCGACAGGCAGCCGGCCACGGGCAATTCCGGACCCGGACGAGCGGCGCGTGCGTCCGGCGGCTGCCAGTTGCCAGTTGCCTGTCGCCTGTCGCCTGTTGGGCCCGCGCCTGGCAAGCAACCGGATGGTCATGGCCCGAAGCAGTCCCCCCGGATCCTGCGGGCGATGATCTCGAGGCTCTTTTCTCCGGATTTGGAGAGTATCGACCTGATCTCACTCTTGAGCGTGTTCTCGGCGACGCCCAACTCCGCCGCCAGCTCCTGCCTCGTCTTGCCCACGACCGAGAGCGCCACGATCCTCATCTCGCACTCCGTGAGCTGATGCCGCGTGGCGAACGCAGCGGCGAGCTGGACCGCGGTCGGCTCGTGGAGGCCCTGGGCGACCTCGATCAGGGAGACGAACGCGAGGATCCTCTCCGGATGGAAGGGCTTGCAGACGTACTCGATCCCGAGGTCGTAGACCTGGTTGACGACCTCCTTCGCGCATAGGCCGGTCATCAGCAGGATCGGCAGGAACGGCAGGATCGGTCGGAACTCGGCCACGACGTCGAGGCCCGACCCGTCGGGCAAGAGGAGGTCGACGATCGCTCCGCTGAGCGGCCGATCGGCGAACGCCGACCGGGCCTTCGAGGCGGTCGAGACGAGGAGCGCGGGCGACCTCTTCGCGACGAGCTTGCGGATCGCCGAGCCGAACTTCGGATCGTCCTCGACGATCAGGATCGGCCTTCGCGACTCCTCCACGGGCCGTTTCTAGCAGACCGGCCGGCGCGGATCGCCCGGTTTTTTCCGATGTGAGCTGGCTTACAGGCTACTCGTCGCCGAGCTCCTCGAGGAACCGCTTCGCTTCTCCGAACGACGGATCCTCGACGAGCGCTCGCTTCGCCCACAGCACTGCGCGCGGCCGCTCACCGCGCTTCATCGCGATCTTCGCCTGGCGCAGGAACGCGACCGGATGGCTCATGGGAGCCGAGGCCTTCATGAGGGTGACCGCCTGCAGCGCCTTGAGCGCCGTCTCCCAGTCGCCGACCGTCTCGGCCAGGTCCGCGAGCTCGCCCGCGACCCGCCCATTGGCCTTGTCGGCCTCGAGCGCCTGCTTGAGCCACTCGAGCTGCGCGTTCCGATCGCAGGCCGCCCGAGAGAGCCTGGACATCCTGTAGAGCAGCTCACCCATCTCGGGTGACTTCTTGCGCTTCTGAGCCGCAATCAGCCCCCCGAGGATCTCGCCGGCCTCGTCGAAGAGGCCGTCCGCCGTGTACGCCTCCGCGAGGAGGAGCGACGTGTCGTGCTCGCCCGGTCGGAGCCCTAGCGCGGTCTGGAGCGGCGGCGTCGCCGCGGCAGGGTCGCCCGCCTGAAGGAACAGGACACCCGCCTGGCGCAGCCGCGCGAACCGGGCGGCGGCGTCCGGCGCGGCCTCCGCGTCGACCATCAGGAGCTCCGCCAGCTCGCGGTGGGCGCCCTCCTCCTCGTAGATGCGGCGTAGCTGATCGCGGACCTCGCCCGACGCACCGGGCACATGGGCGAGGCTCTCGAGCGGGAAGCGTGCATCGCCTGCCCGACCGAGGCGGCGACAGACCTCGGCCAGGCGAACGGCCGCCCGGCAGCGCTCCTCGGGCGTTCGCTCGACCTGAACGAGCCGCGCGAGGGTCGGTGCGAGCGCCTCCCATCGCTCCTCGGCCAGGTCGAGCTCGGCGATCGCGTGGAGCGCCTCGAGGTCCTCGGGCTGTCCGGCGAGCAATCCCTCGAGGAGCGCACGCGCCTCTGCCGTCTTCGATCGATCGACGTGGAGTCGGACGAGCCTGAGCGTCACGGTGTGCGCCAGCTCGTGGTCGTGGCGCTCGATCGCGCGCGCGCGGCGACGACCGAGCGCCTCGAGGAGCCCGGGCAGAACGGCGTCGCCGGCGATCGCGAACGCGCTCTCGAGATCCTCGACCGAGCCGGCGTCGTCCTCGAGCGCCTGTCTCAGCTCCGCGCGGAGCTCGAGGAGGGCGACACGCGCGTCGTCCGTGGTGGGCTTCGCGTCGAGCGCCCGATCGACCTCCCCGACGGCGGCGGCGAGCTCGCCCGAGGCCCGCCGGCACTGAGCGAGCTCCATGACCAGGCGTACGTCACCCGGACCGAGGGCCGAGGCGCGCGACAGGAGGTCGGCGGCGGTGGCGGGGTTGCCGAGGTCGCGCTGGATCGATGCCGCTTCACGGTACAGGGCGACGGATCTCGCGGGATCCTCGGTGCGCGCCGCCTCGCCGACCAGCATCTCGGCCAGCCCGAGGAACTCCTGGTTCTCGCGGTAGTGGCGCTCGAGCCTGGCCTTCACGACCTCGTCCTCGGGCGAAGCTCGATGCCCATGCTCGAGGGCGCGAAGAGCTCCCTCCTTGTCGCCCGCCCGCTCGCAGGTGTCGGCCACCTCGAGCGCGAGCGTCGCGGCCTTCGGACCCGTCTCGAGGTCCAGCACACGCCGGCAAAGGTCCGCGCGCTCGGCCGGATCGTCCTCCGGAGCGAGGAGCTTCAACATCGAGTGAAGGAGCGTTCGATCGGCCGGCGCGACCGCGAGCGCGGCACGATAGACCGTCTTCGCTTCGCCCGGCTGGGAGCGGGAGAGGAGCGATCCGAGCCTGATCGAGATCGCGGCCTGGGCGGCCGCGTCCCTCTTCGCCCTGGCCGCCTCGAGCTGGCGCCAGAGCAAGTCGGAGAGGTCGCTCTCCTTGCCGGCCTTCTCCAGGTGGTCCGCGAGCAGGCCCTCCGCCTCGCGGTGCTCTGGATCCTCCAAGAGGACGTCGCGCAACGCCTCGATCGCGTCCGAGACCTGCTCGTCGCCGCCCTTCGCCAGGAGCAGCCGGACCCGCTCCATTCGAAGCAGGTTGCGCTCCGCCGGCTCGACGAGCGCGGCGAGGGTCGCCGTCACTACTGCGCTCAGCCGGTCGAGGTCGCCGAGCTCCCTGTAGATCCGCACGAGGGGCTCCCACACGCGGCGCACCGCCGGGTCCTCGGAGAGGAGGCGCTCGTAGACTCCCGCCGCCGTCGCGGGATCGGCGAGGCTCGCGAGCTCGAGGCCCAGCTCGCGGACCGCTTCGCTCTCGACGCCGGACGAGGCGGCGTCGTGCCACCAGGACACGGCCCCCACCACGTCGCCCGCGGCCTTGCGCCGCCGGGCCAGGGGCACGAGCGCCCAGCCTGCCAGCGCGATCCCGCCGGGCAGCGCGCGAGCGCGCTCGGCGGCGCGGACCATCAGCGCCTCGGCGCGTCCCTCCTCGCCCCGAGCCAGAGCCGCCTCGACTCCCTCGCGCACCTGCTCCGGCGTGACGAGCGGCATGGACGCGCGACGCTCGAGGAACTCGAGCAGGATCTTCCCGTCGCCCGACCCGCGCGCGACCCACTCGTAGAGCGGAAGCACCCTGGCGACGTCGGCTCCCTGGCCCTTCGCCGCGTCGAGCATCTTCATCGCTCGCTCGAACTGCGGCTCCCGGTCGAGCGCGCGCGAGAGGGACTCGAGGCCCGCATCGATCGTGTCCGAGCCGGAGAGCTGCGCCTCCGCCAGCCGGTAGAGGACGTCGGGCGAGCCGCCCCGCGCGAGCGTCTCGAGCGCTCTCGTCTGCTCTGCCCGGTCTCCGCGTGCGCCCGCGACTCGCGCGACCGCCTCCAGGACGCGCGCGGACGGCTCGACCTTGCAGGCCCGCGCGTAGGTCGCGGCGGCACCTTCGAGGTCGCCCCGATCGTGCTCGATCGCCTCGCCCATTCGGAGCAGGAGCTCGGCTCCGAGGTGCGCGTCCTCCCTGCGCCGGCCATGGTCGACCAACGCCTCCAGCGCCCCCACGTACCGCTCCGTCCTGCCTGCCCTGGCCGCGAGCGCCCGGGTCGCGTCGTGGTTCGCGGCCGACCCTGGGTCGATCTCCAGCGCCTGGAGGCGCGCGTCGAGCGCCTCGTCGACCCGCCCGAGGTCCTCGAGGACCGAGGCGATCCGCGCGAGATAGGGCGCCTGCGCCTCCGGGGTCGGGACGGCGTCGAGGCGAGCCCGCAGCACGCGGAGGCACGCCTCGTGATCGCCCGCCGAGGACAGCGCGCGCTCGAGGCGCGACGTCTCCGAGTCGCTGCGAACGGCGGCGTCGAGCGCCGACTCGAGGAGCTCCTTCGCCGGCTCCGACTGGCCGCGCTCCGCCGCGATGCGCGAGAGCTGCCAGAGCACCTCGCTCGACGAGACCTCCAGGCCGTCCGTGTCCGTGCGCCGTCGCAGGAGGAGCAGGAGCGCGCGATAGGCTCTCTCGGACCGCTCGAGCTGCCCCTGCTCGCGGGCCAGCTCGCCGATGGCCCCGAGGACCCGGACGTTCCCCACGTCCATGCTCGAGGCCAGCTCGAGCTGGTCCAGCGCCTCGGCCGCCCGGCCCTGAGCCCTGGCGACGCGAGCGAGCTGGTGGTGCACCGCCGCGCGGTCCGGCGAGCGGCGCCGGCCGAACTCCTCGAGCAGGCCCTCGAGGAGCGCGCGTGCCTCGTCCAGCCGACCCGCCGCGCGAAGCCCCTGGGCGAGCATCCCGCGAACCCACCGGTCCTCCGGGACCAGGGCGTGCGCCCTCTCGAGCGCGGCCACGGCGCGGTCGGGCGTGCCCAGCTTCTCCTCGTGGATGCTCGCGGCCTCGCGCGCCCAGGCGATGATGGTCTCGGTGTCGGGGGCGTGCGCGCAGCCATCGACGAGCAGTCTCGCCAGGGGCTCCCACGCACCGGACGTCCGGTAGAGCTCGGCGAGCCGGTCGCGCAGCTCGCGCGAAGCGGGATCGTCGCCGGCCGCTCGCTCGAGGCACGCCGCGGCGCTGTCGGGCAGAGCCGCTCCGACCCACGCGGCCGCGAGGCGGAGCGCGATCGCCGACCGCTCGGGCTTCGGAGCGGCCTGCCACAGGCGCTCGAGCCATCCGGCCGCCGCCGCGTGCTCGCCGCGGTCGAGGTGGAGGCGGGCCGAGGACTCGAGGGCCTCGGCGCACGGATCGAGGCGGGCCACGTTCGCGAAGCAGGCGAGGGCGCGATCGACGTTGCCCAGGTGCTTCTCCGAGACCCGAGCCACGCGCAGCCACAGGCGCGCGGCCCGCTTCGGTTCGCTCTTGGCCTCGAGCCTCGCCGCCTGGTCCGCCAGGATGTCCGAGAGCTCCGCGAACCGCGTCCTCTGGGACAGCACCTCGCAGAGGGCGTCGATCGATTGCTCGTGCCCGGCGGCCTCGTCGAGGTTCGCGCGCAGGGCCTCGAGGCGCCCGCCGCGCTCCTCGATCGCGCCTACGAGACGGGCGATCTCGAGCCGCAGCGCGATTCGACGGTCGGCGTCCTTCGCGAGACCGAGCTCGTGCCTGCGAAGCGCGAGCAGGTCGGCCGTCCGATCCCCGGCGGCGTACAGCGCGGCGAGCCGCTCGATCGCGCGAGCGTCGCCCGTGTCCTGGGCCAGGATCCTGCGACACAGATCGATGGCGCGGGGCGGGTCATTCAGGCCCTCGACGGCCGTCTGCACCGCCTGATGGAGCAGCTCGATCGATCGGGTCGCCTCGGACGCCGCGACGAGGAGATCGATCCTCCGCTCGTGATCGCCTGCCTCGCCCGCGAGCCTGGCCAGCTCGCCGAGCGACCAGGTGGAGCAGTCCTCGGCCGTGTGCTTGCCCGTCGCCTCGCGGCCACGCCGTGCGAGGCCCAGGGCCTCCTCGCGGAGGCGCTCGAGGTCGCGACGAGCCAGCTCGGCGTCGCCCAGCCGTTCGAGAGCGATGGCCGCCGCCTCGCGGAGCGCATCGAGGTCGCCCGCCGTCGCGTCCGCCAGCGACAGGAGGGTGTCGTGCAGGGGCCTGCCGGGCGTGCGTCGCTGCAGGTCCGCGAGGAGCTGCAGCGTCGGGACGTGGCGCCCGTCGTGGCCGACGGCGCGCTGCAGCGCGACCTGGGCCGCGACGGGATCGGCCAGTCGATCGCGGTGCCACGCGGCCACGCGCGTCTCGAGATCCCGCGCGGCCGACGCCTCGAGGTCGCGCGCCTCGGCCACCGCCGAGCTCGTCGCCCGCGCCAGCTTCTCCCAGGCCGCCTTGGACTTGTTCCGTTCGAGCCGCTCGAGCACCGCGGGGTCCACGCGGCCCGCGGCCCGCGCCGAGGCCACGGCGGCCCGCGCGGCCGTCTCCCACTGTCCGGCGCGGGCTGCGACCCGGACCACGGCATCCGCGGCGCTCGGCCCGGCGGCCGAGTAGGCGCCGAGGGCCCTCGCGGGCTCGTCCAGGTGCTTCTCGAGGATCGAGCCCTCGAGCGCGCGGAGCTCGCAGGCCCTCGGCGCCTCCGCGGCCGCGGCCGCCTCGCCGATCGCCTCGGCGGCGACGGACCACTCCAGCGTGAACTCGGCCAGGCGAAGGACGTCCGCGAGCGCGGCCTCGTCCGGAGGGGCGAGGACCAGCGCCCCGGCGGCGGACCTGAGCGCCGCACCCGCGTCGCCGGACTGCTCCTCGAGCTTCGAGGTCTCACGGAGGAGCCCGGCACGCTCGCCAGGGGCCGCGACCGCGAGCCGGGTGGGCGCGATCTTCAACGACAGCGCCGAGTCCTCGGTCCGCGCCGCGGCTCCGGCCAGCGCCGAGGCTGCCTTCGCGCGGCAGGACTCGACCTCGAGCAGGGCGAAGAGGCCCGCCCGCGCCTCCTTGTCGCGCGGATCGATGTCCAGCGCCCGGCGGTAGGAGTCCACGGCGTCGTCCTGTGCCGCGAGGTGCTGTCGCTTGACGTCGCCCAGCCGGACCAGGAGGTCGCGCAGCCGGGCGGAGTCCGCCCCGCAAGCGCGGTCGAGCAGCTCCGACTGGTCGTCCCATCGGGCGGCGGTGGCGAAGAGGTCGGTGAGCGCGTCGGTCGAAGCAGGCTCGTCGCCGTAGGCCTGAACGACCTGCAGCCACGTGGAGATCGCGGGTCCGACGGCGTCCAGCTCGTTCGCCTGGATCGCGGCGATGCGGACGAGATCGGCGCGCTGCTCGGGGGATCGCCCGCGAGCCGTGGCGCGCCGCCGCAGGACCTCGACGAGCGGCTCCCACCGCTTCTCGCGGTCGTGGAGCGAGACGATCGCGTCGAGCGCCTCCACGTCCGAGGGGTCGGCGTCCAGACGCTTCTGCCAGCTCTCGAGGGCGCGATCCACCTCGCCGATCTCGCCCGCCAGCCGGGCCGCCTGTCCGAGCGAGGCCCGCCGGTCCGCCGCGCGAGGCTCGATGCTCGCCAGACGCTCGAGGACGGCGAGCCTGCGCGGGCCGTCCTCGAGGAGCTCGCCCAGCCTCCTGGCGGCCGCGAGCTGTTCCTGCGGCTCGGGGCCCTGCGCCAGGATCGCGTCGTAGTGCTCGATCGCCTCCTGTCCGCGGCCCTGCGCCACGAGGCGCTCGCCGGCCTCGCGGTGCAGCTCCAGCTTCTCGTCGCCCTCGGCGACCGACGCGGCGAGGCCGAGCACGCGCACGAGGTCCTCGGTCCGGCCCACGGCCTCGTAGCGGCGACGAAGAGCCGTGAGCGCGCCGTGACGCACCTCGGGTGAGGCGCCGGGCAGGCCCAGGATCCGCTCGAGCAGGGCGATGGCGCGGGAGTCGCTGGACAGAAGGGCGATCTCGCCCAGCGCGGCCAGTGGATCCGCGAGCCTGTCGACCAGGCACGTCGCGGTCCTCTCGCGGTTGGAGTCGGCGTCCTCGGGTCCCAGCTCCTCCTGGCGGGATCTCCACAGATCGATCAGCTCGCCGAAGCGCTCCTGGCGCTCGAGCAGCCGCTCGAGCGAGGCCGCGATCTGGGCGTCCGCGGGCTGGTGGGCCCTGAGCTGCTTGAGGTAGCCGATCGCGCGGTCGGGCTGACCGGCGAAGTCCTTCGCGACGTTCGCGGCCTCGCCGAGGAGCGCGGCCCGTCGCCCCGGCGGGAGCGACGCCGCCAGCGCACGGTCGTAGGCGGCGAGCAGATCGCTCCATCGCTCGGAGACCGTGAGGACGACCGTCAGCCGCTCGAACGCCCACTCCGACGTGGGCTCCACCTCGAGCGACCTGAGGAGCACGTCGATCAGGCCCGGGTGCGTCTCGCCGAACCACTCCTCGTGGAAGCGGATGGCGCGTTTCCCCAGCGACCCCGCCAGCACGGGTGGCAGGTCCTTCTGCAGCACTTCCCGATAGAGCGCGGCCACGTCGTCGGGCTTCTGCAGGGAGCTCGCGATGTCCTCGAGGTGCTTCCACGCGTCTTCACGATCGGGCGTCGTCCGAACGGCCTCGACCGCGGCTGCCAGAGGGTCGGGCGCGCCGGTACGTCCACGGGTCGGGCCGCTCACCATGGGCTGGAAGGTAACATGGGTGACTTGATAGCGGCGTGACGGTTGATACCATCCGCGCCCATGCGCTTTCGGGGCTTCGCCCTCGCGTCGTGTGTGCTCCTGCCGGGCGTGGCCGCGGCGCAGGATGTCCTCGTGCTCTCCGACGGCGACACCGCCGCCGTCGAGACCGCCCTCGAGGACGCGGGCCTGCTCGTCACCGTCGCGCCGGGCCTCGAGAGCGCCTACGACGGCGACCCCAGCCCCGAGGACTACTGCGCGGTCCTGCACCTGAACGGCGAGACCTACGCCACCGGGATGCCCGCGGCGGGCCAGCGGGCGCTCGAGGACTGGGTCGAGAACGGAGGCGGCTTCGTGGGCATGGAGTGGAACGCCTACGAGGAGGACGAGGCCCGCACGATGCTGGACATGCCGGAGCTCATCATCACGAACCGGACGGGCGCCCACGTCGGCTCCTACGAGTACGCGCTGACCGAAGCGGGCCTCGTCCACCCGGTTACCGAGGGGCTGCCCGAGAGGTTCTCCTTCTCGGCGGGCTTCAACGAGGGGCTCTGCGACGTGGGCGACGGCATCGAGGTGCTGGCCCGGGACGGAGCCCACGACGCCGTCTGCGCGCGAGAGTGGGGCGAGGGCCGCATCGTCAACTTCAGCCACGCCGGCAACTGGGACGCCTACACCCCCTTCACCGACGCGAACGTCCAGATGCTCCTCGTCCAGGCGGTGCAATGGGTCTGCGGAGGCGGCGGCCTGAGACCGACCGTGGATGCGGGGGCGGGATACGTGGTCGACGAGGGCGGTGAGATTCGGCTCGACGCGACGGCCACGAGCAAGGACGGCACCGCGCTGACGTTCGCCTGGGACCTCGATGACGACGGCGACTTCGATGACTCCGACGAGGAGGACCCGATCCTGTCCGCGGCCGATCTCGATGGCCCTTCGGCGCTCGAGGTAGCGCTCCGTGTCCGGAGCGAGGCCGGCCGGTCGGCCACGGCCCTGACCGAGGTAGAAGTCCTGAACGTCGCCCCGGGCGCTCCCGGGCAGGTCGCCCCGGCCGACGGCGCCTGCCTCGACGATCGCACGGTGACGCTCCGCGCATCTCTGGCGGCCGATGTCCCCGGCGACGAGCTGACCTACCGCTTCGAGGTCTACCAGGACGTGGCGCTCGATGACGTCATCGCCTTCATCCCCGTCGACCCACCGCCCGACGCCGAATCCATCGACCTCGAGCTCGACCTGCCCGCCGATCCCGACGTCTTCTACTGGCGCATACGCGCCTCGGACGACGACTCGGCCACGGGTCCCTGGTCGGAGACCCGCCGGCTCCGCTTCGACTGCGGCGGCGACGCCGACGCCGACACGGACGCCGACACGGACGCCGACACGGACGCCGACGCGGACGCCGACGCGGACGCCGATGCCGACGCCGATTCGGACGCCGATGCCGACCTCGACGTCGACGTCGACGCCGACGCCGACGGGTCCGCGACCGGCGGCTGCTGCGCCGGCGGCCGCTCGAGCCCGTCGGCGGGCGCACTCTTCGTGGGCGGCGGCCTGGGCCTCGGCTGGCTGCGGCGCCGTCGCGCGCGGCCGTCGGGACGCCGAGGGACCCCGGCCGCCCGGTCGGTCACTCGTCCCAGGTGATCTCCACGCGGTAGTCGATCGTGCCGGAGTAGGCCCGGACCCTCGCGTGCAGTGCGCCCGCGCGCACCGGCGCGTCGAAGCGGCACTCCTCGGTGCTCTGACTGCCATCCGACTTGGCGTCGTACACCGAGATGGTTGGATCCTGGCCGAAGCGGCAATACAGGTCCGCGTCGCGGGCGTCGCCGGTCAGCCGGACGGCGATGTTGCGCGCGTTCGAGGGGACGTCCGATGCCGTCCGGATGAGCCGATTGCGTTCGCTGTCGGGTGAGCGAGCCACCCGCCCCGTGAAGGTCTCGGAGTGGGGCGACGTGCCGCCGGGGTCATCCCCTGGATCCACCGGCGCGCTCGCGAACTGCGAGATCCACCGGGCGAAGTGGCCGACGTTCGTGTAGATGTCGTTGCCGCGGGAGCAGGTTCCGGACGTGCCGCGGCTCGTGATCCCGATCACGTTGCCCTGGGCGTCGAACAACGGGCCGCCCGAGTCGCCATAGCAGGTGATGGGCGTCGTCTCGATCTCGTTGCCGTAGTTGTCCTGCACGACGCCCGAGCCACGGCGCTTGTTTCCGTCGGAGCTCCAGTCGTCGTACTGCCCGTAACCGACGGACACGACGGGATCGCCCGGCGCGGGATAGCTCTCGTTCCTCGAGTACGACAGGGGCGCGATCGCGAGGTCGGCGCCGGTCTCGAGGAGCGCGATGTCCACGCCGTCGAGGCGCCAGCCTTCATCGAACAGCCGCACGCCGGCGATGTCGCCCGCGGAGGCGACTCTCAGCCCGTCGCCGGCAGACGGGTTCAGGCCCGTGTAGACCTCGATGCTTCGCGGGCTCACGGCCCTGCCGGTGCGTTCATCGATGACGCAGTGCTTGGCGGTCAGCACGAGCCGGGGGTCGATGACGCTGCCGGTGCAGGACCCATAGCCGATCTCCAGGTAGACCACGGCGGGATCGCCGCGGTCGACCGCACCATTCAGGATCGCGGTGTCCACCCGTTCCCGTTCCCGTTCCCGCTCGTCCGAGGGTCCCCCGACACAGCCGGCCAGGAGCAGGAACGGCGCCAGGCACAGCACACGTTGATCCGGAAACCGCCGATCAGCGGAGGACCTCGTCCTGGTCCCTCGCCGGCGCCAGAACTCGACGGGGGACGCACCCCGCTTCGGGCTCCATCCGCTCGACACGCTCATGATTCCCTCCTCCGTCCGTCCGGAGAGCATCGGCTGTGCCGCCACACGAACCCTGTCCGTTTCCGGGCCTTCCCCGGCGAGCCCCGGGAGCCGAGCCGAAGCTGCTCCAGAGTGCACCCGGCGGTGAACACCGGTGGCGCAGCTCGAGCCCCACATCGCGGTGCAGAATTCGGCGGAACTTCCGTCATGCTTCCGCGGATCTTGCGCCGCCATGGCGACCCGTCGCGCCCATTCACCCCGCTTACGGGTGCAGCTTGGCCTGTCGATGACGATAGCGCCGGTCACGGCGCATGCTCTTGGGACCCCAAACAGTCCCGAGCTGCATGCGCCGTGACGGGTGCGAGCGCACAGCGCTCTCGGTCCTGACATTCGGCCGCATGTCGGGGGTCACGCGAG
This sequence comes from Deltaproteobacteria bacterium, assembly GCA_016190375.1. Taxonomy (GTDB): domain Bacteria; phylum Myxococcota_A; class Polyangia; order JACPQR01; family JACPQR01; genus JACPQR01. The sequence continues at coordinate 12,915 of JACPQR010000172.1, forward strand.
TGCCGGCTGACGGTCTATTTGCGCCCGAGGTGCGGGTGCGGACAGGGACATCCTTGACACTTCAGACCAGGGACATGGTTGACGCGCAGTCGACGGACATGGTTGACGGTCCGTGGACGGGGCCGGCCGCGGGAACTATGCGGGCGAGCTACGCGCCGAGCGTACCGGAGCGAACCCGGGGCCGGAGCCGAAGCCGAGACCGAAGCCGGAGCCGAAGCCGAGACCGAAGCCGAAGCCGAAGCCGAGACCGGAGCCGGAGCCGACCCGAAGCCGAAGCCGAAGCCGAGACCGAGGCCGAAGCCGAAGCCGAGGCCGAAGCCGAAGCCGAGACCGAGGCCGAGAGCGTCGTCCACGCGACGCCGCTGCCCGTGGTGAACCTGAGTGCAACGCTCGCTGCATGGCGACTTCGAGCGCCTCGAACGAGTTGCGCTTGTGGCCGTCCCCCGGGGGGCGCGGCGTGCCGTTTCCCCCGGGAGCGCACCTCCCGTGCCCACCCGGAGGACCGCGCGGGCACGGGAGCTGCGCTGGGATGGGGCAAACGACACGCCGCGCCCCCCGGGGGACGGCAGAAAGGATCCGGCGATGAGCTCGTTCGAGGCGCTCGAAGTCGCCATGCAGCTCGTGGAGGCGATGGCGCCCATCATCGAGAAGGTGGAGAAGCGCGACAGCGGGATGGCGAAGCAGATGAAGGACGCGACCACCTCGATTCCGTCGA
>JACPQR010000176.1 GCA_016190375.1 Deltaproteobacteria bacterium
GGACGCACGCGCTGCTCATCCGGGTCCGGAATTGCCCGTCGCCGGCTGCCTGTCGCCTGTCGCCTGTTCAATCCCTGCCCGTCCGGATCCCGGCTTGGCAAGAAACCGGATGGGCATGATCCGAGCCACGCCGGCCGCGCGGCCACGCTCTCAACCCTTCACGACGCCGAGCGGCCGCAGGCGCGCGACCTTGCCAGCCAGCCCGACCCGGTGGACGACATCGACCACGCGCTCGACGTCCTTGTAGGCCTTCGGCGCTTCCTCGGCGAGCTCGGAGTTCGACGGGCAGCGCACGACGATTCCGCGCTCCTCGAGCTCCTTGCGCAGGAGGTGGCCGGCCACCTGGCGCTTTGCGGCGGACCTGGAGAGCGAGCGGCCCGCGCCGTGGCAACAGCTCGAGAGCGCGAGATCTCGCGACGCATCGGTCCCGGCGAGCACGAACGACGCCGTGCCCATGCTCCCCGGAATGAACACGGGCTGTCCGACCCCGCGGTGCTCCGCCGGGATCTCTCCGCTCGAGGGGCCGAACGCACGCGTCGCTCCCTTGCGGTGCACGCACAGCTTCCGGCCGGAGATCTCCTCGACCTTTGCCGTGTTGTGGGCGACGTCGTACAGGACCCTCAGCTCGGCCTTCGGGAAGAACCGGGCGAAGACGTCGCGAACGCGATGGGCGATCGTCTGCCGGTTGCACCAGCCGAAGTTGGCGGCGGCGCACATCGCGGCGAAGTACGCCTGCCCTTCGGGCGACGAGAAGGGAGCGCCGGCGAGCTGTCGGTCGGGCAGGGCGAGCCCGAACCGCGACTGAGCCTGGTCCATGATGCGAACGTGATCGGAGCAAACCTGATGCCCGAGGCCTCGCGAGCCCGTGTGGATGAGCACGACGATCCGGTTCGCCTCCAGACCGAACGCCTTCGCGGCCTTCGCGTCGAACACCTCGTCCACGACCTCGACCTCGAGGAAGTGGTTGCCGCTGCCGAGCGAGCCTAGCTGGTCCTGCCCGCGGGCCTTCGCGCGCTCCGAGACGTGCTTCGCGCTCGCTCCCTCGAGACAGCCTCCCGACTCGATGGACTCGAGGTCGGCCTCGGTGCCTATCCGGTGCTTGCGCGCGAGGTACGGCACGCCCTCCTCGAGGACGTGGTCCATCTCGCTCGACGACAGCACCCAGCGCCCGCCGCGGCCGAAGCCCGTCGGGATGCTGCGGCTCATATCGTGAACGAGCTCCGTCAGCTTCGGCGCGACCTCTTCGCGTGTCAGCTCCGAGACGAGGAGCCGGACGCCGCAGTTGATGTCGAACCCGATCCCGCCGGGCGAGATCACCCCGTCGGGCAGCTCCGTGCCCGCCACACCGCCCACCGGGAACCCGTATCCCTCGTGCATGTCCGGCATGCCGAACGCGGCCTCGACGATGCCCGGCAGCGTCGCGACGTTGGCGAGCTGCTCGAGGCTGCGATCGCGGCTGATCTGCGTGATGAGATCCGCGTCCGCGAAGATCCTGGCCGGCACGCGCATGTCGGCGCGCTCGGAGCGCGGAATCTCGTATACGAGGTCGCCCGCCCGTTGAACTCTCGGAAGCGTCATGTCCTCACACGTCGAGCACCACGGTGGCGGTCAGCCCCGTGGGTCCCTCCTCGATTCGCAGCGCGTGGAACGTCGCCGCCTTCACCTGGCTCCTCGACTCGCGGACCTCGGATCCGCGAATGGTCGCCCTGAGCGCCCGGTCCGTGATCTCATCCACGGTGAGGTCGGGAAACAGCTCCCCGGTCCTTTCGGACCTGAAGACCAGCTCGTTCAGCCACTCGACCAGGAGCGCTTCCCGGTCGCTCGCTTGCACCGCGATCCTCTGAGGCTCCATTCGCGACGGAGCGCCGGGCTGCCCCATCACCTCCGCCAGCGCACGGCCCGCCTCGGCGAAGAGCTCGGCCATCGTCCCCGCCTCGACCCGGAGCTTCACCTCACCCGTGTGCTCCTCCAGCGTATGAGTAGCGCGACGCACGAGGCCAATGTGATCCGTGCTCGTGACATCGCAAGACCCTCGTCGGGGCCGGAACTTTCTCGTCCGCGTAGATCGGCACCGCGACCCGGCACGGCTCGTGCACGTCGTTCTTCCATGATTGGCCGGCCGGTTCGGGTTCGTGTCGATGGGGTGGCCCTCGAGGGCGATCTGTCGATCCCGGATCGCGCCAGGGGCGTGGTGCTCTTCGCTCACGGAAGTGGATCGAGCCGCCTGAGCCCGCGCAACCGCTACGTGGCGGGGCTCCTCGGCGACGCCGGCTTCGCGACGCTCCTCATCGACCTGCTCACCGAGGCGGAAGAGGAAACCGACGCGCACACGGGAAGGCTGAGGTTCGACGTGACGCTCCTCGCGAACCGGCTCATCCGTGCCGCCGACTGGCTGGCGCGCGAGCCCGACACCGCGAGCCTGCCGCTCGGGCTGTTCGGAGCGAGCACCGGCGCGGCGGCCGCGCTGGTCGCCGCCGCCCGGCAGCCGCTGCGGGTCCGCGCGGTCGTCTCGCGCGGAGGTCGTCCCGACCTGGCGGGCCCATCGCTCGACAAGGTGAGAGCCGCGACGCTCCTCATCGTCGGCGGCCGGGACGACGTCGTCCTCGAGCTCAACCGCCACGCCCTCGATGCCATCCGCTCCGACAAGAGGATCGAGGTCGTTCAGGGCGCGACCCACCTCTTCCCGGAGCCGGGCGCGCTCGAGGAGGTCGCCCGCCTGGCGACCGCCTGGTTCCAGCGCCACCTCTGATCGCGCCGCCGCTGGCGCGCGCCTCGGCGGGCGGGGGTGGCCCCGCGGCCGCCACGCCGGCCGCGGGACCCGCATGCCATGGCACGCCGGACCTCGGGGCCGCCTGCGGCGGCCCCGAGGTCCCCCGAGCCCGGATGTGGGCAACCTGTGATTGCAGCGGGGACGACGCGTGGCCAGGCGGGACGAGGGCGATTTTTCTGACCGGTCCAGCGCGGCGACGACGAACGGAAAAGGCGCGCCCCCTCGGCCCCGCCACGCGGATGTGGGCTCCTTTTCGGTTGAATCCCACAGGCGACACGTGGCTTGAGATGCTGGACGAAAGGGAGGGATCGGATCCATGTCACCACGTGCTTCCTCTCCACTCGGGCCCGTGCTGGACGAGGGCGACCTGGCCCGCATCGTGACCAGGTGCGGACGAAAGCTGCTCGGACGCAATGCCCCGCCGCTCCTGACGCTCGACGAGTACCTCTGGGTCGCCTGCTCGCTCGATCGCGCCCTGGAGTCTCGTGGCCTGGCGGGCGCCGAGCCGACCGAGCTGTCGCCGGTCGAGCGGGCGGGTCTCGCGGATGCCCTTGCCAGGGCGCTGCACGAGGCGCTCGATGACGACTTCGTCCGCAGGGTAGCCGACCGGCTGCTGGCCGGGGCACTCGACGACGCCCTCGGCGCGCGCGAGCGGAGGATACTCGCGGAGCTCTCGGTCGCGTTCTCCGCGGAGCCGGTGCGGATAGTGCTGCAGGCGCTGACCGGCGGCCCCGGACCGCTTCTCTGTCGCGATCGAGCCGAATGGGCCCGAGCCCGCGCGCTCCTGGACCTGCCCGCCTGGCGAAACGAGGATCTCGCCGACTACGAACGGTACCTCGAAGCTCGAGGTGACGAGAGCGCCGCGGCGAGGGTGCGTCTGACGCGCGAACGACTCGCGTCATTGCAGTAGGGAGAGCTCGACATCCGCGCGCTCGCGTGCGTGGCCAGGATGTCACGCGTGCGCTCCTTGCCGCGCCACGGTGTCCAGGTGCCCGCGGCCCATCGCGAAAACGGTCAGTCGATCGCGCACGGGTCGATGGCACGGCGGTTGCTGCGTCCCCGTGCATGTCCGCTTCGATCGCGACGGAGGACACGATGCGCGTGTCGGCGCCCTCGCACGACGACGTGACGCACAGCCGCCCCGTCGTGCGCTGCTCGCCGTCGCGAATCATCCGCTCTTCGCTCGACCTCCGTCTATCGCTCGCTCGCGCGTTCATCCGCGCCCACCGCGCCGGCCGCGACACCGAGACGCTCGCCCGCCTCGACGAAGCATACCTCGCGACCCGCCAGCCTCTCGCCGACGACGAATCCTACGAGGAGTAAGGGCACACGAGACGTGGCATACTCGCGTCCCGTGCCAGCCGGGACCCTTCCCTGGATCGTTGGCCTCGTCCACCTCCTGGCGAACGTCGTGTCCGTTCTCGCCTTCGTCGGGGGCCGTCGATCCGATCGGCCTCGCCGGTACGCCGCTCGGAGCGCCATCGCGGCGGTCGCGGTGATCGTCACGATCGTCGTCGGGTACCTCTCGGCGATGTCGCGCGCGTTCTCCGACGTCGCGGGCGTCGATCCGTCACGAAAGGCCGCCGCCCTGGCGCAGGGGATCTCGGAGGCGATGAACCTGGCTGCCTGCGGAGCTGCCATGTTCCTTCTGCCCCTGGCCGCGACCGTGTACCTCCTCGTGGCTCCGCCCCGTCCCCCGTCTGCCTGAGTGCGTTCCTCGGCGCCCACGGAACGGGGATGAGATAGCCTCCACGGCCGTATGGCCACGCGAGCTCCGACCCTGAAGGACCTCTTCCCCGACCCCAACCTCGCGCTCACGGTGCTCGAGGCGATGAGAGCCCTCGGCGTCGCCCCCGAGCCGCCGAAGATTCCGGAAGACGCGTCCAGGCTCGATCTCCGGGTGCGTCGCAAGCTCCTCGCGACGCGGCTCCCGCCAGACGTCGCCGCACGGATCGAGAAGCTCGAGTGGGACGGCGGCAACTCCGTTCACCACGACGTCTGGCCGCGCTGGGACGGCGAGGACGGGACATTCGACGTGACGTCTCTCGAGGGGATCGGCGCGCTCACCGGGCTGCGCAGCCTCACTTTCAGGGGCGGCTGGCGGGTCGACGACTGCGCGCCCCTCGCGGCGCTCTCGAAGCTCGAACGGTTCTCCTTGCTGGGTGGCGCCCTCGACGTGGAAGCGCTGCTTGGCCTGCCGGCGCTCCAGCACTTCCTCCTCGACGCAGTCCAGGACGCCAAGAGCCCCGAGAACCAGCAGGCGATCGCCGCGCTCACCGCACGCGGGGTGACGGTCGAGGTACGCGGCGGCGGCGACCGGCGCAAGCGCCCGCGCGTCCGTGGCTCGCGCCCGCTCGTCGAGGCCGTCCGCCGGGGGAACGCCGCGACCGTCGAGAAGCTCCTCGCCGCGGGCGCGGATCCCGGATCGACCGACGAGGAGTCGACCGCGCTCAGTCACGCCTGCTTCGACGGCCGGATCGCGATCATCGATGCGTTGCTCGACGCCGGCGCCGATCCGAACACCGCGGACCCGCGCGGGTACCTCCCTCTCGCCGTCGCCGCCTCGAAGAACCGCGACGAGATCGTCCGACGCCTCGTCGATCGGGGCGCGGGCCTCGAAGGTCGCTCCAGGGCGAAGGGTACGGCGCTGCACGCCGCGGCGGCCCAGGGCGCCGACCGGGCCGTTGCCGCGCTCGTCGATCGCGGCGCCAGCCTGGAGGCGCTGGACGAGTTCGGCGCGCCGCCCCTGCACTACGCCGCCATGCACGGCCACAAGGCGGTGGTCCTGCACATGCTGGAGAAGGGCGCCTCGCTTCAGGCGGTCGACGCTCGCGGGCGGACCGCGCTCCACCATACGCTCCGCACGATGCTCAGGGACCGCGTCGACCACTGGCGCTCCGAGGGTCGAATCGAGGAGCAGCCGGTCGCGTACGAGATTCGCAACGGCAAGATGCGCTTCTATCGCGAGGGCCGGGAGGCATGGCTCTCGGCGGCCGGCGAGAAGCTCGTCTCGCGGCGCTTCATGCGCAAGCACCTCCGCTACCTCGAGCTCCGTGCGACCGCGCTCGCGCTGATCAAGGCGGGCAGCGACCTCCGGCTGGCCGACGAGGAAGTAGAGATGCCCGCGCACCTCGCCGCCGGGCTCGGCGAGGGAGCGCTCTTCGACGAGATGCGCCGCCGGGGAGCGCCGCTCGAGGCCCGGACGAAGTCCGGCAAGACCGTCTTGCACGAGGCCGTGGAGAGCGGCCGCCCCGACTTCTTCGATCGGGCGGAGCGGCTCGAGGGTCTCGACCCGTCCGTGGCCGACGACAGCGGGCTGACGCCGCTGCACCGCGCCGCGAGCGACGGCACCCGCGAGATCGTCGAGGCGCTGCTCCGTCTCGGCCCGACCGAGGAGCTGCGAGAGGCAGTCGCCGCGATCGCCCGCGCGCACGACCACGCGGATCTCGCCGAGCGCCTCGCTCCGCCGCCGCCGCCGGATCCACGCCGCAGGAATGCGCCCGACGAGCTAGCCGGTGCGCTCGAGCGCGGTGAGATCTACCTGCCCGCGCTGCCCAACGAGAGCCGGCACCGCGAGGGCTTCGAGCCCCTGGTGTGCGTCGTCGACGGGACGTGGATCGACGCCTGGTTCGATCCCGCGACCGGAGCTCTCGGCCCGGAGCGCGGCGTCCGGCCGGCCGCCGAGCTGCGAGAGGTCCTTCGCGGGCGCGCTTTCGGCGACGGAAGCTGCCTGGTCGAGACCCGCCCGATGGCGTCCTTGCCTCCGGCGGTGCGCGATGCGCTCGCGGCCCTGGTCTCGAGCGGCCGCGACGCGCAGGCCGCGCTCCAGACCGGCACCCACTGGGTTCGCCACGCCAGATACCCGCTCGCCTTCCGGCGCGACCCGGAGCACGGGTGGCAATCGATCAAGCCCGAGGATCCGGCCTCCGCCACCGGCGCGCTCATCGCGATCGTCGAGCCGGTCGCGAGCGAGGTGGTGGCGAAGGTCGTGACGGACCCCGAGTACCGGATCGAGCCCGTGCCGCCCGCCGTGCTCGACCGGCTGCGCTCCATCCACGAGCGGTTCGCCCAGCTACGCCGCGACTTCATGGACGGCCGGATCGGTCTGGTCAGGCCCCAGTACGCGGCGCGGCGCCTGCTCATGGTCCGGCTCGGCCGCGTCACGCTCAACGCGGAGCTGGACGGCGACCGGCTCGAGACGGGAACCCGCTGCCTCGAGCCCGTCGTGCTCCGCGAGCTCTGGGCCACCGCCTCGGGCGCCGGTCTCGCGGTCCAGTCGATCGAGGGCGGGCTCGTGCAGTCGCTCAGGCTCATCGCGGCCGCCGCGAAGCCCGAGCCGGCGACGCTCGTTGCCGAGGCCAGGAGCGGCGCGCTCGAGATCTCGCTCGACGTGCCCGGCGTGTTCACGTGGGTGCGCGTTCACGGCGATGGTGCCCGGACGCTGAAGGACGGCGAGCCGATCGCCGAGGATCAGCTCATCGATCTGCTGACCCGAGGCGAGCCGGCGAAGCTGAGGGTCGAGCAGCCCAAGCAGGCTCCCACCGGTCCCGATCCGAGCGCCGCCGACGTCGCGCTCGCCGCTCGAGCCGCCGGGCTCAGCCCCGCGGCGCTCGCGGGCGCGGTCTCGCAACAGCCGCCCCCGCGCCAGTGGCGCTGGCCGGCCGAGGGTGGGCTGACCCACGAGGTATCGCTCTGGGGCTACACGGTCATCTGGTTCACGGACGGACCGCTCCCCGTGGGCGCACGCCGCGAGCGGCCGCAGCCGATCGTCGATTTCCTCCGCGACGGCCACACGACGGGCCCCCGCCCGCCCGACGCGGTCCTGACGGAGCTTCGCATCGCCGTCCGGAAGATCGTCCTGACCGCGCTCGCGAATCCGTGACGCCGGCATTCTTCGCCGTGCGAAAAGGCCGCGAATCAAGCGCCGATCTCGGCCTCGACCACCAGGAGGGCGAACGAGGGACGCTCCCCGACCGGTCTGCCCGCATCGTCCTGGCATCCCCCGGGGCCGCCGTCGCGCGTGCATTCCATCGTCCACGGCGGCAGGGCCCACGCGAACGACAGCCCGAGCGAGAGGTCGCTCGAGACCATCCAGTGACCACGGACGCGCGGAAGGAAGACCGGCCCCGCGGTCGCGTTCGCCTCGCCGTTCGCCTCGCCGCGTGCCCGTGCACGTGCCTCGCTTGCAGTACGGCTGCGCGAGCCGCAGGCTGGCGACGAAATCATGTCCGCTTGTCTCACCTACGCGCCGAATCCTGTGCGACTCGCCATCGGCTTGGCACTCGCCCACGTGCTAACCTCACCATTGTGTTCGCTGCCGCCCTCGTCGTTCCCCGACTTCCCCACGAAGGGGAGGGGCACCCTCTTCTTCCCGAGCAGGTGCGCGAAGCCGCCTCCCGACTCGACGAGGTGGTCCAGGAATACCGCCGCACTAGGCCGGCAGAGGGTTCGGACGACGAGCAGCGCCTCCTGCTTGACCTCGCCCGAACCAGCGTGGCGATCATGGAGGCTCTCGGGACCGGCTTCTTCGCGTTCGCCCGCGAGCAGCTCGATCCTGCTCTGTGGTCGGCTTGGAAGCACGAGATGGAGGGCGTCGACGAGGTCAAGAAGTTCGCGGTTCATCAGCTCGGCCGCGCACTGGAGTCCTTCGGCGTCATCCTCGAAGCCGTGGCACGCGATCTGGAAGGGCTGCCGCCAGAGGTCGCGGAGCGTCTCACGAGCGTCAACAGCGCCCTCCTCCTCCGCGCCGATGCGCCACTCGACGCCGACACCCGGCAGTTCCTTCGATGGGAAGCGGATCTTGCCGCGGCGGTCGCATCGGTGGACGCTGACGCGCAGGAGCTGGCTCACTGGGCCACGCGCGCGTCCCGGGGCGCAAGGTTCGTCCAAGCGCAGCTTGCGGGCCTTCTCCCCCGCCGCGAGCGCGGTGATCGGCTCCTTCGGGAAGCTCAACGGTCCTGGGACGACTGGGACGACGAGGAGATCCGCGAGGAGCTGCGGCCGTGGGACGGCGACTGAACGTCGCAGTCACCAACACGTCCCCGGTCATCGCTCTGTGGCGGGTCGAGGCGCTTCACCTGCTCGCCGAGCTGTTCGGGCGCGTCATCGTGCCTGCGGACGTGTCCGCCGAGCTTCTCGCCCGAGACGATGCGATTCACGAGGCCCTGTTCGAGTTCGGTCACCTGGAGTTCGGTGTCCTCCCCACCCGGATCGTTCTGCCTGGGCTGGGGCTCGGCGAGTCGTCGGCGATCGAGATCGCGCGGCGTACTCCCGACTCCATCGTCGTCCTCGACGATTCTCGGGCCCGGAAGACGGCACGCGAGCTCGGGTTGACAGTGACAGGGACCATCGGGGTGCTCATGAGCGCCAAGCGACGCGGCCTCGTCCGGGAGATCCGGCCGCTCGCATTGCGGCTTCGTGCTCAGGGCTTCCATCTGCGGCCGGACCTCGTGGACCAGGCCCTCGCGAGCGTCGGCGAGCGACCGATATCACCCGGGCCCAAGGCGCGGAAGCCGAAGTAGCGGGTCCCGAAAGGCGAGATTACGCCACTTCAGAACTGGCCGGGCCCGCCGAGTCTATCGAGGACGGCCCTCGACCACTCGCCAGCGCCGTCGAGGATGTCCTGCTTCTTGATCGCCGGCCGTCCCCGAGGTCCACGTTGACGCGAAGTCCCAATCGCTTGCTGATGTGGCCCTTCCGTCGGACTGAGGCGTCCACCGCGACGATTCCGGTGGATCGCTGTTCGAGACAAGCGCGGACGAGGTCGGGGGCGTCGAGCGCGTGCGTCTCGGTCAGGAGACCGAGCCGTTTGTAGGCGACGCCCCGGTTCACCTGGGCCATGCGCCTCAACAGCGCGCTCTGGTTCCATTCGTCGCCCTCGCGGTACGACCGCAACACGTCGGCCAGGTGACGCACACCGCCCAGCCAGGCCGGCGCCGTCAACGCATCATCCGCGATCGTCAGCTCCCGATCCGAGACGCCCACGTGCTCGCTTCCTCGCCACACCATCGTCGAGGCGTCCAGGCGGGTCTTCGCCACCTTCGCGAGCCGATACTCGGCGGCCTGAACGGTCGTGCGGCTCGACCTCACCGTCGCGGCGGTCACGACGAACGTCGATCGGAAGATCTGCTCGCTAAGGCGGAAGATCGTCCAGACCGCGCTCGCGAATCCGTGACGCCGGATCTCGTCGTTCCACCTTGTGGATAGTCTGTGAATCACGCGACGACCATGGGTGGATTCGCCCCTGACCGACAGCGGTCACCAGGCAGTTAACCAGGCGAGATTCTTGACGTCTGGGACCCACAACCGCTCTCGGCCCGTTCCCGTGGGTGTCCTCGCGCACATTCCACAGGACGAGCGCCTCACGCGATCGGGGCCTGGCCTCGAACCGGCCAGCTCCCGAGGTCGGCGAGCAGGTCACCCTTGCCGAGCAGGGACTCCGCTCCAGCCTGGTCGAGGATGATCCGGGACTCGAGGCCGGATGCGGTCTTGAGGGCGATCTTGCCGGGCAGGTTCGCCTTGATGGATCCCGGAACGCTGTCCCTGGTCGGACGCTGCGTCGCGAGCACCAGGTGGATCCCCGCTGCGCGGGCCTTCGCGCCGAGCCGCCGCACCAGCGCGATGAACGGCTCACGGGTCTCCTTCGACGCCACGAGGTCCTGGAACTCGTCCACGACGACGACCTCGAGAGGGATCCGCTCCCGTCCCTGCCGGACCTCTTCGAGCTCGACGACGCTCTGCACTGCCTCCTCCTCCAGGATGCGGTAGCGATCCTCCATCTGCTCGACCAGCCCCTCGAGGACGGGCAACGTCTCGGCCACGTCGTGGCAGACGGGCCCGGACAGATGCGCGGCGAGCCCGACCGCCAGCCGTCCGAACGAAACGCGCTTGGGATCGATCAGCGTGAACCGGACGGCGGAGGGCGGATGGAAGTGCGCGAGGCTCGTCACGATCGACCTGAGGAGCACCGATTTGCCGCTGCCGGTGGCGCCCCCGACGAGCAGGTGGCACGAGGACGGATCGGAGAGGTCCCCGCAGACGACCTCGCCGTCGACCGCCTCTCCGATCACGAATCGCCCAGGCCGCTCCCGCAGCCAGTCCGCCCTGTCCGCGATGAGGTCCGAGAGGACCACCGTGCGAGGCCGCCTCCGCTCCGCGCGGAAGAAGCGCAGGCCGCCCTTCTTCTCGTAGGCAGCCGTGACGCCGTCCTCCGCGGCGAGCCGGTGCACGACGTCCTTGGCCGCGCGGTCGATGCGCCCGATGGAGCCTGCCGCGACCGACACCTCGACCTGGATTATCCGCGCGCCCACCACGGGCGGCTTCGCGTGGGGCGAGCCGACCCCTTGCTGCCTCAGGATCCCGACGATCTTCGATCGGAGGCCCTCGGCCTCCTCCCGACCTTCCTCGTCGCGCCGTTCGCGACGCGGCGCCATCGGCTCTGGCATCGCCGCCGGACGCAGGCCGCCCTGGGGCGCCGGCCTCGGTCTCGCCGCGTTCGAGGGAGGATCGTCGCGACTGGTCAGGTGCTCCGCGTAGACCTCGCGGCACTCGGCGCGTACCGGACACGCCGGGCAAAGATCGGTTCGATCGGTGGCCGGCGCCGAGCCCGGTCGCTCGACCCAGGCGGACATGCGCCCGAGGAGCGGAACGAGGCGGCCGGCGACGAGCGCGTCCGCGGTCTCGCGCGCTAGCTGGGTTATCGTGAGGCCGGGGTTGAAGCGCAGGATCACCGGCACGGCGTCCAGATCGCGGCTCCGCGACAAGAGGAAGCGGTAAAGCGCGACCTGAGCTCGATCGAGCTCCTCGTTCGAGTCGTGGGTCAGCTTGTACTCGACGACCTCGGCTCGCGCGTCGCGCGGCGCGTACAGCGCGTCGATCCGTCCCGTGACCACCGCGACCTCGCCGCCGTCGAGCTCGACCGTCGTCTCGAGCCCCACCTCGGCCTCGGCGACGAGCGCGGCGATCGCCCGCCGAGGAGGCTCGTCGCCCTTCGCGATCCGTGCGGCCAGGTACGCCGCGAGCTGGCGCAACGCCTCGGCCAGATCGTCGACCTCCGCGGGCATCGAGGCGTAGCCGGGATCGGTCTCGAGCTCTCGCGCGCCCAGCTCGAGGATCCACCGCGAAAGGGCCGCCTCGATCGCCTCCGTCGCGCACCCCGGCGCCAGATCGAGCACCTGCGGCGGCGGGCCATCGACGGCGCGCGCGAAGGCCTCGACGATTCGATGGAACGCGGAGCCGAGCGCCGAGGCGCCGAGCGGGAACGCGACCTGCCGGCCCCTGAGCCGCCCGAGCGCGAATACGCGCGGGCAACGCAACGCGTTGCGGATCTCGGTGACCGACGCGTTCACGTCCCCTCCGACAGCCACACGATCGCGCTGCCGAACCAGCGCACGCGCGCGCCGAGCCCCCGGAGCTCGTCCACGACCTTCCGGCGCGTCAGCTCGGGGTCGCGCCGCCGCGCCTCCCGGACCACGCGGTCCACGCTGGCCAGACGCAGCGCGCCGAGGACCTCGAGCGCGACGCCGGCAGGAACGGGCCGAGGGCTCGGCGACGGCACCGACCGCGGTGGGCGCTCGGGCTCGGGCAGGGCCCGTCCGAGCGCGGCCGCGACGCTCGACCAGTCCTCGATCCCGAGCGCGCGGCTTGCCCAGCTCCGCACGACCTCTTCGGGGATCGGCCGCCCGTCCCGGCCCGCGAGATCTTGCGAGCGCGCCGACGCGAGGAGCTCCTTGAGGCCGACGAGCCGGGCGACCTCCGCCGGCGCGAGCTCCAGCCAATGCGCCCCCGGCTGCAGGCGGAAGCTCTCGAGGCAGGTCGACACCTTCCTCCAGGTCGGCGGGAACGAGCGCGCCGCCTCGCGCACCGCCAGGACCGGACCCGATCGCGTGGCCTGAGCGGCGCGCTCGAGCGTCGCCGCCGCCGATCTCCAGTGCGCTTCCTGGACGACGAAGACGCTCAGGGCGCCCGCCCCCGTCTCGAGGCGCAAGCCGTGCCCGCGACCGCCGGGCGTCCGTACCTGGACCCCGGGGAGCAGGCGGAAAGCCACGCAGAGCCCGCTCGCGAGCCGCTCGGCGTCGAGCCCGCGGCCGTCACTCTCGGCGCGCTCCATCTCTGCGCGCGCTGCCGCCAGGCATCCGAGCCAGAGCTCCTCGAGCCGATCGTCGACCTCGTCGGGAGGAGCTTCCCTCCGATCGCCGACCTCGCCCGAGCGGGTGAGGGCCTCGCGGCAGGCGATCATGAGCATCCGCGGCGTGACGCCGCGATCCGTGCGCCATGCCTCCCACTCTCCGGCAGCGAAAGGCCAGGGCATGGGGCGTCGTTCCGCATCGGAGAGACGGGCGACCCACGCGTCGCGGAGCGCGGCGCGCTGGTCGGGCGTCGGCAGCTCGAGCGGGAGCAGCCGCGCCTGGAGGCGCGACTTCTCGGAATCCGACAGCGCGGGCCCGATGCGCCGGTCCCACTCCGCGTCGAGCGCCATCTGGACGAGCACGAGCCCGCGCACCGTGTCGTGCAGCTCGCAGACGAGCCTGGCGTGCGCGTGGATGCGGCCCGTGCCCCCGTCGTCGTCGACGAGGTTCTCGAGCTGATCGAACACCAGCACGATTGGAGTCGTGTGGGCCGCGAGGATCGCCAGCGTCCTCAGCGCGGGCAAGACGCTCGCCTCCGGGAGCGGCTCCTTGAGGCGGAGCCGCTCGAGCTGGCCGGCGTCCGGCTCTCGGCCCGACAGCCACGCGAGCGCGGCCCTGCGATCGGCAGGTGCAAGGAACGGGAGCCTGAGGAAGCGCTCGAGCCAGCCGAGCTCGACCTCCGGGAATGCCTCCTCGAACCATTCGAGCGCGGCCCCGACGAGCACCTCGCGGTCGGCCACGCCGGCGCCGCGCAGATCGTCCAGAGAGGCCTTGGCGAACCGCAGCCCCGGCCCCGTGACGAGGGCGTGCATGGCGCCGACGACCAGGTCGATCTGCCGGTCGCTCGAGCCGATGGCCTTGCGCTGCAGCGCGTCCATGCACGCCGCGAGGACGAGGCGCGGCGAAGGTTCTGCGGCGATCTCCGGCCGCAAGAGGACGAAGGCCGCTCTCGTGCCGCAGCGCCGCCTCAGCCTCGCGAACAGGTGCGTCTTGCCGGATCCCGCGGGCCCGAGCACGAGGTAGCTCCTCGCGAAAAGAACGTCCGGCCCGCCCGCGGCCTCGTCGCGGACGAGGTCGATTGCATCGAGGAGCGCCGAGGTGGCGAGCGAGTTCAAGGACTCGACATCGACCAGGTCGCTCGTCCAGGCATCGGCGTGCTCGTGGTCGAACGGGCTCGTCAACATGGATCCCTCATCGCTCGGTTCGCCGGACGTAGGAGAGGACGGCGCCGTTCGGGGCACGCGGGCAGAGCGAGGCTTCCTCGGCCGTCAGGAGCCCGACTCCGCTCTCGGGGCGCAGCTCGAGGCGGCCCTCGCGCTCGGCCTGCTCGAGGACGGCCCGCAACGTCGCCGCCGAGACGCGGCCGTCGAGCGCGCGCGCGACCCGCGGGATGAACACGAGCGGCATCGACGGCGACTCGAGGCGCGCCACCGCCGCGAGCACCGTGTCCACCGGGTCGGCGGCCGGGCCCGACCGCCCCGGCCGTTCGTGCGAGTCCGCGGCTCGACGCGGCCCGACATCGAACCGGCCGATGCAATCCGCCACATCCGCCCTCCACAGCGAACGAGGAGGCTGGCCCTTGCGTGCCCGTGTGCGCTTGAGGAGCGCGCCGAGCTCCTTGGCGACCTCCGCGAGGACGCCGAGCTCCCCGTCCGAGAGCACGTCCCGGGTCGGCCGCGAGAGTCGGTCCTTGCCGTCGCGAACCACGACCCGGGCACGCCCGGTGGAGACCAGCTCCGCCACGACGAGCTTGACCTCCGCAACCGGTCCGGCCCCGGCGAGTCGCTTCTTGAGTGCGGAGAGGGGGGATATCGAGACGATCCGCTCGCGATCGAGCAGATCCTCGAGCTGCTTGGCCAGCGGAACGCGCACGAACCTCCCCGTCCGCTCGAGCCCCCGCCGCGCCAGCCCATCGAAGAGGCGCGCCTGCGCCCCGCGCGCCAGCTTCAGGGGAGAAGCCGCGCTCGCGAGGATCGCACCGGACCTGCGCACGCGCGCCTCCACCTCCTCGACGAGCCCGTCGGGCAGCTCCTCGATCGCGCGAGCTCGCCCAGCCATGGCCGCCGAGCGTGCCCCTCCTCGCCGCCGACTGCAAGGCCGGTCAGGCTCGGCGCTTCCGCGATCCCGGACGAGCCCGAATGCGGGGCTGGACGTCCACGACGACGCGGCGGGGATCGAGCGGAGTCGTCGCCTCGTCGGGGTACCCGTGCGGGTTGCACAGGACGCGCGTCTTGCCGCAGACGTAGTCGCAACGGACGTGCGTGTGACCGTGCACCCAGAGCGCGGCGCCCGAGCGGCGCACGGTCTCCTCCACGTCCGCCACGAAGAAGCGGTTGAGCGGGTTTCCCACGAACGGCGGAGCGACGCTTCGATTCGACGGCATGTGGTGCGTCACCACTACGTCGGAGCGCGGCGCCTGCACCGCGAGGAAGCCCTCGGCCCGCCGGTTCTGCTCGTACACCCACGGCACGAAGCCGGCGATCGCGGAGAAGTCCGACATCATGTGCGCCCAGCGGCGGTTCTCGGGGTCCGCCTCGAACCAGAGGGTCGCTCCGGCGAAACGCACGCCGTCGATCTCCGCGGTCGAGCAGTCGAGCCAGTGAAGGTTCTGCAGGCGCTCTGCGAGGACGCGCATGCGCTCGTCCACCTCTTCGGGAGACGAGTGGTAGTACTCGTGGTTTCCGAGCACGTACACCACTTGACGGAATCTCACGCAGAGTGCCCGGAGCGCCTCGCCCACCAGACCTCCGGTCGCCAGGTCGCCCGCCACGACGAGCACATCGATGCCGGACGTGTCGAGAGAGTCGAGGAGCCCGCGCCCCCCGTCCGCGTGGAACTCGACGTGAAGATCGCTCGTGACGAGGAGCTTCATGCCGCCAGCGCACCGTAGCACGGAGGAGCACGGAGGGGACACGCACCCGATCGCCAACACGCTGAAGTCACTAACGTTTCAGACACAACCGCGCGTTTCGTGGTGATCCGCCTCCGGCCCGTCGGAAAGGAACGGCGGGGAACGGCGGGGACACGCACCCGATCGCCAACACGCTGAAGTCACTAACGTTTCAGGCACAACCGCGCGTTTCGTGGTGGTCCGCCTCCAGCCCGTCGGTCGAGCGACGGCGGAGTAGCCCTTGCGCGAACCATCGATCGCCGGCATCGTCGAACCTCGACGAGGAGGGCGTCATGGTTCGCGAGCCCGGTCGGTCGGCAGCAGCGTTCGGGTGGCCGGTATTCGTGCTGCTGGCTTCGCTCGGGTGCGAGCCGCCCGTCACGGATCGAGACGCCGGTGCGGAGGCCGCCGACGGCGGCGCGTGCTCGACGCCGCCACCGACCACTGCCGTCGACCTCCTGTTCATGATCGACAACTCGAGTTCGATGGGGCAGGAGCAGTCGTGTGCCTCTCAGGGGTTCACCGCCGCGCTGAGCACGCTCGTCGATCGCTCCGGCGATGGCGGGACGCCTGGCGAGGTGGCCGTGACGGACCTCCACATCGGTGTCGTCTCGAGCGACATGGGGACCGCGGGCTACTCGATCACGACCTGCCGGGAGCCGACCGACGGCGATGACGGCATGCTGCTCCACGAGCCCTCGACTCTGGTCGGCGGCTGCGACCCGAGCTATCCGACCTTCCTCTCCTGGAGCACCGGCGATGACACCGAGGCCCTCCAGTACGACTTCGACTGCATCTCGATCCTGGGAACCGGCGGCTGCGGCTTCGAGCAGCAGCTCGCCGCCGTCCGCGAGGCGCTGACTACCCACGCGGCGGGTGCGAACTCCGGCTTCCTGCGCGAAGACTCGGTTCTCGCCGTCGTCCTTCTGACCGACGAGGAGGACTGCTCCATCCGAACTGATGGCCCGACCGACATCTTCGACACTTCCACCGATCTCGGCCCCCTGAACCTCCGCTGCTTCAACCACCGCGATGAGTACGTCGAGCCGGTCTCCTCGTTCGTCAGCGACCTCGTGGCACTCCGCCCGTGCGCTCCAGAGCGCCTCGTGGTCGCAGCGATCGCAGGAATACCTCCCGACTCCGGCTGCAACCTCAGCGGGATGACCGACGCCGACTTCCAGTGCGTCCTGGACCATCCAGCGATGCAGGAGGTGATCGACGAAAGCCCCGCAGGGCAGGGCGAGCGCCTCACGCCGAGCTGCGACGTCCCGGGTCTCGGGCAGGCATTCCCGCCGCGCCGCATCGTCGAGCTCGTCCGCGGCGTACGCCGCGAGGGCGCCAGCGGCACCGTCCAGAGCATCTGCGACGCCGACCTCTCCCCGGCGATGCGGGAGATCGCCCGCGTCGTCCGATCGCGCCTCGGCCGGTAGCACCCAGGCACGCACTACTTCCTGGAACTACCATGCGTCGTATGGCACGGCAGAAGGCAACGGTCACGCTCGATCGGCGAAAGGCCCAGAAGGCGAAGGCGCTGATCCACGCCAGGTCGATATCGGAGACGATCGACGTGGCGCTCGATCGACTGATCCGCACCGCGCAGCTCAGGCGGGACGTCGCGGCCTATTCGGGCGCGCCCTTGTCCAAGGAAGAGCTCCTCGTCGGGGACCTGCCGGTCGAGCTCGACCTCGACGACGACGACATCGATTACCAGGCGATCTACGGGAATCGGCGATGACCGCGCAGGTGGCACGTCGCGGCGAGGTGTGGTTCGCGGAGGTACCGGGCGACAAGCGCCGACCCGTGCTGGTTCTTTCGCGCGACCCGATGGGAGCGCTCCTCCATTCGGTGATCTGAGCACCGGTCACCTCCAGGATTCGCGGGCTCGCCACCGAGGTCCGGCTCGGACGGGAGGCGGGCGTGGCTCACGGGTCGGTCGCGAACTTCGACAACACGTTCCTCCTGTCCCGGCGCCGACTCGTCCGACGATTGGGCGATGCGACGCGATCGACCATGGAAGAGGCGTGCCGGGCGATGGCGATAGCGACGGGCTGTTCGCACCGATGAGCCCGTACCGGCGAGCGAGGACACGCACCCTGTCGCCAGCCCAACGAAGAGACCGCGGTTGCAGACGAGGACCGCGCATTCCGTCGCGTGCGGCGATCAGGTCGTCGATCCGGCGACGGCGGCGAGGCGGTCGTCCCGCGCGATCTCCTCCGAGGTGGCGACGACCACGCAGCCCACCGTCGCGCGACTCAGGGCGATGTGCATCCGTACGTCGTACCGGGTCGTCCCGAGATCGAGCTCCGTCACGATGATCCACGGCCGCTCGAGGCCCTTGAAGCGCAGGAACGTGTCGGCGACGACGTGCTCCGCCGCCCGATCGTCGTCCGCGCGGACGACCTCGCATCCACCGATCCGGCCAGCCGCGCAGAGGCGCGTACGGGTCTGACCGGCGAGCGAGAGGACGGCGAGATCCGAGGGCGCGGCGCCGTCGGCGAGAGCCTTCCGGATCTCGAGCGCCACCCGATCTGCGAGCGAGCCGGGTCCCGAGGCCCGGATCACGCGCAGCTCGGACGGCGGCTCGATCGGCGCGCCCGCCCTGCGGTACAGGTCGGCGAATCGGGCCAGCGCCTCGGGGCAGCGATAGCGCCGCTTGAGCGCGAACGACGCGCCGAACAGGCCCTCGGGCACGGCGCGGTCCTCCCAGAATCCCTGGCCCTCGTCCGCGAAGGCCCACATGGGGCCGGCGCCCGCGAGCGCGCGTACGAGCTCCCAGTCGTTCGACGTCAGGTCCTGCGCCTCGTCCACGACCACGGCATCGAAGGTCGCCTGGACCGGCAGCGCGTCGACCGCCGCCTGCAGGGGAGCGAGATCCCAGCTCGCCGGGCTCCACTGCGCTCTCGGCGCACCGCTTTGCAGCGGGACCTGCGCCCGCTCGAGCAGCTCGGCCGCGAGCTCGCGCACGGTCCAGGCGTGGGCGAGGCCGGACGCCCGCAGCTCGCGGGCGAGCGCGCTCGTCCAGCAGAGGAGGACGGGACGCTTCCCGCGCGCCCTGAGCCTCGCCAGCATCTCGCGCGCCAGGAGCGTCTTTCCCGTTCCCGGTCCGCCCAGGACCAGCAAGCGCGGGTTGTGGTCCACGAGGTCGAGCAAGTCGATCTGTTCACGATCCAGGGCGACCAGGTCGTCCGCCCGCCGCCGCGCCCGCGACCCGAGCGACAAGCGCGGTCTCCATGTCTCGCCCCAGATCGAGTGCAGCGCGCCCATCCACCGCGTCTGCGTGGGCCGCGGCGCACCGGCGAAAAGGCGCTCGGCGAGCGCCGGCAGCGCCTCCGCCAGGTACGCGAGATCGTGCGCCCCGAGCACGGCTCCCCGGACGTCGCCCTGCGACGGCTCCCGGTCGAAGGCGGTGTCGGGAAACGCGGTAGCTACCACGATCCACGTCCGGCATCCCTGCTCCGCGAGCCTCGCGGCCAGCTTCTTGCGGAACCGATGCCCCGCATCCCGGGGCAGAGGATCCATCGGCCGCCCGTTCTGGAGCCACGTTCCGTCCCGCACCTCGATCGCTCCCCCCTTGACCTCCACCACGATCGCCCCACGGTCGGGGAGGGCGATCACGAAGTCCCCCTCTCCCTCGAGGTTCTCCCGCGTCCGGAGCCGCAGCGAGTGCCACGCCGCCCAACCCTTCGGAAGCCCGTTCACCAGCGCGTCGAAGAACCGCCGTTCAGCGACGCTACCGGTCGCCCGCGGCCCACCGCGAGGGAACACGCCGCCGCTCGACACCCCCCGACTATACGACCGCGACTCGACTTCCTGGAGCGGGATACGGGATTCGAACCCGCGACTTACAGCTTGGGAAGCTGTCACTCTACCAACTGAGTTAATCCCGCAACGGCTCGGTTTTCGTAGCCTTCGACCCTCCTTTTGTCAACCCGTGCTACGAAGCGGGCGTGGAGCTCGACCAGCTTCGGACCTTCCTGGCCGTTCTCGAGCAGGGCAGCTTCACGCGGGCTGCCGAGGCGCTGCACGTCGGGCAGTCGACCGTGAGCTTCCACATCAAGGCGCTCGAGGGCGTGGTCGGGACGAAGCTCCTCGACCGACTGGGCGGACGGGTTCGGCCGACGGCGTCGGGGAAGGTCTTGCGGCGATACGCCGAGCGGATCGTCTCGCTCCGGGCGGAGGCCCTCGGGAGCCTGCGCGCCCAGGAGAAAGGCGAGGCAGGTCGCGTCGCGATCGCGGCGTCAACGATCCCCGCCGAGCACCTGCTCCCGCGGGCCCTGGCCGAGCTGCGGCGGCTTCACCCTGGCGTCACCGTGAGCGTGGACGTGTCGGACTCGCGGCGGGCGCTGGCGGCGCTGCAGGCGCAGGAGTGCGACCTCGCGCTCGTCGGCGCGCGCGTGCGTGACAAGCGGATCGTGTTCACGCCGTTTGCCGATGACGAGATCGTGCTCGTCGGGCCGTCGCCCAACCCCTTCGCGCCCTCTGGCCGATTGGCGGCCGAGGAGGTCGGACATGCTCCCTTGATCGTGCGAGAGGAGGGGTCGGGGACGCGAAGCGCGGTTGCGAGCATCCTGGCCCGCTCCTCGGGCTCGTGCATCCAGGTCGGAAGCACCGAGGCGGCCAGGCGCTGCGTCCTCCTGGGCCTCGGGCTCACCCTGATCTCGCGGAGGGCCGCAGAGGAGGATCTCGCGGCGGGCCGGCTGAGCCTGGTGCGATGCCCTGGCACACCAGTCAGGCGCACGTTCTGGATCGCGCGGCTCGGGAGCGTCACTCTGCCGGCAGCCACGCGCGCGCTCGTGCGTATTCTGAAGCAGTAGCCTGGATACCACGCATTCATGGCATCGATGGTGGGTGCTGGACTGGAGCGCGAGTCCGCGCTAGATGCAAACATCGACGGGACTGGAGCTGGGCTCCCGCCGGGCTGCAACCCCGGTAGCGCACGATCGCGAAAGCGAGAGCAGGCGGGTTCGATTCCCGTGTCCCGTCTCCAAGAGAAAGGCCAAATAGGAGCGGAACGCCACGAGCGAGTGTGGCGCGCGTGGCCGGATGCCACGGGCGTCGCCCGCTGGCGGTCCGAATCGCCATTGGCCGGGGCGGCGGCACCTCGCTTGCAGCTCCCCGGGCAGTCGGAAGTCTCTCGGGCCGGTCCGTGCAAGCGGCTCGGAGGTCCGAAAGGTCCGGCCGAGTGCCGAGATCACCCAGAGAGGAGGATTCTGATGAAGTCAGCATGGTCCATCGCCCTGATCGCGTGCAGCATGGTCTTCGGGTGCGCCAAGAAGACACAGCCCGCCGCCGAGGCCGCGGCCCTGCCCGAAGAGCAGGGCGGCGACGAACAGAGGGCAGGAGAGCCCGCCGTTCCGGGCGGAACGGTCGAGGCCCGTCCGGGGGAAGAGGAAGAGGAGAGGGCGATGCCGCACGAGCGTGGCGGCGGCCAGTGGGGCGAGCGATACGGCGAGCAGGAGCAGATGCCCCAGCAGGCACCTCCGATGCAGACCGAGCCCGCCGCATGCCAGGGCATGACGCAGATGATGATGGACGCCTGTCCCGTCGACCGCGCGAACATCCAGCGCGTGGAGAACACCGATGGCGGCATCGTCATCCACATGAAGCGGGACGTCGTGGCGAGCGAGCTCGAGCGCCACGTCCGCTGCTACGAAGGTCGCATGAGCATGCGCACGACGATGGACGAGGCCTGTCCGTTCAGCCTTCCCGATCTCACCGCCAACGTGCTGGAAGAAGGCAACCGCGTTCAGCTCCGCATCACGAGCAGCAACGAGGAGCAGGTCCGCCCGCTCCGCCAGCGCGCCCGCGCTCTCGTGCCTCGCGCCCGTCCCAGGCCCCAGCAGGCTCCGCAGGGGGAGCAGTAGCAGCTCCGCCTCGCGCCTCCGCCCTCTTGCCGGTAGCACAAGCGCATGAACCGTTGGCGGACTCGCCGGCGCCCGCTCGGGATCCCGGGCGTCGCGCCGCCCCGTCACCCGCGGACCGGGCTCGGCGTTCGCGCTCGGTGCCGCGCCGATCGCGCCGGGCGGCCGGCGCCCATCGTTCGCGTACGGCGCGCGGCCAGCGCGAGGCCCATCAGATGCTCCATCCGCGACCAGGTCTCGTCCCAGGAGGTGCTCGCGAGCATGCTCGTGACGCGCCTGCGCCAGCCGAGGTCGTCTGCCAACAGCAGCGCGGCCTCGACGGCGAGGACGAAGTCGTCGACGTGGTCGGCGATCTGAACGAGGCCGAGGTCGCCCCACGGCCGGACCACGTCGCGGATCGACGTCGCGACCACCGGCAGGCCGGCCGCCAGGTACTCTGGTGTCGTCCTGGGGTCGGTGCTGGCGCTCATGATGAGCGCGACGTCCCACCCGGAAAGGTAGGCCGGCAGCTCCTCGGGGTTCTTGGCGCCCAGCCAGTGCAGGCTCGGAGCGCGCAGGAGCGTCGTCTCCGCGACCGACCCGAGGCCGATGATGTGCCAGTTGGGGCGTGTCCGGACCAGCCCCTCGAGGAGGCCGAGGTCGACCCGGTCGGCGCCTGCGAGGCGCAGGCCCAGGCGCGGACGGCCGACCGCCGCCTGGTCCGCCGGATCGCGAGCGAAGAGGCGCGCGCTCGCGAAGCGAGCCAGGTCGACGCTGTCCGGGAACGCGTGGACGTGGGGATGCCGCGCCCGCAGCCGCTCGAGCAGCGCCTGGCTCGAAGTGAACACGATGCCCGCGCGCCCGAGCAGCTCGGCCTCGAGGGCCGCGCTCGACCTCGGCGCCGCTCCGAGGTCTTCGGTGCAATCGTAGACGACGAGCGAAGGTCCGAGGCTCCGGGTGTACGCCAGGGCCGAGGGTGTTGCGTACCAGAGCACGTAGCTCCAGATGTCGTGCTCGACCACGAGCCTCTCCAGGAGCCTCTCCAGTATGGCGTGGACCTCGTCGCCCACGAGGTGCCGCACGACCCGAGGCACGACCACGAAGAGGCCCTTCTGCCTTTCGTAGATGTCGACGCGGTTCTCCGTCTCGGTCCGTAGCGGCTCCTCGATGAAGAAGACGCGGCGCTCGCGGGCACAGCGCGCCATCAGCCGCCTCTGGCGGCCGCTCCGATCCCAGCGGACGTGGCTGAAGCACACGACGTCGGCGCGCGGGAGGAGGGCTTCGAGGTCTCTGGACAACTCCGTTCTCCTTGGCGGCGTCTCCCACCTGTAGCCACTTCGCATCGCGGCACCAGGGGCGTCCGACTGGCGCGTTCGCGACGGGGGTGCGATGTTCGAGCTGCGATGGACCTGTCGGCGTACTCGACGGATCGTCCGGCCGTCTCGCTCAGGCTCCTGTTCATCCACCACTCGTGCGGGGGTCAGCTCCTCGCACCTGTGGGCGGAAATGTCGGCGACTGCTGCATCTACCGGTCTCATCCGAACGGAGGCGGATTGCGGCCGCACCTCGAGCAGAATGGCTACGAGGTCCACGAGGCCTCATACGGGAGTCGAATCGGCCACGACACGGACCTGTTCGACTGGCTCCCGAAGTTTCGCGACACGATGGACGACGTGCTCACGTGCTCGCACCAGAACGACCGCTACCCCGACTCGGGGCGCAACCAGATCGTAGTCTTCAAGTCGTGCTTCCCGAACTCGAGCTTCGTCGGCGACGGAGCTCCGCCCGGTAAGCCCCTCGGCCCCGAGCTCACCGGCTGGAACGCGCGAGCGACGATGACGGCCGTTCTCGCCGAGCTCGCAAAGAAGCCCGGGGTACTGTTCGTCTACGTGACTGCCCCACCGATCGCGCCCACCGTGCCTCGCCGGCCGGCTTGGAAGGTGCTGGCAAGGACCTTGCTGGGTAGCTCCAAGACGGATCGGGCGAACCTCCTCGCAGGTGCCGCCATCGCCCGCCGCTTCAACGACTGGGTCAGGTCGCCCGACGGCTGGTTGCACGGGTACCCTCACTCCAACGTCGTCGTCTTCGACTACTTCGACGTCCTGACCGACTCGAGCGCGTCGAGCTTGCTTCGCTACCCGACGGGCGAGGACGGCTCCGACAGCCACCCGTCCGCCGAGGGCAACGCACTCGCGGCGCGCGCGCTCGTTCCGCTCATGAACCAGGCGGTGCGAAGAGCCGGCCTGTCGCGCTGAACGCCCACATCGCTCACGACATCCTCCGCCACAGGGCAAGCGCCTGCTCGCGGCCGCGAGCGGCGATCTCAGCCGCATCGACGCGCACGAGGCGGCGGTCGCGAACCACAGGCGCTCCGTCGACGAAGACGTCTCGCACGTGCGCGGCAGTGATCCCGAAGAGCAGGTGTCCCGCGACGTTCGTCCGGTCGAGCGGCGTAGGCGGATCGTACTCGACCACGACGGCGTCCGAACCGACCGGACCGAGGTGCGCCTCGGCGAGCCGAGCGCCGGCGGCGAGCATTCCGACGGCGTCGACGCCGCCCTCCGGACCGAGCGCCACGCGGCCCCCGAGGTGGGCCGCCCGCGCCTCAGCGAACAGATCCCCGTCCATCCCGTCGGTGCCGAGCGCCACCGACCCTGCGAGATCGGCCAGACGGGCCTGGCCCACGGAGTTCTGCATGTTCGACCGCGGGTTGTGAGCAACGAACGCCCCCGACGCGCGCACCAGTTGCTTCTCGGACGACGTCGCGTGCACCGCATGCGCGAGGAGAGTGCGCGGGCCGAGGAGGCCGAAACGGCCGAGCCGCTCGATGGCGCCCGCATCGCAGGCGTCCTCGGCCGCGTGGACATGGAGGCCCAGGTCGTGACCGCGCGCCAGGTCCGCCGCCATGGAGAGCGTCTCGTCGGTGACCGTGAAGCAGGCGTGCAGGCCGAGCATGGTTCCCAGCCGTCCACGGGGCGCGGCGCGGACGCGTTCGATCATCCGCACGCACTCGTCGAGCCCGCGGATCGCGTCGCGGTGCCCGTGCCGATCGGTCGCGCCGTAGCACACGACGATTCGCACGCCGACGCGCTCCGCCGCCTCCGCGATGACGTCGAGCGACCCGTCGATGAAGCCGGGTGACTCGTGGTGATCGAAGACGCAGGTGGCGCCGGCGAGGGCCGCGTCGCAGAGCGCGACCATGGCCGAGGCCGCCAGCGACTCGGCGTCGAGCGCGACGTCCAGCCGCCACCACACGCGCTCGAGAATCTCGCGGAACGAGCGCGTCGGCCCGACCGGTCCGGGCATCCCTCGCGCCAGCGCCGAGTACAGGTGCGTATGCGCGAGCCCCAGCCCTGGAAGCACGAGGCAACCCGACACGTCGACCACGCCATCGTGCGCTCCCCGGAGCACCACGTCGCGCGCCTCGACCTCGGGCGGATCGAACGCCACAACCGACCCGCCCTTCAACATGATCGCCATGCCCGGAGAATACGGGGACACGCACCCGATCGCCAACCCAGCGACAGCATTGCGGTTCCAGACACAACCGCGCGATCTGGTCAGTTCCGACACTGGACAGCGCAACTGCGGCCTCATTCGGCCGACAACGCGGGCATGCCCCGCACCGCACGCGTCGTGAATCCCGGCTGGCCCCACCACGTCGTCGTCCGCGGCAACAACCGGCGGCGAATCTGCTCGTACCCCTCCGACTATCGTCGGCTCACCGAGCTTGTCGAAGACGCGAGCCGTCGCGAGCGATGCTTCGTTCACGCGCTATGCCTCATGTCCAACCACGCCCACATCATCGTGACGCCGCCGACCAACCTGGGCTTGTCGTCGTTCGTGCGCCGCTTTGCCCAGCCCTTTGCGCAACGGCGAAACCGCCAGCGAGACGGTTCTGGGAAGCTCTTCGAGCAGCGTTTCTTCAGTCAGTGCATCGGCTCCGACGAGCAGCTCGCCATCTGCACGGCCTACGTCGAGCTGAACCCTGTCCGCGCCGGCCTCACGGCGGATCCGGGCGAGTACCTCTGGAGCACGTACAGGCTCCACGCCCGGGACTCGCGCCCCTCGATGATCCGGTCGCGCCTTCTCACTCCGAGCCCGTGGTATCTCGCTCTGGGCGCCGATGACGAGGCTCGCTCGCGCGCCTACCGCGAGTTCGTGGCCGCCGTCGATGCCGCCGAACGAAGGCCCGACGACGCTCCACCCGACCTGGCGAAATCGACCAGGCGGCTCGAGCGGCCAGACCGCACGCGTGCTGCCTGACCGCTACGAAACGCGCGGTTGTGTCTGAAACCCATTTGATTGTCGCTACTTGTAGACCGGGTGCGTGTCCCCGGATTCGCGCGTGGCGAGCGAGCGGCACGAAACGCGCGGTTGTGTCTGGAACCCGTTTGATTTTAGCTACTTGGAGACCGGGTGCGTGTCCCCAGGTTCCCCAGGTTCGCAGGTTCGAGGTCGGCTATTCGCTGGCGGGCTTGGTCGAGCTCGGCCTGGAGCTGCTCGGCGAGCTTCTCGAACGGGCGAAGGCGGGCGAGCTCGCGCTCGAGCGCCTGGATGCGCGCGTGCGCTGCGCGAAGCGGGTCGCGGTAGTCCGCCATCGGCCGAGGCAGAGGATACAGGATCGGGACCCCAGTTGACGCGGGGTGTTTGCGGGGGCTAAACCCTCGGCAAATGTACTTCGGCCCCACCTTCGCGGAGATGCGCGACCCGAGCCGGATTCCACAGGCCACGCGCGACAAGGCGCTCGCGGCCTTCGAGGGATCGCCGCTCGACCCCATCAACCTGTACAACATCACCTGGAAGGACGCGCAGAACCGCGTGCGCTTCGTCGAGCTGCCGTCGGCGCTGACCGGAGTCGACGCACGCATCGTCGTCCTGAGCGGGCGCCGGTTTCCGACCGGAAGTCACAAGGTCGGGGCCGTCTACTCGATCCTCGTCGAGAAGCAGCTCGCGGCCGAGGTGATGCCGGGCGAGCACACGCTCGTCTGCCCGTCGACCGGCAACTACGGGATCGGAGGGGCCTGGGTCGGGCCCAGGATGGGCTATCGATCCCTCGTCGTCCTACCCGAGCAGATGAGCGCCGAGCGGTTCGAGCGCATCAAGAGCTACGGAGCCGAGGTCATCAAGACGCCGGGCTGCGAGTCGAACGTGAAGGAGATCTTCGACAAGGTCTGGGAGCTCCGACTCGAGCCCCAGAACCGCATCCTCGAGCAGTTCAGCGAGTTCGGGAACTACCGCTTCCACTGGGCCGTCACGGGCGGGACGGTCGTCGACCTCGCGGCCGAGCTCGGCGGCCACGTCGCTGCATTCGTCTCGGCGATGGGCTCGGCCGGGACCATCGCCGCCGCGGACCGGATCAAGCAGACGCACCCCGACGCGCTCTCCGTCGGGCTCGAGCCGATCCAGTGCCCGACGCTGTACAACGTGGGCTTCGGCGCCCACCGCATCGAGGGGATCGGCGACAAGCACGTCACGTGGATCCACAACGTGATGAGCATGGACTACCTCTTCTGCATCGACGACCTCGAGTGCCTGAAGGGCTTGCAGCTCCTGCAGGAGGGCGGAGCGATCCTGGTCGATGGCCTGGGCCTGACGCCGGCGTTCGTCGAGTCGATCCACGGCATGTTCGGGATCAGCGGCGTCTGCAACGTCCTCGGAGCAATCAAGACGGCGAAGGTCGGGCGGTTCGGCAAGCGCGATCTCATCTTCACGGTCGCGACCGACGGGTTCGATCGCTACCCGAGCGTCCTGAAGAAGCTCGACTCGGAGATGGGCCCCATGGGCCGCGACGACGCCCTGCGGCGGATCGAGATCTTCCACGGTGCCAAGCTGGACTACGTCCTCGAGGGCACGCCGCACGTTCGCGAGCGGTGGCACAACCAGAAGTACTTCACGTGGGTCGAGCAGCAGGCGAAGACCGTCGAGGCGCTCCGCGCGCAGTCGGACATGTCGTTCTGGATCGCAGAGCAGTCCAAGGCCGCCGACATCGATCGGGAGATCCTCTCACGGCGCATGGCCTGCTGAGCGTCAACGCCGCCGGAACGTGACGGGGATGCGGAACGAGACCGGCTCGCGCTGGGGCGGGAAGTGCGTCGCGCGCGCGACGCCGAGAATGCACGCCCCGGCCCTGGTCCCCGCCGCCGACGCCGGCACGAGCTCGACGGACGTGACGCTGCCGTCGGCCGCGACCCGGAAACGTATCGCGACCTCCGGCGCGGCCTGCGCCTCCTCGGCGTTCTGTTCCACGCAACGCGCGACCATGCCCCGGCGGCTCGCGAACGCACGGCTGAGCTCGAGCACGGGGTCGACCCGGCGAACCGGCGCCTTCGCGCCTGCGTCGTCGGACCCGGGCCGGCTCGGCTCGGGCTGGGGCGCGGCGGGCGCGCTCCCGCCATCGATCCTGGGGCGATCGGGCTCGGGCCGGACCTCCTGGCCGTCCTCGTAGGGCGTCGCGTTCCCCTCGACGAGCACGAACCTCGTCGCGGGACCACGATCCCGCCGCTGCCCGAGGACGACGATGGCGGCCGCAGCCACGACAGCCAGTACCATCGCCGCGACGATCATGGTCGACCGCGAGACGGCCCTTGCCGGCACCGGCGGCGGAATGGTGTCGGACTGGGCCTTCTCCTGCTCGGCGTGGGAGGTCGCGGGCGGCTCGGCGGGCGACGAGGTCTTCTCCTGCTGCCATGCGTGCGACAGCGCGTCGAGGTCCGTGACGCCGAGGAGCTCGGTGAAACGTGGATCCCGGAAGTCGCGCTTCGCGATGGCTGCGAGGGGTCCAGACTGCGGGAGCTGGTCCTTCACTGCGCGGAGCGCCTGAGCGAGCTCGACCGCGGTCTCGAAGCGCTGCGCCGGATCTCGCGCGACGGCCTTCGAGATCACCTTGGCGAGCGACTCGGGCAGCTCGCGTCTGACCTGGTTGACCGGCGTCAGATCATGGGACAGGACGTACGTGGCCGTGCTGACCGGGTCGCCCTGGTTCAGCTCGTTCTTGCCCGTGAGGATCTCGTGGAGCGTCACGCCGCACGAGAAGATGTCGCTCGAGGGGCTGGGCTCCTTGAGCTGCAGGAGCTCGGGCGCCATGTAGGCCATCTTGCCCTTGAGCTCGAGGTTCGCCGAAGCCTCCGTCCGATCGAGCTGGGTCCGCGCGATGCCGAAGTCAGCCAGCTTGACGTGACCGTCGACGTCGATGAGCACGTTGGCAGGAGAGATGTCCCGATGAACGATGTGCAGGGGCTCGCCGTCGGGCGACGAGAGCGTGTGGGCGTAGTGGAGCGCCTCGAGGACCGATGCCATGATCTCCACGGCGACGTCCGCCGGGAAGGCGCCGCGGGTCTCGAGGAGGTACCGGCTCCAGAGCCGCAGGCTGTAGCCGTGGACGTACTCGAGGATCATCAAGTACGCGCCGTGCTCCTCGGCGAAGTCGAGGATCCCGACGATCCCGGGATGGCGCAGGTACGCGAGGACGCGCGCCTCGCGGACGAACAGCCGTACGAAGGCCTTGTCTCCGACGAGGTCCCCGGCGATCCGCTTGACGACCACCGGCCGCACGAAGCCGGCGGCGCCCTCGTTTCGAGCGAGATAGATGATCCCCATGCCGCCGCGCGCGATCGGTCGCACGATGCGGTAGTGCCCCAGGACGACGCTTCCGACGTATAGGCTCTCGCTCACTGCGCGGTGGCCTGCCGGACGTAGTAATGGACGCCCCGGCCCGGCTTGGCAATGCGCACTGCGATGGCTCGGTCGTCGCCAGACGGCGCCAGGTCGGCGACGAATCGATTCTGCTCGTCGAGCGGCAATGGGACGCCCCCGATGGTCGCGCTCCAGCCCTCCTCGACGACACCGCTGACCCGCGCGCCGCCGCCGGCCCCGCCCGCGACCTCCCGCAGGTACGCGGCAGGCGCCGCGTTGTCGAAGCCGAGCCTCAGGCTCGTCCTTCGTGACCGGCTGCCGTCACCCGCTTCGAACCAGAAGCTGTACCGTCCTTCGTGCACGTCGCCCGACGCGAAGCTGTGGGATGCGGCCATGGTCCTGACCACCTTGCCGGCGCCACCGCCTTGCGACTCGAGGTGCAGGGTGAAGCCGCTCACGAGCGGCGCGTCCGCCCACCGGATGGTCAACCTCGGAAGCAGGTTCTGGTAGAGCACGGTGTAGCTGCGGCCGTCCGAGTCGAGGACGTTGTGGGCGACTCGTCGAGCGAGTGGCGCGGAGCCCGCGTCGCGTCTGACCACGATCGCGCCGCTCGCGCGCGACTCCGCCTCGGGCGCTCCGCCGACGATGCAACGCACGCGGTAGCCCCAGGTCCCGGGGCCCAGGACGAGCACTGCACTGCCCGCTCCCTGTACGCCGTCGGAGCCTCGCGCTCGACCGACCAGCTCGACGACGCCGGCGCCCGGGCATGCGCTCGCGAAACGAACTCGCACGGCAGTCGGAGCGGACGGGTCGTGGATGGTGGGTGACTCGCCCGCCGCGATCGACAGATCGGCGTGGGCCGGCCCGGTCGGGAGCACCGCGGCCTCCCCGCGCGGCAGCCCGGGCTGCGGGCCTGCGGCGGGCGCCGCCGTGGCTCCAGCCGCGCTCGCCCCGGGATCGGTCGGAGCGGCCGGGCTCGTCCCGGGCGAGGCGGGGCCGGCGGAGGCGGTCGCGGCCAGGGCTACCTCGGCGTGCTGGCCTGCGCGCAGCGAGATCGTCGCCGCGCCGGCTTGCTCGAGCTCGGCCGAGCCGACGAGCACCTCGAAGTGCCGCTGCTCCGGATCGGTGCGCAGGGCCACCCTGGAACCGCGCTCGATCCTGGCGAGGCCGAGGTCCGTCTCGATCCAGAGATCATCGTCGCCGGCCTCGATCTGCGCCGCTCCGGTGTCCACCCCGAGCCGCATGCGGGAGCGCGACCCGAGACCCTTGATGAAGCGAACGACGGTGTTCTCCTGCAAGCGCAGCCCCGCCCCCTCGTCGAGCTGGAGGCGTGCGCCCGATCGTGGGCCCGTGCGCACCGCGTCCCCGAGCGCGAACTCGTCGCCGACCGCCGCGCGCTGCCACCGACCGGGACCGTTCCTCTCGACGGTCCCATCCCGACCGACGAGCTCGGCGAGCGCTCCGCCTCCCATGCAGTCGCAGCCCGCGCTCCACGGCGCGAGGGCGAGGGCCGCCCAGTACAGGGCCGGCCTCAACGTCGCTCCTCCACGAGATCCGCGTTCAGAACGGTCACCCCGTTGTCCTCGACCCTCAGACGCCTCTGCTGCGTCCGGTAGCCGGGCGCCAGCACCACGACCGTGTAGGCCCCGGGAGGCACGTCGACCTGGAAGGCACCCTCCCGGTCGCTCGTGACCTCGAGCCCCAGCGGCTGCACCGTGATCGTCGCGCGGAGCGGCGCTCCCCTCAGCGAGCTGACGACGCCTCGGATCTGGCCTTCGGGCAGCGACCTCTGCAGGGGTTGGTCCACGACGATGGTCTGACCCGGCCCAACGTCCA
Source organism: Deltaproteobacteria bacterium (assembly GCA_016190375.1). Lineage (GTDB taxonomy): Bacteria > Myxococcota_A > Polyangia > JACPQR01 > JACPQR01 > JACPQR01. The sequence goes on from JACPQR010000176.1 coordinate 31,099, forward strand.
GCGTGCGAAGGGCATCGCCGTGGCCCTCGGCCGAGAAGGTGACGGTGACTTGCCCCGCTTGCAGATCGCGAACCTCGAAGGTGCCGTCTGCCCCCGTGGTCCCTTCGCTCAGGCCGGCCGCCGAGACGACTCGCAGGTGGGCGCCCGCGATCGGCTCGCCGCCCGCGCCCGTGACGCGGCCGCGCAGGCTGCACGGCTCGACGATCGCGGCGGCTCCATCCGGAACCACGGAGCGGCGTGTTGGAACGGGTGCGGCGACGTGCCGTGGCGCCGTGCGGGCCTCCCCGGCGCCCAGTCTGAACCCGAGGGCGACGAGCATGCTGAACCGTGGCTCGACCGGCGAGAGCGGGTCGCCCTCGGCCACGGCCGGCCGCCGGCTCGCGCCGATCTCCGCGACACCCGAGACCTCGACGCTGGTGGTCGGTGACCACCGTGCGCCGAGGTCGAACCTGAGCGGAGACTCGAGCGCCGAGGGCGCCGCGTTGCCCAAGAGGACGTCCCACGTCGCTTCGGCGATGAGCTCGACGTTCGGCGCCGGGTGCCACCCCACGCCCACGCCGGTCAGGAGCGCGTTCGAGTCGCTGACTCCGAGGGCCAGCCGATCGGCGCGGCTCAGGCTGTCGGGCTCTTCGATGGTCGCGCCGCTCCGGTCGAGCCTGAAGCCGGCGTTCGCCGCGACCACCACCCGCGGAGCGGAGTACGAACCGAGCAGGAGGAAGTCGACCGTCGTGGCGCCAGCGTCGAACGACGGCGCGTCCGCGCCAGGCATCCACAGCGCGAGCTGGCCGCCGACCTGCAAGCCCCGGCTCCGTGTCGTGCTGCCACGGACGATGAGCCGCGGATCGCCGACCCACCCGTCGTCGGTGCCGCTGCCGCCGTCGAGGCCGGCGTGCGAGTCGTAGCGGCCATCGAACCGCAGCGCGAGCGCGAGAGCGTCGACCACCCGCACGCTCGCAGCGAGCGAGCCGGACGCCCTGTGGTGGGAGTCGCTTTCGTCGAGCACGGCCTCGGTGAACCCGTAGCCCGCGGATGCGGCGAACGCAGCGTCCGACCGGATCGGTCCCGCCACCGCCACGCGAGCGAGCCCGGGCAGGGCGCTCGTGGAGTCTCCGACCGGGTCGGTGGTCTGGGCGAACGCGGAGAACGAGCCAAGGAACAGGCAGAGCGCCGGCAGACTTCCAGCCCGAACGGAGCCGGAAAACGCCTCTCCTCTGTCCGATCCCCCGGCGGCCAAGAATCCCAACATCCCTTGAGGATGATACGGCACCAACCTGGTCCCGCGATATGGGCAGGCGGCCGCACTGGCGGGTGCGCAAGGTAGTCCACGGTCCTACCCCGCGCTGGGCCGAGCGATCAGTGATCGTTGCCGCCGTTCGCCGCGCTAACCTCGCACCGGCCCTCGTTGCAGACCGCCCTCCCTTCGCGCACCGCGCAGTCGGGGCACATCGGGTTCTCGTCGTCGCACTCTCCGATGGCCGCGGCGACCTCGTCGACGCGGTCGCTCAGCACCGCGATCTGATCGATGAAGCAGCATGGGTCGGCGCTCGTAACGACACAGTCGTCGTCCGAGCCGCAGGGCTCGACGTCCTCGCAGAGCAACGGATACTCGTTCGTAGGCGCCGGCTCGCCGCAGCCCATGGCGAGGACCTCGCCTGCCGGCTCGCCGGGGTCGCACGCGGCGGCCTGCTCGGGGCAGGGCTCGCACTCGCCCGTCCAGCACGCGTCGTTCGCCACCGGGATCTCGCCCTGCGGGCAGTCGGGCGGGAGCGCGCGGCACGGCGGCTGAGGGAGAGCCTCGGGGCACCAGTAGCCGCAGCCGAGGCAGTCGCCCCAGCAGCTTCCCTCCTCGTTCGCGCCGCGGTACGTGCCCTCGGGGCAGGGCTGCGCGAGCGCGTCGCACATCACGGGAGGCTGCCGTTCGTCGCAGGACTTCGGGATCTCGCAGGGCACGCAGTCCCCGGTCCAGCATCCGCGGGTCTCGTTTGCTTGCGGGTACTCGCCGGGCTCGCAGACCGGCGTCGCCATGTCGCAGTCGACCACGGTCGGATCCGGGCAGTCCGCGTCGCCGTCACCGTCGCCGTCACCGTCACCGTCACCGTCACCGTCGCCGTCGCCGTCGCCGTCGCCGTCGCCGTCGCCGTCGCCGTCGCCGTCGCCGTCACCGTCGCCGTCGCCGTCTCCGTCGCCGTCGCCGTCGCCGTCGCCGTCGCCGTCGCCGTCGCCGTCCGAGTCCGAGTCCGAGTCCGAGTCCGAATCCGAGTCCGAATCCGCGTCCGCGTCGCCTCCGGAGTCATCGTCGTCGTCGCCGCAGGCGCCGGCGCTCAGGACCGCGAGCCCCGCGAGAAGCCAAGCCATCATCGAGAACAGCCGCATCTGGGCCTCCTATTGGTTTCGTGCCTGTCAGGCAAGCCCCGTTCCATCAGTAGTCTGCAAGAATGCACGGCTTTTTCGGCCCACAATGCGTGCCAACCTGCGCCCGGGGGCGTGAGCGCGCACTCCAGGTGAATGAGTTCACCCTCCGCGACCCCGGCCCGCCTGACTCCGCACCCGTCGCACTCGGTCTCGGGGGGCTGGCGGGTGCCGATCGAGCGCTCAGGTTCTTTCGATAGGGCGAAGCATGGGCGTCGAGAGCATCGGCAGCGCGGCGATGTGGATCGGGTTCACGATCTTCGTCCTGGCGATGCTGGCGCTCGACCTCGGCGTGTTCCATCGCAAGGCGCACGTGGTTCGCGTACGAGAGTCACTCGCGTGGACGCTGGTCTGGATCCTCCTCTCGCTCCTCTTCGGCGCCTTCGTCTTCGTGCGGTTCGGTGAGGACCGGGCGCTCGAGTTCCTCACCGGCTACCTGATCGAGAAGGCGCTGTCGGTCGACAACCTCTTCGTCTTCCTGGTCATCTTCTCCTACTTCAGCGTCCCACCCGCGCTGCACCACAAGGTCCTGGCCTGGGGGATCCTGGGAGCGCTCGTGATGCGCGCCGTGTTCATCGTGGTCGGCGCCGCGCTCCTGCAGAGGTTCCACTGGTTCATCTACCTCTTCGGAGGCTTCCTCGTCTTCACCGGGATCAAGATCCTCGTGACCCGTGGCGGCGAGGTCCACCCCGAGAGGAACCCCGTGCTCCGGCTGTTTCGCCGCCTCGTGAGAGCGGTTCCCGACTATCGGGGCTCGAGGTTCTGGGTGATCGAACGAGCGCGCTGGCACGCAACGCCTCTCCTCATGGTCCTCGTCGTCGTGGAGGCGACCGACGTCGTGTTCGCCGTGGACTCGATCCCGGCCATCTTCGCGGTGACCGAGGATCCGTTCATCGTCTACTCGTCCAACATCTTCGCGATGCTCGGCCTGCGAGCCCTCTACTTCGTCCTCGCCGGCATGCTCGTGAAGCTCGTGTACCTCAAGGTGGGGCTCGGGCTCGTCCTGGCGTTCGTCGGCGTCAAGATGCTCGTCGCGGACCTCGTCAAGATCCCCATCGCGGTCTCGCTGGGGATCGTCGCCGCGCTGATAGGTGCCTCGGTCGCCGCCTCGCTTCTCCGCCCGGCGCGCCGGCCTCCTCTGCCCATCCACCCGCCGCATGGAGGCGAGTCGACGGCGTGACGTCGCCGGCGCCTCGGCGTATGATGCCCGTCATGCTCACCCGAAGGGATTTCATGGGAGCGGGCCTCGGAGCCGCCGGCGCCGCGCTGGTCGGGGGCTCGCTCGTTCCATGGGTCGGGTTCGCCGACGGTTTCACACCGTTCGCCGAGCCCGGCAAGGTCGTCCAGGTGCGACATCCGAGCCCGCTCGAAGGGATCGGCATGAAGCCCGCCGCGGCGCGCGAGATGCTCGCTGCCGGCGTGAAGGCGCTGACCGGCGCCCGCTCGGCCGAGGACGCCTGGCGCCGATTCGTGCGGCCCACCGATGTCGTCGCGCTCAAGCCCAACGGGCTCGGCGGCCGCTTCCTCGCGACTCACAAGGAGCTCGTGGAGGCGACGATCGACGCGCTGGTCGGAGTCGGTGTCCCGCCGACGAACATCCTCGTCTACGAGCAGTACAACCCCTACATGCGAGCCTGCCGCTTCGAGCCGGGCTCGACGCTCCCGAACGGCGTACGCATCAAGGTGCACCTCGGACGGGACGCCGGCCCCGAGTGGACGAACGTGCCCTCCGGCCGCACGAAGTTCGTCAGGCCCCTGCTCGAGGCGACCGCGGTGATCAACTTCCCGCTCGCGAAGGATCACGCGATCTGCGGCGTGACCGGGTGCCTGAAGAACATGACTCACGGGTCCATCGTGAACCCCGCCGATTTCCACCGGCGCCACGCGAGCCCGATGATCGCCGAGCTGTACGCCCACGAGGCCATCCGGACGCGAGTGCGCCTGCACGTGATGGACGCGACCCGCGTGCTCTGCAACAACGGCCCGCAGGACTCTCCGAACTTCCGCCGGAGCTCCGACGCGCTCTGGTTCTCGACCGATCCGGTGGCGATCGATTCGCTTCTCATCGGGCTCATCGACTCGGACCGCCGTGCGCGGCGCTTGCCCACGCTCGCGGCTCGAGGCAGCCCACCGTCGTACGTGGAGGCCGCGGCAGGGCTCGGCCTCGGCATCGCGGAGGCGGCCCGGATCCGCGTGCAGGAGATCCGGGTCGCCTAGTAGCGGATGGGGTAAGGATAGGTGACGGTCAGGCTGGGGTTCTCGAACGGCGCGACCCGCATCGTGCGCAGCGTCCTCGCGATGCAGCTCCCCTCGCTGGTTCCCGCGAACGTTCCGTCGACCATGCTGACGGCCGTGACCCGGCCCGAGCTCGCGAACGTCACGCGAGCCATCGCCGTTCCGTGAAGCCGGCCGGCGCAGGACCGGACTTCCGGCGCCCGCGACTGGAACGCGGCCGCGATCTCGGTGCGGGTCGGCACGCGCCTCGTGGAAGGGCTCAGCGCCTCGGTCGGGATCTCGGGCGGGACCATGGGCACGGCCCGCGGAGGGGCGACCGGCTGGTTCGCCGGAACGAGCGGCGTCAGCGGGATCGGAGGAGTCGCCGGAAGAGCGGGCAGCGGCGGCGCGATCGCGGGAGCCGGCGCGCGGCGGACGGTCCACATCGTCGCCACGAGGCCCGCCATCACGAGGCCGGCGGCCACGGCCGCGCCTACCAGGATCAGCGCTGCGTTCGGGTGCGGCGCCGGCGCCGCGACCGGACCGAGACGAGCGAGCTGGCGTCGAACTCGAGCGAGCTCCTGGGCGAGGTCGTCGCGTTGAGCCTCGGAACGCTCCCGCGCCGACCGCTCATCCGCGAGGTCGCGTTCGAGCCCCTGGGCACGGTAGAGCAGCGCCTCCCTCTCGTTGCGGAACGGCATGCCTTCAAGGGTGACACGGAGCCGGCGGCCGTGCCACGCCTCCGACGCTCACCTGTCCGTTCGTAGTACGATGCCGGGCCATGACGCGACCCTCACACATCGTTCTCCCCGTGGCCTTGCTCGTCGCTTGTTCGTCTCAGGCCCCGACTCCGCCTCCCGGCGTGACCGTAGGTCCCGGCGGCGTGACTGCGCCGGGCGTCTCGATCGGTCCGGGTGGCATCAGCGTTCCGGGCGTGAACATCGGGCCCGGAGGGATCTCGGCTCCCGGCGTGACCGTCGGTCCTGGCGGCATCACCGCGCCGGGTGTGTCCGTGGGTCCCGGCGGCGTGACGGCGCCCGGAGTCTCGATCGCGGTGCCGGGCGCCCCCGGCGCAGCGCCCGCCGGCGACACGGGACAGGCGCTCGGGATCGCCGAGTGCGACGGCTACGTGCAGCGGGCCTGCGCGTGCTCGAACGAGGTCGCCCGTGCAAGCACGTGCGCGGGAGCGCGGGTCTCCCTCGAGGCGTGGCGGGGGGCTCTGGCCATCGGCGGCGACAGGGCGTCTGTCACCGGGTCCTGCACGGCGGCCATGACGGCGCTTCAGGCGGCCTGTCCGTGAGGCGCCGTCACTCGCTCGTGACCTCGATCGCCTGGACGACGTTGTCGACGATGATGCCGACGCCTGCGGCGTAGGCCTTCAAGGACGGGCCCGCGTCGAGGGGGCTCGTCTCGACCGTGTTGATCGTGTCGTCGTACGTGCCGAGCGGGACGGTGATCGACCCTCCCATCTCGGTGATCTCCGCCTCGTCCTCGGCGATCCCCTCGGCGACCTCCTGCTGGTAGCGCATCCCGACCGCCGGCGCGCCGGGCATGATGATCCCGGCCCGCGCACCGTCGACGCCGGCCCGCCACTGGCCCTCGTGCAGGGTGACCTCGCCGTCCTCGTAGATGTCCACGTCCTCGCCGTAGTAGCAGACGGTCCCGTCCTCGGCCTGGACGAAGAAGTTCCGCGAGATCTCGATGATCTCGCCATCCTCGCTCTCGCGCTCCTCCACGACTCGGGTCGTCACGCCCGCGACCTCTTCCGTCTCGTCGAGCGTGGTGATCTCGACCCGGACGAGCGCGCCATCCTCCTCTCCCTCGAGGACGACCGTGGTGCCCACGACCAGCGGGAAGTACGGGTTGTCGATCACGATCGAGAATGAGCCGGTCGCCGGATCGCAGACCGCCAGATCGAGATAGTCCGAATCGCCATCTCCGTCCGCGTCGCCGTCGCCGTCGCCATCCGCGTCGGCATCCGAGTCGGCGTCGGCATCCGCGTCGGCATCCGAGTCGGCATCCGAGTCGGCGTCGGCATCGCCTCCCGAGTCGTCGTCGCCGCAGCCGGCCGCCTGCGCCGCGAGGGCGATGATCACGAGGATCAGTGGAACGGCAGCAAGCCCCGCCTTCTTCGCTTCGATCGAGCTCTCGACACTCATGTGCTCCTCCTCGGCAACGCCAGGTTGAACAGCCGGAACCTCACCACGGAACGACTATCGAGTACCCCCGTCCGCCGCGCTCGCTTCGCCGAGCGCGCTGCGGGCCTCCGCAGCGTGCCAGGCACCGGGATGCGAGCGGACGATGTCCCCGAGTCGCTCCCTGGCCACGGACGACTGGCCGGCGTCTTGGTGCGCGCGCGCCGACCAGAACAGCACGTCCGCCCGCCGCTCGCCCAGATCCGGGCGGCGGAGCAGCTCGTCGAACCTCGCCGCCGCGGCTCGAGGGTCCCCGGAGCGCAGCATCCCCCACGCCTCGTGGAAAGCCTGGTCAAGGCCCGGACCACGCACGGCGGGCGAATCCACGACGGCGGGTGCGCGCGGCCGCCTCGTTCGCCTCGGGACGGCGGGCCTGGTGACCTCCTCGGTCGCCGGGGTCACTCGCTCGGCGTCGAGTCCGGCGCCGTCACCCTCTTCCCCGTGGTCCGCGACCGCTCGCCGCGCAACGGCGATGGGATCGCGCCGCCACGTCTGCCCTGCCGCCAGGCGCAGCTCGCGAGAGTCGCCGAGCAGCAGCGAGACCAGCCCTTCGCTGACCTCGACGGCCTCGAGACGGCCACTGCGCGCCTGAAGGCGGAAACGCGTGCCCCGCACCACGATCAGGTCCTCGCCCACGATCACGCGCAGCGTCTGGCCCGCGGCGAGCTTGCGGACCGAGAAGCTCGCGGACCCATCCACCAGCCTGTACACCTCGTGGGGCGGGCTTTCGAGCTGCCTCACGACCGCTCCCGGAGCCGGCCGCACGACCGCCAGGGGCGCCGCCTCTCCGCGAGCCTCTTGGTGGCCGGACATCAGCCGGAGCACGAGCGCCGCGGCCCCGGCGACGAGCACGACCGCGGCGGCGACGGCCGCAACGCGGGGCCACGACGCCCTCGAGACTTCGGACGGAGGCGGCGACTGGTCCCTGCGTGCCCGCGCCTCCGCCAGCAGGCGGAACCGCACGGCCTCCACAGACTCGGGGCCGAGGAGCTCCGGGGGATCGGGGAACCACCCGCCGACCTCTTCGACCTCCGCGAGCGCCGCGCGGCATGGCGCGCAGCCATCGAGGTGCTCGCGAACGGCGGGCGACATCGGCTCGGGACGTCCCTCGCGCAGCCAGGAGTCTACCGTGCGGTGGAGCTCGCTCATGGCTCGTCCCCCAGCACGGCGGCGCGGATCGCCTTTCGGGCCTTCGACACGCGCACCCACACCGCGGCCTCGGACGTGCCGAGCACCTGGGCTGCCTCGCGCGCCGACAGCCCCTCGAGCTGGCAGAGGACGAATGCCTCGCGCAGCTCCTCGCCGAGATCGGCGAGCGCCTTCTGGGCCCTCGCGAGCTCGATGCGCGCCTCGGGGCGAGCGGCAGGACGCTCCTCGGCTCGAGCCCACGCCATCGCGGAGACGAGGCGAAGCCGTCTACCCGTCGCCCTCCGATGATGCCTCACCACGTTCGTGGCGATCGCGAGGAGCCAGGTGAGGACGCTCGCACGGTCGTCCCAGACCGACCTTCCGCGCGCGACCTCGAGGAACGTGGACTGGACGAGATCCTCGACGTCGGATCCGCCGCCGACGAGACGGTAGATCGTGCGGGCGACCGGGCCGCGGAACCGATCGAACAGCGCCGAGGCGGCGCCCGGATCCCCACCCGCGCAGGCCCGCGCGAGCGCCTCGTCGGAGAGAGGCGGAGCGGACTGTCCCCGACTCCGGAGCCGGAGGACGTCCTCGCCCATCACCATCCACCGCTGCTGTAGGCGACGCCGACCTGGAGCGTGGCCGCCACCGCCGGAAGCGGCTGCGGCTCGAGGAGCTCGTCCGGGTTCTCTTCCTCGCCGTCTCCTTCGCCGCCGAGGTCGTCGGGGAGGTGCGCCCTCAGGGCGATTCCGCCCGTCAGCGCCAATTCCCTCGACAGACCGACGTCCAGACCGGCGCCGACCTCGACGAAGGGGCCCGCCTCGTCGTCGGCCGCCATCGAGTCGTCGTCGAGCTCGCGCCGCGCGCTCGCCGAGACGATCCCGACTCCCGCGCCGAGGCGCAGGGCGCCCCACTCGAAGGGGCTGCGCCAGCCGCCTCGTGCCGTGATCCGGAAGGCCCGGCGCTCGACGTCGTCCTGCTCCGGCGCCCAGGCCCCCGCGGCTCCGATGCCGAGCCAGAACGCCGGTCCGAAGGCCATCATCAGGGAGATCTCACCGCCGGGCCACAAGGGAGCCAGGTCGTCGAGATCCAGGCTCGCCGCGAGGCTCAGCCGGATGGGGATCGTGGCCGTCGCGTCGCGCCGCGAGGCGACCGCGGAAAAGCCGCCGCGTCGCGGCGATGCGGCGGGAGCGCGAGGCCCGACCGCTCGGGGCTCCTCGGGCGGCGAAGGCTCGGTCGCTTCGACTCCTCCGGATCCTGCAAGGGGCGGCGCCAGCCAGCTCTCGATCCAGCTTGCCATCGTGGCGGCGTCGTCGGCGGAATGCGCCACCAGACGCTCCGATCGCGAGAGAGCGAAGAGCCACCTGCCCTCCTGCTCCTGAACGCGAAGCACTGCTCCGGCGCACGCCGCTGCCGGGACCTGCGCGAGGAGCCCGTGCTCCAGGGAGGCGCGCGCCGTCGCGACCGGCCGCTCGTCACCCAGGAACGTGACCGCCTCGAGGCACGTTCCGGGCTCGGCCGCCACGGGGCGACCGGACAGACTCCAAATAGCCAGCCCTGCCCACACGGGGGCAAGCGGGGTCACGCTGTGCTCGTCCGGAAGAAACTCCACCACTGGATCCTACAGGCGTATTTGCCCGACGGCGTGCTTTCCTGAGCAGTCAGGTCTCGGGTCGGCCGGGCAAGAAGGAGACAGGTCGGACATTCACCGGAGGAAGCCAATGAAATCGCGTGACCTTGCGTTTTGCCTGCTTGCCCTCGTCTTTGCGCTCGCCACTTCCTGCTCGGGCTCGGGCGCATCCTCGAAGCGGGCGGCGCTCCTCGCCGACGTCGACTTCGGCAGCCTCGTCGGGCTGGCCGAGGCGATCGCCATTGCCCAGGAGGAGGTCCCCGGCGGAATCCCGGTCGAGGCGGGGCTGGAGATCGAGGACGACGACGAGAACGAGCCTGCCGCCTACGAGGTGGCCCTCTTCGATCCCGGGACCAACGAGCTGATCGAGGTCGAGGTGGACGCCGCGACGGGTGACGTCCTCGAGGTCGAGGTCGAGGACGACGCCGACGAGGAAGGCGAGGACGACGACTCGGAGGACGACGACTGACGCTCCCGACCTCGACTCCGTGACGCACGACCTCGACTGACGCTGACCGCCACGAAAGCGTATCCTCGGCCACATGGTGCGGCGATCGGGGTCCGGCGCCCTTCTGCTCGCGGCCTTCCTCGGGTGCGACGAGACCAGCCCGCCGGCGAGCGGAGACGACGCGGGCCGTCGTGCGGATGCCGGCGGTGAAGGCGAGGGCGAGGGCGAGGGCGAAGGCGAAGGCGAAGGCGAAGGAGAGGGCGAAGGCGAAGGAGAGGGCGAAGATGCCGGGCGAGAGCAAGGCCCGTGGATCGTCGCCGTTCCCGGACTGCCATTGATCCATGACCATTCGCCCGCGTCGGCCGCCCGCGTCGAGGAGCTCACGCGACGCGCAATCGATGGCCTGGGATTCGGCGACACGCCTGGTGCACCCTCGGAAAGCGATCGCGTGTTCGTCGGCCGCCACACCCTCGCCTGGATCGATCAAACCGGGTTCGTCGGGAAGATGAATGCCCTGTTTCGCCTCGACGGCGCGGACGGCGATGCCCTCGACTTCGCGCTCGTCGACTGGGACGGGCGTCCGGTGAGCCTCTTTGCGCCTGGCGAGAACGGCGGCGGGGAGTGGGCGCCGGGCTACCCCGGCGCCGAGCACGTCGAGTTTCCCAGCAACGTGCCCGAGGGCGACGACGACGAGGACTGCGCCGAGCGCGACTGGTGCAACCAGTTCGCCGTCAACGAGGCGAACGACATCACCGATCCCGACATCCCCTGGTGGTCCGCCTGCAACGACGGAGCGCCGTCGTTCGACGAGGGCTTCGCTCCGGTAGAGATCCTGGAGGACGAGGCCGGCCTGCACCTGATGTACGAGGCGCCGCTCGTCAAGGAAGCGGACGGCGACGGCCGGCGAGATGGCGACTCGTGCCACGAGGACTGGCTCTTCCCTGACGGCGTACGGCGAACCGTCTACCTGCGGCTCGGTTACGACCTGCACGCCGAAGACGGGTTCTTCGACCGTCTGATGCAGATCCGCAACCCCGACGGCAACCCGGCGTTCGACGGCCGGATGAGCCTGATCGGCGGGTTCGTCCTGACCGGCTGGCCCGACCCGCACCCGCTCAAGCGCATCGACCGATACCTGCGGCCCGAGGCGCGCGACGTGGCCGACCCTGTGTCGGGCGCGCTGCTCTCCGCGGGGAGCTGGACGCGCCATGACCACGCGCCGGCCGGGGTCGACGAGATCTTCGCCTGGATCGACCAGCCCATCTCCCTGTCGGTCGCCGACCGCTTCGCGCCGGGCCGCTCGGTCACGCTGTCGCACGTCGGCCCATCGGACAACGCCGACGTCGGCGTCTGCTTCTGCCGCGTCCACGGCGGCCTGGAGATGGGAGGAGGGCTCATCCACGGTGGGGTCTCGCTGCCCGTCGAGGGCGGCCAGAGCAGCATCGTCGCCGTTCGCAGGCTCGACCTGCCCTCGGACGGCTCCTTCACGCGGCCGATCGTCCTGGCCGCGGGCGACGGCCTGTCGCACGGCACCGGCCACGCGGACGGCGAGGGCTGGGAGGCGACGCCCGGAGTCGACTCGGAGGGGCACATGCTCTACGGCCCCTACGCGGCGGACTGGGGAGACGGCACCCTCCGGGTCGCGTTCGTGGCCCGCATCGACGACGACACGGGGAACGACGACGTCCTGAACCTCGACGTCTACGACTCGACCGCCGACCAGATCCTCGTCTCGCGCATCGTCGAGCGCGATGACTTCGGCGCCGAGGACACGGACCTGCCCTTCATCCTCGACACGGACCTCGCGGGACGCGGGGGCCACTTGCTCGAGACGCGCGCCTGGTGGACGGGTCGGGCGAGGATCCGCATGGACCGCGTCGTCGCGATCCTCGGGGACTGAATCGCGACTCTACCTCTGGAGCTCCCTGCGGACGGCGTCGAGCTCCGGCGGGATGCGGCGCGGAGGCTGGACGGAGCTCGCGCGCATCGCGCCGCGGACGTCCTTGAGCCCATTGCCCGTCACGACGGCGAGGACGTCGTCCGTCGGTGCGACGAGGCCGCGCTCCCTCGCGAGGCGAACGCCGGCGAGCGAGGCGGCGGCCGTCGGCTCGGCGAAGACGCCGGAGGCCCGGGCGAGCGCTGGCACCATCTCCAGGATCGCCTCGTCGGGCACCGCGACCATCGCGCCGCCGGAGGCGCGCACGGCGCGCAGGGCCTTGACCGCGTTTCGCGGGTGCGAGACCGAGATCGAGTCGGCGATGGTGCGTGCCTCGCGCGGCTCGATGCGCTCGTCGCCGCGCTCGAATGCCTCGACCAGCGGCCGCGCGCCCTCGGCCTGCACGCCGAGGAGGCGGGGGAGGCGGTCGATCACGCCGAGGCGCTGCATCTCGCACAGTCCCTTCCAGATGCCGGCGATGGTGCAGCCGTCGCCGACGCTGACCGCCACGACGTCGGGGATGCGCTTCGCGGTCTGCTCGGCGATCTCGAGGCCACAGGTCTTCTTGCCCTCGACCAGGTAGGGGTTGACCGCGCAGTTGCGGTTGTACAGGTCCGGGAAGGCCGCGACGGACTTCTGGCAGAGGTCGTAGGCGTCCGCGTAGGTGCCCTCCACGAGGAGGACCGTCGCGCCGTAGATCGCGAGCTGGGCCACCTTGGCCTCCGGCGCGGAGGCGGGGACGAAGATGACCGCGGGCAGGCCCAGATCGGCCGCCATGCCGGCCAGGGAGCTCGCGGCGTTGCCCGTGGAGGCGCAGGCGATCGCTCGCGCGCCGAGACCGGCGGCGCGGGTCGCTCCCACGGCCGAGGCGCGGTCCTTGAACGACGCCGTCGGCATGCGGCCGTCGTCCTTCACGCGGAGCGCGCGCACGCCGAGCGTCGGGGCGAGCCGGTCAACCTCGTAGATGGGGGTCCAGCCGACCACGACCCGCGGGCGTCGCCAGCGCTCCTCGACCGGCAGGAGCTGGTGGTAGCGCCAGATCGAGTGCTCCGCGGAAGGTCGCCACGAGCGCGCAATGACGTCGTAGTCCCAGTCCACGTCGAGGATCCCGGCGTCGCCGCAGCGCGGGCAGGTGTACTCGACCTCGCCGTGTGCGAAGGCCGAGCCGCAAAGGATGCAGTGAAGACCTCTGGGCAGCATGTCTCTCCTACTTCCGGAGGATCGCCCGCGCCGCCGGGCTGTCCTTCATTGGCAGGCGCGTGCGCCGGACCTTGTCGAACGCGTACAGGGCGCAGGCCACGGCGCCCGCCGTCGGGACGAGCCCGATCTCGCCGACTCCCTTCGCGCCGAACGGACCTTCCGGCTCGTGGTCCTCGACCAGGATCACCTCGACGGGAGGCATGTCGCGCGCGCGCAGGACGCCGTAGTCGCGGAGCCGGAAGGTCACGGGCATGCCCTCCTCGCAGCGCATCTCCTCGGTGAGCGCGTAGCCGAGGCCCATGTGCACGGCTCCCTCGATCTGGCCCGCGCAGAGGGCGGGGTTGATCGCCCTGCCGACGTCGTGGGCGGCGACGACCTTCGCGAGCCGACCCTTCTCGTCGAGGATCACGAGCTGTGTCGCGAAACCGAACGCCGTGTGCGTCTTGACCTTCGGCACGTCGGCGCCGAGCGGCGTCGTGTCGTTGCAGAGGAACTCGCCCTCGTAGACCTTGCCGCCCAGGTCAGCGAGCGTCAGGCCCCGATCGAGATCGTCCTTCAGCTTTCGCGCCGCGAGGATCGCGGCCTTGCCGCCGAACAGCGTGGCGCGCGAGCCCGTCGTCTGACCGCACGCCATCGGGTAGCGCGTCTCGACGCGGGCGCGAAAGACCCTGGCGGGCAGGCCCGTGACCTCGCAAGCGCACTGGATGAGGACCGTGAGCAGGCCCTGGCCCATCTCCGTGTAGCCGTTGTACAGAGTGACCGTCGCGTCCTGTTCGACGACTAGACGGCACTTGCCCCACTCGGGAACGCCGTTCCCGATCCCCGAGTTCTTGATCCCGCAGGCGAGGCCCGCCCTGTCGCGATGGGCGTAGTACTGGTCCTTGACCGCGAGGAGCGTCTGGCGCAGGCCCACGGACTTCTCGAGCACCTGACCGGTGGCGATCGTGTCCCCGACCTTCAGCGCGTTTCGCCAGCGCATCTCCCATGCGTCGAGCCCGCAGCGCTCCGCGAGCATGTCCACGGCCGACTCCATCGCGAACTGCGCCTGGTTCGCGCCGAACCCACGCATCGCGCCGCAGGGAGGGTTGTTCGTGTAGACCGCCGTCGCCTCGACGTCCACGTTCGGCACGGCGTAGGCGCCGGAGGCGTGCCCGGCCGCGCGCTCGAGGACCTTGCTCGAGACGGATGCGTAGGCCCCGCCGTCCCCGATCATCCGGGCCCAGACGGCCGTGAGCTTCCCCTCGGAGTCGCAGCCAACCCGGTAGTGCATCTCGATCGGGTGGCGCTTCGGGTGCATGCGCATGGACTCTTCGCGCGACAGGACGAGGCGCACGGGCCTTGCCGTCAGATGCGAGAGGAGCGCAGTCTGCGCCTGGACGGACATGTCCTCCTTGCCGCCGAACGCGCCGCCGTTCGGGACGAGGACCACGTGGAGGTCCTCCTCGCCCCAGCCCAGAAAGCGAGCGACCTGCCGGCGGTCGTCGAAGACGCCCTGACCCTGCGTGTACAGGGTCATCCTCGCCGGATGGCCCGCGTGCGCGCCGGGGACGGCGAGCGCCGCCTCGGGCTCGAGGTACAGGTGCTCGATCCGCTGCGTGTGGAAGACCTCGTCGACGACGTGGGCCGACCGCGACAGCGCCTCCTCGGCGTCGCCGCGAACGATCCGTGACAGGGAGAGGAGATTGCCGTGAGGCCCCACCCGCGGCGCGTCCGCTTCGAGGGCGCGCTTCGGGTCGGTCAGCGGTGGCAGCACCTCGAGCTCCACGTCGACCAGCGCTGCCGCGGCGCGCGCGGTCCGGGCGTCGTCGGCGGCGACCGCCGCGAGGACGTCGCCGACGTAGTGCGTCTCCTCGCCTTGGGCGACGAATCCCGCCCAGTCGTCGTAGAGCAGCCCGTAGTAGCGCTGGCCGGGCACGTCGCGCGCGGTCGCGACGCAACGGACGCCGGGGAGCGCCCTCGCCCGGGACGTGTCGATCCCGATCACCCTGGCGCGCGCATGCGGCGAGAGCGCCAGGGCCCCGTGGAGCATACCGGGCACCGTCATGTCCGCGACGAACGGGCGCAGGCCCAGGGCCAGGGCCTCGCCGTCGACGCGGTCGAGCTCGGTCCCCACCCGGCCGCTCGAGTCCGGCTCGGGCAGCGGCACGCCGCGTCGCGCGGCCGCCGCGCTCCGGAACGCCTCGACGATCCTCGCGTACCCCGTGCAGCGGCAGAGGTGGACGTCGAGCCTCTTCCTGATCTCCTCCTCGCTCGGATCCGCGCTCTCGTCGAGGACGGACTTCATCCGCATGACGATTCCCGGCGTGCAGTAGCCGCACTGCAGCCCTGCCGCGCGAGCGAACGCCTCCGCGTAGATCCGGCGCTCGGCCTCGTCGATTCCCATCACGGTCAGGATCCGCCGGCCCTCGGCGCCCGTGGCCGGCGTGGCGCAGGACACCTTGGGCCGATCGTCCACGAGAACCACGCAGCATCCGCATTGGCCTTGCGGCGAGCAGCCGTCCTTGGGCGTGGTGATCCCGGCATGGTCGCGCAGGAGCTCGAGGAGCGAGGTGCCCTCGGGCACCTCGAGCTCCATCGCGGTCCCGTCGATCGTGGTCCGGACGCGCATCGGACCGGTAGTTTCGGCCAACGAGGCGCGCCAAACAAGCGCTCAGAAGCGCTGGTCGTCCTCGACGAGCCAGTCGAACACCGGGCGGGTCTCGGTGACGAGCGGACCGTAGAAGTTGTGACCGATGGCCGCGAACGCTACGCGCGCGTCGGCGCCGGCCGCCTGGAGCACCGAGGTGAGCCGCCTGGCGCGTTCCCGGCAGCCGGGCCGGCCGCAGGCGAAGGCGATCTTCCGGCCGCCGCGCGTCGCGAAGGTCGCGGCGCCGCGCCGGTCCCAGCCATCGAGCCCGCCCTCGACCAGCACGATGCGCGGGTACCGATCGGGCGAGCTCCGCGCCAGCGGCGCGAGGTGGAACGCTCCCAGCGAGAAGCCGACCCAGACGTCGGGACCGCCGTCGACGCGCCCGGGGTAGCGCGCCGCGAGCGCAGCGCGCCCTGCCGCGACCTCTCTCAGGATCGAGGAGCGAGCGCCGTAGTGCCATCGATCGAGCCCGGGCGCGTCGGTCCGCGGGATGCCTCGCGGACAGAGGATGAACGCGCGGCCCTCCACGATCGGGTCCCACGCCGCGCAGTCCCACTCGGGCCGATCGAAGTTGCCGTGAAGCACGACGACCACGGGGCGGGCGCCGCTCGTCCGGTACGGGGCGAGGTGCTCGGCCGGCCGGAACCCGGGGACGTCGAGCGGCACCGTGCCCGCAGGCTCCACGGGGGCCGGAGGTGCCGGTGTCGCCGACACGAGGGGCGCCGCGGCGGGTGTGGCGCGCTCGAGGCGCGGCGCGGGATCGGGCGGCTCCTGCGCCTGTGTGGGACCGGTGCATGCGGCGGCGAGAAGGGCGAGGGCGGTCGTACGCATGTTGATGGGTCGCCGCCGAGGGAGCGCGCAATGTAAAGAGCTGGCAAAAGGGCCGCCCGTCCCGGGACGGGGCGCTACCAGGCGAGGTTGAGCCCGAAGCCCGTGTGGTCCCGGCCGACGATCGGGAAGAGCTGCAGGCCCGACGCTCGCTCGGACTCTTCGGATCTCGGCGCAGACGTGCCGAACACGAGGTAGGTCCCGACCACCGCCGACGCGAGGCCCAGGCCGCCCAGGACCCACTGTCCCCAGCTCTTCATGCAGAGCGACTCGACGTCGCCGGTGGACAAGGTGTCTCCGTCCTCGCCGGAATACGAGCCCCCTGCAGGCTCGAAGCCGGGTTCCAGATCGTCGGCGTCGGGGTAGCCGTCGAAGCTGTTCTCGCCGCCGCTCTTCGGGGTTCCGCTGAAGTCCGCGTCGCAAACCTCGTCCTTCTTGCCCCACTGGGTGAAGCGGTAGCGGACCTCGGTCCATTCCTGCGTACCGTTCGTCGCCTGGATCTCCGCGGCCCACGCGATCGCGACCGCGCCGAGGACGGCGCCTGCTACCAGAGCCCCTATCCCGACCCACTGAAGGGCGCCGATCCCGCCACCGCGCCGCGGCGGGGGTCGCCGGTCGTCGCCGCCGCCGCCCAGCGGCACGAGCCGCGCCCGCAGACGCGCGGTCTCGCCGGCGCGGACGGTCACCGTCGTCTCGTAGGGCTCGTGGCCCTCGGCCTCGATCGAGACGCGATGCTGGCCGACGTCGACGTCCGTCACCGACAGCCGGCCCTCTCCGACCTCGCCCGCCAGCTCGCCGTCCACGCGGACGATCGCCCCGTCCGAGTCCGTCAGGATCTCGATTCCCCCCTTCTCGGTCGCGAACAGGCCCGCGATCAGCCGGCGCGCCGGGTCCCGCAGATCCTCGAAGTCATGGGCCGTCCGCGGGAGCTGTGCGTTCTGCGACCTCAGCTCGCGACCGGCCTCCACGTCGAACAGCGTGACGGTCACGCGGAAGGCGAAGTCGGAGCCGCGACGGACGCGCGCGAGCTGGCCGAGCACGAGGAGCTTCGACTGCATCTCCTGGCCGATCTGCTGCAGGCAGGTGGAGTCCGGCGGATCCTCGCAGCCGAACGCGAGGGACATCTGGGCCAGAGTCGCCTCCCGGCCGCTGGCGCGCACGCTGCGGGTCTCCTCGACGGCGCGGCGCAGGACGGCGGTCAGGTTCTCCGCGACGAGCGCGTCATCGCCCTCGTCGGTGGTGAGCCCGAGGACGGTCACGACGGGCAGATCATCCTGCGCGGCCGCCACGGAAGGCAGACCGATGCACGAAACGACGAGCAATGCCGCAAGCCTGGACCGCATGGCCCGGGATCGTACAGACGCTGACGGTCGCCTGTCTACAGCTCGATCAAGCCCCGCCGGATGCCCTGCGTGACCGCTTCGGTGCGGTTGGACACCTCGAGCTTCTCGTAGATGTGCTCGAGGTGAGTCCTCACCGTGCCGGGCGAGAGGCCCAGGGCGCGCGCGGCCTCCGCGTTCGACAGACCCTTCGCGATGAGCTCGAGGATCTCGAGCTCGCGGTCCGTCAGCGGCGGAGGAGGCTGCGAGACGCGGTCACCGGCCGAGGCTTCCCCCGCCTGCGCCGGAAGGAACTGCTTGATGAGGCGGCGCGCCAGGGCAGGCTGGATCACGCTGCCTCCGCCGTGGACCTCGCGGATCGCCTCGACGACGCGCTCGGCCGAGGCGCCCTTGAGCAGATAGCCGGACGCGCCGCTCCGGATCGCCTCCAGCACCTTCTCGTCGTCCTCGAGCACGGTGAAGATCAGGATCTCGACCCTCGGCAGCCGCGCCCGCACGGCCTTGGCCACCGCGATGCCGTCCAGGTCCGGCAGGTTCAGGTCCAGGAGGATGACGTCGGGCCCGCAGCCCGTGGCTCCATCCACGGCGCTCTGGCCCGTCCTGAAGGTGCCGGCGACCTCGATGCCGTCGAACGTCGGCAGGACGCGCGCGAGCTGCCGCGCGACCGAGGCGCGATCCTCGACGATCATGACCCGGATGGCCAAGCGGATCGAATCGTAGCTTGGTTCGGGGCGGGGGAGTGCTAAATAGCCTCCTCGCCGTCATGGAGCGCACCTGGTCGATCATGGAGGTCCTGCAGTGGACCGCGCGAGACCTGGCCGCGAGGGGCATCCCTTCGGCCCGGCTGGACGCCGAGGTGCTGCTCGCCCACGTCCTCGGGATGGAGCGCGTCGGCCTCTACGTGGCTCACGACCGGCCCCTCGACGCCCGTGAGCGGGCGAGCTTCCGGCAGGTGGTCGAGCGCCGGCGGGCGGGGGAGCCCGTCGCCTACATCCGCGGCACCAAGGAGTTCTGGGGGCTGGTCTTCTAGGTCGACAGGAACGTCCTGATCCCGAGGCCGGAGACGGAGGTGCTGGTCGAGGAGGCGCTCGAGTGCCTCGATCCCGAACGAAGCGGGGGCCGCGGCGTCGACATCGGCACCGGCTCGGGCGCGATCCCGATCGCTCTGCTGCGAGAGCGGCCGACCTTGTCGATGGACGCCGTAGACCTGTCGGTCGAAGCGCTCGAGGTCGCGGACAGGAACGCCCGGCGCCACGGAGTGGGGGAGAGGATCCGGTTTCTGCACGGCCACCTCGACGAGCCCGTCCGCGGCGAGCCCCCATACGACCTGGTCACGGCCAACCTTCCGTACATCCCGACCGACGAGGTCGCCACGCTCCCTACCGGCGTTCGCGACTTCGAGCCGCGGCTGGCGCTCGACGGCGGCGCCGACGGCCTGGGTCTCCTCGCGTCGCTCATGGCGCGCGCCGATTCGCTGCTCGCGCCGGGCGGGGCGATGGTGCTCGAGGTCGGCATCGGACAGGCGGCGGCGCTCTCCCGGATGGCCGAGACCTCGAGCCTCGGGCCGGCGCGAGTCCGCAAGGACTACTCGGGCAACGAGCGCGTCGTGGTGCTGCGCCGGCGATGAGGGCGCCCGCGTGGCTGGCCGTGCTGACGATCATCTCGGCGCCGGCCGCGGCCCAGGCTCGCCCGGAGCTCACCACGAACCTGTCCTTGTCCTGGGGCCGCCGCGCGACCCCACCGTCGACCGACCGCGAGGCGATTCTGGGGCTGGGGCTCGGCGCCTCTCTCCTCGGCGATCGCGAGTCGTCGTCCGGCTTCGCAGCGGGCGCGACGCTCGCGGTCGCGACCATGGACTTCGGCGAGCTGCAGATCGCGGCGGGCGGCGCGCTCCTCGTGCCGGTCCTCGAGTCGTTCCCGTTCGTCGTGCAGGCCGCCCCGCTCGTCGCGCTGGACGGCGGCGCCGTGCGCCCCGGCGTCCTCGGCCGGCTGGGCTGGGGCGTCCACTCCTTCCCGCGGCTCGGGGTCTACGTCTTGAGCGCCGGAGTCTTCGTCGAGACGCGATACCTCGCCGCCGTCTCGGATCGGCCTCGGGTGCTCGACTGGTCGGTGGGTGTCGACCTCGACGCCTTCGCGCTGCTCTGGCCGTGGATGTTCCTGTGGGAGGCGATCGGCGGGTAGGCTAGAGTGACGAACGTGAAGAAGCCGCAGCCGCCGAGCTCCAACGTGCCCCGGCCGACCCGGACGACCACGGGCAAGTTCAAGGCCGAGCTCGCGGCGGCGGCGCTCGGGCTGCGAAACGAGCAGATCGAAGCCCGCGTCGTCTACTACGGCCCCGACCAGGCGACCTCGCCGGAGCTGGACGCCGTCACCGACGCCGTGGTGGCGCAGCTCGCGGCGTTCCAGAAGGCGCTGCGCCGCAAGTCTCCGACGCGGATCGATCGCCAGGAGCTCGAGATCGCGATGATTCGGGCTCTGAGGGAGGCGCTCGAGCACCTCTTCGGCTCGCGGCGCGAGAGCTTCCTGCGTTTCCGCTCCCAGGAGGTCTCGCGGCGCGTCACGAAGCTCTTCTTCGAGTCGGAGCTGGGCTCGAGAGTCGCCCGCGACACCCG
The DNA here is from genome assembly GCA_016190375.1 of Deltaproteobacteria bacterium. Taxonomy (GTDB): domain Bacteria; phylum Myxococcota_A; class Polyangia; order JACPQR01; family JACPQR01; genus JACPQR01. The sequence goes on from JACPQR010000176.1 coordinate 51,671, forward strand.
CGGCTCGAAGACGATCGGCTTCCCCGTCCAGGGTCTGTACTACGCCCTCGCGGACCACGGCGCGTCCGTCGAGAGGTCGATGCGGGAGCAGCGCTGGGCCTCGGAGGAGCAGCGCGTACACGCGATCGAGCGCTTCCGGCAGATGCTGAAAGAGCTCCGCGTCGAGTTCCTCAGACAGACCACGCGAGAGCTCGAGGTGATACTCGAGATCATGGGCAGGGCGCTCGGCGCGTTCTTCAAGGAGGTGCTGGTGCCCGGCCTCGGCGATCTCGCGTGGCGCGTCGTCCGGGAGGCGCGCGTCGTCGACGAAAGCGACGGCCGCCCGCAGGTGATCGAGTCCGCCTTCCCGGCCTTTCGAACGGCGTTCGACCGCGCGTTCCTCGAGATGCTCATCGAGGCGACTCGCGACCGCGTCGACGAGGAGGTGTCGACGCTGCCCGGTTCGGCGCGGCTTCGAGACGACACGCTCGCCTTCCTGGCCGATGCTCACGTCTACAGCGAGATCTGCGCCATCGTGTGCGACGCCATCTACGACTTCTTGCACTCCGAGGGGTTCCTCGATCTGCCCGCCGACTGGCGTGCCCACCTCGGCAGGGCGCGAGACTCGGCGGAGACCTGATCTACGCGATCAGCCTTCGGCGTCGGGCTCGGGCGGGCCGAACGCGTCCACCTCGGCCCACAGTTCGTCCAGATCCAGCGCCAGCCCCGGGCAGCCGGGGACCGACTCGATGCGGCCGGTGCTCCCTGCCAGGGCGTGAACGTAGCGGCCGTCGGCGCCGAGCTCCAGCACCTCGAGGGTGCGAAGCTGGGGATCGACGATCCAGTAGTAGCGGACACCGAATGCCGCGTACTCGGCCAGCTTCTCGACGCGGTCGCGGCGCTGGTCGCGAGGGCGGGGGGAAACCACCTCGGCCAGGAGGTCCGGCGGCACACGCACAAGACCGTGGCGAGGCGGGAGCTTCTCGCGGCTGAAATACACCCAGGTGTCGGGCTTGCGTCCGCGGCGCGCCGAGACCGCGAACTTCGTGTCGGAGACCCCGACCAGGCCGCCCCGCGGGCGCACCCACGCCCTGAGCGATGCGACGAGCCAGGCAGCAATCACATCGTGGACCGGGTCCGACACCTCGTCCTCCACCAGGAAGCCGTCGACGATCTCCCCCGGCTCATCCTCGGGCAGCGCGGCCCACTCCTCGAGGGACATGGCCCGCCCGCGCTCCGGTTCGGGGAGGGGCAGCGGTTCCATACCGCAGAGCGTAGCACGCGCCGGCTTCCGCCGGGCCGCGCCACAGTCATGGAAACCGCCCATAACTCCGCTCTAAGCCTGCCGGCCCGTCAGAACCCTCCACAGTAGCGTGGACTTGGCCGCAGCAGGGATTCGCCAAGGGGCTCGAGAAGCTCTTGGGCGCGCCCTTTCCGTCACCAGACGCGCTGCTCGACTTTGTCGGACAGTTTCACGACCCGACGTGCTGGGAGGATCGGCCGCCCGAGAAGAAGGCATGGGTGCCGCCGGAGTCTGAGGGCCTGCAGGCGTTGGACGCAGTCAACCGCGAGCTGGTGGCGCGAGGCGCGGATCGTAGCGTGACACTGGCGACCATCGACCACGACGGAACAATCATCGAGGCGCACAAGCGCGATGCGACGGTCGCATACGAGGGAACGCGGGGGTTCCAGCCGCTGGTGGCGGTGTGGGCGGAGCAGCAACTCGTCGTGTCGGACGAGTTCCGCGACGGCAACGTCGCAGGAGGCGAGGACCCGCTGACCTCGGTAAAGCGGGCGTTCGCGAACCTGCCTCCGTGGGTCGTCGAGCGCCGGTTTCGCGCTGACTCGGCGGCGTACTACACGCCGCTGCTCAAGTACCTCGTCAGCGAGAAGATCGGCTTCGCCATCAGCGCGGACATGTCGAAGGAGCTCCGAGCATGCTGCGTCGCCGTGCCGGCGGAGACGTGGACCTCGCTGGACACGCGGGAACGAGAGCAGGTGGACATGGCCGAGGTCGAATTCACGCCGGGCGACTGGCCGCGCGATGCGCAGCCGCTACGCTACATCGCGCTGCGGTTCACGCCGCTCCAGTGCGAGCTGTTCGAGAACAGGAGCGTCAGCTACCACGCCGTCGTGACCAACCGCGACGGTCTCGACGCGGCGGAGGTCGTGCGCTGGCATCGACAGAAGGCCGGCACGATCGAGCACGTTCACCGGGTGCTCAAGGACGAGCTGGGCGCGGGCGTGTTGCCGAGCGGGCGGTTCGGCGCGAACGCTGCCTGGTTTCGCATCAACGCGCTGACCTTTAACGTGCTCACCGTGCTGAAGAGGCGCGCGCTGCCGGACCGATTCCGCGACGCACGGCCGAAGCGGTTGCGCTACGAGCTGTTCACGCTTCCCGGCGAGATCGTCGTGCACCAGAGCCGGCTTTCGGTGCGCGTCCCCGTGGGCGACGAACGGCTGCGAGAAATCGTCGCGGCGCGCCAGCGCTTGCTCGGCCTGCACGACGCGCGCGGCGAGGAGTAGCGGACGCCGCGACCGTGGCCCGGCGCGGCATGCGGCCGCGGCCTCGGAGCGCCCCACACGCCGGAGTGCCGGGGCTGGCGGCGGGGGGCGGCGGGGCGTCCGCGTCGGTTTCGGCCCAGCGCGCCAAGGAGCGCGTCCTTAGAGCGGAGTTATGGACCGCCTCGGGGCCTTGTCCGAGATCGCATTTCATGTTCCCCTCGCGCTCCATGCGGCGCTCTCTGCTTCTGCTCACGTTCATCCTCTCCGTCGGGAGCTGCGGCGATGACGGCGACTCCCCCGGTGGCGACGGCGATGCCGACTCCGACGCGGATTCGGACACGGACTCGGACGCGGACACGGACTCGGACTCGGACTCGGACGCGGACTCGGACTCGGACTCGGACTCGGCTTCGGATTCGGACTCGGACGCTGACGGCGACGCGGACGGCCTCCCCGAAGGGTCCGTCTGCATGCCCGGGGCCGAGGAGTGCGCCGGCGGTCTGAGCTGCTGCTATCCGTGCGGCATCGAAGGATGCGACTTCGTCTGTGAGCCGAGCTGTTCCGATGAAGAGCCCGGATGTTTCGATGGCTGCTTCATCCGCGCCTGAGCCGTGAGGGGAGGGGGTCGATGACGACACGAATCCTGATGGTCGCGGTCGCGGGACAGTCCGACGAGCTACGGCTGGAGCTCGAGCACGCCGGGCACGAGGTCGAGACCAAGCCGGACGGCGAGGGAGCCCTGGAGAGGCTGGCGCACGATCGGTTCGACCTCGTGGTCGCTGACGTCTCGATGCCGGGAATCACGGGCTACGACTTCTGCCGGCGGCTCCGCGCCGAGACCACGCTCCGGGACCTGCCCGTCATCCTCCTGACGACGCTCACCGACCCGACGGCGGTCATCCACGGCCTCGCGTGCGGCGCCGACGGCTTCGTGGCGAAGCCACTCGATCCGCGACACCTCGCGGACCGGGTCAGGGCGGTCCTCGCGAGCGAACGATCGCCCGGCGCGCACGGCGAGCCGCTGTTTCGCGGGAAGAAGCTCGCAATCGACGCCGAGAAGGACAGGATCCTGGGCTTCCTCGTCTCGGCGGCCGAGGAGGCCAGCCGTCTCGACCGGGAGCTCCACGCCACCAGAGCGCGGGCCGAGCGCGACACCCGGAAGCTGAAGGTGACCGCCCAGATCTCGGAGGTGAAGTACCGGAGCCTCGTGGAGAAGGCGAACGACGTCATCGTCGTCCTGGACCCGCAAGGACGGATCCTCGACATGAACCGCCGGGCCGAGGAGCTGTTCGGCCGGCCCCGTACCGAGAGGATGGGCGGCCACTACCTCGACTTCGTCCCGCCGGAGGACCGGGAGCGCTCGCGCGAGCTGTTCGCGAGCGTCAACGACCAGAGCGGGGCGCTGGCCGAAGGGATCAGGGTCGTACGCGCGGACGGGAGCATCGCCTTCATCGACTTCTCGGCCGCGGCGATCACGACCGACGACGGGCCGCTCCTCCTCGCCATCGGCCGCGACGTGACCGAGTCGAAGAAGATGCAGGCGCAGCTCCTGGCCGCCGATCGCATGGCCTCCATCGGGACGCTGGCCGCAGGCGTCGCCCACGAGATCAACAACCCGCTAGCGAGCGTGATGGCGAACCTGAACCTCGCGATCAAGGAGGTGCAGGGCGGCGAGCTGAAGGACGAGCTGCGGGACGCTCTGGAAGCAGCGGAGCGCATTCGCCTGATCGTCCGGGGCCTGCGCATCTTCTCCCGCGCCGACGAGGACGACAGGGGGCCCGTGAACGTGCAGCGAATCATGGAGTCCTCGCTGCGAATGGCCTGGACCGAGATCCGGCATCGGGCGCGGCTCATCAAGGACTACGGGCGCACTCCGCCCGTGGCCGGAAGCGAGGCGAGGCTCGGTCAGGTCTTCCTCAACCTCGTCGTGAACGCCGCGCAGGCGATCCCGGAGGGGAACACCGAGGCCAACGAGATCAGGGTCGTCACCTCGCTCGATCCATCGGGACGCGTCGTCATTCAGATCAGCGACACGGGCAGTGGAATGCCGCCGGAGGTGCTGCACCGGCTGTTCACGCCGTTCTTCACGACCAAGCCCCCGGGAGTCGGCACGGGCCTCGGGCTGTCGATCTGCCACAGGATCGTCACTGCGATGGGAGGTCAGATCCACGTCGACAGCATCGTGGGAAAGGGAACGAACTTCCGGGTGATCCTGCCGCCCGCGATCCTGCAGGGCGAGAAGGAGGACGAGGAGCGGGAGACTCCCCGCCCTGCGCCCCGGCGCGGCAAGATCCTCGTCGTCGACGACGATCCGGCGGTCTGCGTCATCGTCAGGCGAATCCTGGGAGCCGAGCACGATCTCGTGACGGCTGCGAGCGCAGAGGAGGCACTGAGCCGCCTCGAGGCGGCCGAGCCGTTCGACGTGATCCTCTGCGACTTGATGATGCCCCAGATGACCGGGATGGACCTGTACGCCGGGATCCTGCGCCGGGAGCCGGCTCAGGCAGGGCGGATGATCTTCATGACAGCCGGTGCCTTCACCCCGCGAGCCAGGGCTTTCCTCGACGAGGTCCCGAACCACCGCGTCGAGAAGCCCTTCGACCCGAGGGGCCTGCGCGCGCTGATCAACGATCAGATCCGCTGAACGGGAGCGTCAGGCGGAAGGCGCTGCCTTTTCCCGGCTCGCTCTCGATCCGGACGTGTCCTCCGTGCGCCTCGACGATCCCCTTCACGATGTACAGCCCGAGACCCGTGCCCTGCTGCCCCGCCTGCCTTGCCTTCCAGAAGCGGTCGAACAGATGGGGCAGATCGGCGGCAGCGATGCCGGGCCCCGTGTCCGTCACGCTCAGTAGAGCTCCATCGGCCGAGGGCCGGGCCTCCAGCGTGATCACGCCGCCCGAAGGGGTGAACTTCAGCGCGTTGCCGAGGAGGTTCGCGAGCGCCTGCAGGACCCGCTCCCGGTCGCAGAGCACCTCCGGGATCTCCGGCGGGAGGTTCGCCCTGAGATCGAGGCCCTTGTCGCTGCAGAGTGGACGGAAGGTCTCGATCGCCTCCTCGACGATCGGGCCGAGCCGCTCGGGCCGCCGCTCGACGACGAGATGGCCTGCCTCGATGCGCGCCGCGTCGAGGAGGTCGCGGATGAGACGCTCCATGCGGCCGGCGGCCCGCTCGATCGCCTCGAGCGGGCGGCGCATGCCCTCCAGCTCCTCCGACGACGCCGTTCGCAGGATCAGCCCGACGCGACCGGAGATGACGCCCAGCGGGTTGCGCAGGTCGTGGGCGACGATGGCGAGCAGATCCTCCCGGGCGCGCAGGTCCTCGTGAGCCGTCTGGACGAGCCGCGCGTTCTCCACGCAGATCGCCGCGTGCGACGCCAGTAGCTCGATGGCTACCCGGTCGTCGTCGGTGAAGGGCTCGCGACCCGGCTTGCGGGCGAGGTAGAGGTTGCCGAAGCTGCGCTCGGGACGACGAATGGGTACGCCCAGGAAGGGGCCGATGTCGGGGTGCGCTTCGGGCAGGCCCCGGAACTCGCGGTGCTTCCGCAGATCCTCGGCGAGTATCGCCTGCCCCCGAACCGCGACCGCGCCGAGAACGCCCACGGGGCGCGGGAAATGGCCGACGGCCTCGACCGTGGAATGCGGCATGCCGTGAAACACCCAGGGCTCGAACGGTCGTGCAGGGTCAGTACCGATTCCGAGGGCCCCGTAATCCGCTCCGGTCACAATGCAGGCTTGCTCGATGATGGTCCGGAGGATCGCGTCCAGGTTGGACGGATCCCCGATCACGGCATCCGAGATCTTGGCTGCCGCTCTCCCAACGTGACCAAGCAGGCCCCTCGAAGATTCCACCGACCACTTCATAGTGCGTGGTCCAGGTGGTGGCCAGTGCCCGCCGTCGAAAAATGCCGCGTCTAGCTCGTCTTAGAGCCCGGCGGCGCTGCGCCCTCGCGCGGGAGCGGCGGCTCGTCCTCCTCGACGTCGAGATGGATGAGCACCTGCGCGGCCGGCAGGACGCCGTGGATGGCCGCCTCGACGTCGTCGCCGATCTCGTGAGCCCTCCTGAGCGGGAGCGCTCCATCCATCTCGAGGTGCAGCTCGACGAAGACGCGCTGTCCCGCCGATCGGGTGCGCAGGCCGTGGAACGCCCGGATCCGGCCCACGAACGGGCGCACGACTTCCAGGATTCGCTCGCGATTGGCCGCGGGGATCTCGTGGTCCATGAGCACCCTGGTCGAGCCGCGAAGCAGGCGAAACGCCGCGGCTCCGACGTACAGCGCGATGCCGACCGTCAGGGCGCCGTCGAGGAAGCCGAGCCGGGTCGCGGCGGCGAAGGCCACGCCCACGAGGATCGCCAGGTTCGACAGGACGTCCGTCGCGTAGTGCGTGGCATCCGCCTCGAGCGCCGACGAGCTCGTCTCGCGGGCCACGCGGCGCATGTACGTGACCAGGATTCCGCTCACCGCCGCCGCGACGAGCATCATCCCGAGCGCCAGCGTCGGCTTCCGGAAAGCCTGCGGGGCCGCGATCCGCCTGGCGCCTTCGATGAGAAGGTAAACCGCCGAGCCGCCGATGAGCAGCGCCTGTGCGCTCGTCGCGAGGGCCTCCGCCTTGGCGTGACCGAAGCGGTGCTCCTGGTCGGGCGGGGCGTGCGAGACGCGGATGGCGAGGAGGTTCATCCCCGAGGCGAGGACGTCGAGCAGCGAGTCCATCGCCGAGGCGAGGACCGCGATGGAGTTCACGAACAGCCCCACCGCGACCTTGGCCAGCGCGAGCCCGAGCGCGACGGACACCGCCGCGCGGGCCGCGCGCTTCTGTCGCTCCTCGGCCGTCGCCACCTCTGGAGCGTAACCCAGCCGGACCGGCCGGAGCAGAGCCTCGACGCTTGCAAGCGCCGCGTTCGATTCGCTATGAGGGGGCCGTGAGGCGCTGGCTGCCGATCTCCCTCCTGGTGGCGGCGTGCGGGACCACGCCGAGCGCCGACGGGTCTCGGCGGCCGAGCCCTCGGCCGCCCGAGCGCTCCGGCGCCGCCAGGACGAGCCGGAGCGACGCCCTGCCGGCGACCGTCCCCGATGTCGCCGGCGAGGAAGTCGCGGCGGCGGCGAGGACGCTCGGATGCGATGCAGCGGCTGGCGCCGCCGCGCCGGTCTGTCGAGATCTCGCCGCCTTTCGGGGCGGCAACACGCCCGACCTGCAGCCCGGATCCACCGAGGGTGTGGCGCTCCCCCTCGGGCCGGGGCTCCCTGCCGCGCTCGCGCTCCTGGCGGTCCGCTCGAGGGACGGTGGGCTCGAGGTCGCGTGGGCGATCGTGCGCCCGAACGATCCCGCGGACTCGGCGAGAATGGCCGCGATCGCTGCGGACCTCATCGCGGGGCACCCGTCCGCGGCGTCCATCGGACTCGAGCCGACGCTCGTCTGGTCCCGACCGCGACGCTGTGCCGGTCCTTCGTTGCGGCTCGACGGCGACCTTCCGATCTTCCTCAGAAGCACGCCGGACGCGACGATGGCTTTCGTCCAGGACGGCCCTGCACCACTCCTGGCGGTACACAGGTCCCGGCGTTGAGCTGGGGGCCGAGGGAGAGGCGCGTCGAGACCCTGGCGAAGCTCGACGAGAAGGGCGCGACGGTCACCGTCCGCAGGCGCGGCGAGGCGCACGAGGTCCTCTTCGACGGTCGCGTGATCCTGGCCTCGGACGCTCACGACACGGAGGAAGCGTTCGGCGCGATGGCAGGCGACCTCGCGGCAGCGCCGAGCCTCGCTGCCGGGCCTCGCGTGCTGATCGGCGGCCTGGGCTTCGGCTACACGCTGCGCGGCGCGCTCTCCTCGTTGCCTCGAGGGGCGCGCGTCGTCGTCGCCGAGAAGGTGCAAGGCATCATCGCGCTGTGCAGGGGCGAGCTCCGACACATGGCGGGCGATCCGCTCTCGGACCCGCGGGTCGAGGTCGTGCAGTCGAGCGTGGAGCAGGTCGCGCAGGGGCGCGGGCCGTTCGGCGCGATCCTCCTCGACGTGGACAACGGCCCCGACTGGGCGACGTTCCGGCAGAACGGCTGGCTGTACACCGACGCGGGGGTCCGCCTCTTCGCCGGGGCGCTGGAGCCCGGGGGGAGCCTGGCGGTGTGGTCGGGCTACCCGGCTCGCCGCTTCCTCACCGTCCTCCGGCGCTCCGGGCTGCACGCGCGCGAGGTGCCGCTCTGTGTACGAGGCCGCGTGCGCGCGCGAGCGTTCGTCGGCCGGAAGGGACGGGGTTGAACCGCGAGGGCCCTCCGTGGCAGCCTCGCGCGAGTGGCGAAGCCGTTCCTGAAGTGGGCCGGAGGCAAGACCCAGCTGTTGGCCGCGTTCGAGGAGCTCTTTCCCTCGCGCGTGGAGCGGTACCTCGAGCCCTTCGTGGGGTCGGGCGCGGTCTTCTTCCGCGTCCGGGACCTGCACGAGCCGCGGGCCGTCGTGCTCTCGGACAACAACGAGGAGCTGATCGACGCCTTCTGCGCGATCCGCGACGACGTCGATGGCGTGATCGAGAAGCTCTGCAAGCACAAGGCGGCGCACGACAAGGAGCACTTCTATCGGGTCAGGGTGCAGAAGCCCCGGGCGGCCACCGCGCGAGCGGCGCGCCTCATCTACCTCAACCGGACCTGCTTCAACGGGCTGTATCGCGTCAACAGCCGGGGGAGCTTCAACGTGCCCTTCGGGCGCTACGAGAAGCCCAAGATCCTCGACGAGGGGAACCTCCGCGCCGTAGCGGAGGCCCTGCGCGGCGCCGAGCTCCTCGTCTCGCACTTCCGCGAGACGCCCGGGATCGCGCGGCGGGGCGACTTCGTCTACTTCGACCCGCCGTATCACCCGCTGTCGACCACGGCGAACTTCACCTCCTACACGCGCGGCTCGTTCGGCCCGGACGACCAGGAGGAGCTGGCGAGCGTCTACGCGAAGCTGGACTCGATGGGATGTCGGGTGATGCTGTCGAACAGCGACACCTCGTTCGTCCGGGACCTTTACCGCGGCTTCCACGTGAGGACGGTCCTCGCGAGTCGCCGGATCAACTCCAGGGCCGATCGGCGCGGTCCCGTCCGCGAGGTCGTCGTCTTGAACTACGAGCCGCAGGCCGTGGCGACAGCGGTCCCGCGCGCCGGCGCGCGGCGGGCTCGCAGGGTCTAGGGGGATGGCAGGGCTCGCCCGAGCGGTCGAGAGTGGAACGAAGCTCCAGGAGGCGGTCGTGGAGCTGTCCAGGCGGCTCGGTCTCGACGTCCGCGAGCAGGTCCGGGTCGGGCGCAGGCTCTGGGGCAGCGAGAGGAAGATCGACGTGATCGTCAGTCACCGCGAGAGCCGGCGGAGCCTGGGGCTCGAGTGCAAGTACCAGGGCACGACCGGAACGGCGGAGGAGAAGATCCCTGCCACGATCTCGGACATAGGCGCCTGGCCGATCCCTGGCCTCGTCGTCTTCGCGGGGGAGGGGTTCTCGCCCAACATGCGGAGCTACCTGCTGTCCACCGGCAAGGCCGTGGAGCTCGAGGACCTCGAAGCCTGGCTGACCCTGCACTTCGGGCTCTGAGGTATCATCGATCACGGTGCGGGGCCGGGCTCGGTGGTGTCTTGCGTGCGGGGTTGGCCTGGGGCTCGCCTGCTCCGGAGCCGCCGACGACGCGTCGATCGTGATCCTCGGCAACGTCGCGGCCGACGCGAGCTGCTCTTACTCGACCTCACCCGATGCGGAGATGGTCACGCTGGGGTACGTCGACATCGCTTTCGGACGCAGATACGTCGCGCACCTCTTGGTCGAGAACCGGGGGTCCGATCCCGTCGAGGTCCTGGGGGGCTGGCGGAACGTCTGGTTCGAGCCCTCGCACACCCAGGTCGTCGGCGGACGCGGGGACAAGGCCCGCGGGAACCTCGTCGCCTCGCCCGTCGTCATCGAGGGCGGCGGTCGCGCGATCGTCGAGGTCGACCCGCTCGGCGACGCGTTCATCAACTTCAAGCGGGAGTTCGAGGAGACGGTCGCGGGCGGAGGCGCTCCGCTCGACTGGGACTCGAGCATCGTCCTGGTCCTCGAGGGCGACGCCGACTCGACGGCGATCGAATCAGACGAGTGGCTCTACGGGATCACCGTGGGCCTCGGCAGGCTCGTCTCGACGCCCGAGGGGACCGACAGCCCCTTCGTGGCGGGGGTGGACTGCTGCCTCGGCGTACCCTCGGCCGATCGATGCGAGACGGGTCAGAACGGCCACGTCGGCTCTTGCTCCGAGTGCGCCTCGTGCTGGCCCGAGGTCTGCAACTTCGGCCACGGCCCGGCCTGCGGGGGCGAGCCGCTGCCCGATTGCGTGGTCGAGTGATGGCCCGGCTCCACGTCCTTCTCATCGTCGTGCTCGCCGGCTGCGGGGCGAAGTCGGGCCTGCTCGACGGACCGAAGGGCGGCGCCGGCGATCGCGACGGAGGCGACGTCCGGGACGGCGGGGAAGGCGAGGGCGAAGGCGAAGACGGCGGAGGCGGCGGGGACTGCGTCTGGACCGGGCAGGAGCGCTGCGACGACGGGACGGACGACGACTGCGACGGCATGACCGATTGCAGCGACGCCGAGTGCGTCCTCGAGCCGGCCTGCGGGTTCGGCGACTGCGTGCCGGAGCGCTGCGAGGACCACCGCGACAACGACTGCGACTGCCTCGTGGACTGCCTCGACTCGGACTGCCGTCGCAACCGCGCCTGCGGCGAGCGCGACGAGATCTGCGGGGACTGCATCGACAACGACCTCGACGGCGAGTTCGACTGCCGCGACGGGGCGTGCTCCGGCGACCCGCGGTGCGCCGAGTGCCAGTCGGGAGAGGAATGCGACGACGGCAACGACAACGACTGCGATTGCCTCTTCGATTGCCTCGACGCGGACTGCGACGACGACCCTGCGTGCCCGCCCTGCCAGGAGCTCCCCGAGGACTGCGAGAACGGCCGCGACGACGACTGCGACGGCGCCGCGGACTGCGAGGACGTGGAGTGCGAGCTCGCCGAGCCTTGCCTGCCACCCGAGATCTGCACCGACGGGCAGGACAACGACGGGGACTGCGACATCGACTGTGCGGACCCGGAGTGCGCGGACGCGGCGCGGTGTCAGGACCCGGTCCTGCCCGAGAACTGCACCGACGACATCGACAACAACGGGAACGGGCTGGTGGACTGCGACGACCCCGGCTGCTCCTGTGCCTACAGTTGCTGCGACTGGAAGGCAGCGGAGGAGCCCGACGAGTGCCAGGACGGGCTCGACAACGACTGCGACTGCGACGCGGACTGCGCCGACTTCGACTGCCGCTGGCAGCCCCACTGCATCTGGGAGATCTGCGACAACTTCATCGACGACGACTCCGACGGCCTGGTCGACTGCGATGACTCGAGCTGCTGGCGCGACCCGAACTGCTCGTTCGAGGTCGAATGCGACAACCTGCTCGACGACGACGGCGACGGGCTGACGGACTGCGTCGACGTCGACTGCTACGCCTCGCCCAACTGTCGCGACCCGGGCTGCCAGCAGTCCTGTCCCGGATGCCCCAAGCCGGAGCGCTGCGCGAACGGCGTCGACGACGACTGCGACGGCAACCTAGACTGCCGCGACCGCGACTGCCGCGACGCCGCCGCCTGCGCCGAGTGCTTCATCGAAGATTGCAACGACGGCGTCGACAACGACTGCGACGGGACGACCGATTGCGGCGACTCGGACTGCGCGCGAGCCTGCTGACGCGCGGCGCTGCTCCCGAACACCGCGCGCGCCGAGCGCCTGGGTCCCGCGGCCGCTCGGCGGCCGCGGGACCCGCATGCCATGGCCCGCAGGGCCTCGGGGCGGCCCAACGGGCGGCCCCGAGGCCACCCGAGCCCATTCACCGCACCTGACAGTTGTCGTGTTATTGGCTTACACGATTTCGTATAGTCGGCCTACACGAAATGCTCGAGGCGGTCACGGCCGCGGGGGACGGGGTCGAGCCCTCGCTCAAGATCAGCGCGCTCGCTCGCAAGAGCGGGGTCTCGAAGGAGCTCATCCACCACTACCTGCGCGAGGGGCTCCTGCCCCCGCCGCCGCAGAGGGCCCTGTACGACAACCGCCACCTCAGGCTCCTCGGGCTCATCAAGCGGCTGCGTGACGAGCGGTTCCTGCCGCTGCCGGTGATCCGGGAGATCACCACCTTCCACAACCACGACCCGGACCGGATCGAGCTCCTGCTTCTCTCGAGCGCGACGGGGATGGCGGGCGCGGGCGAGCGGATGACCCTCGAGGCGGTCGAGCGTAGAACCGGAGCACCGCGCGACCTGGTCGAGCGGTGCGCGGGCGTCGGGCTCGTCCGGGGCGTCGGCCCCGAGGGCCAGGAGCTCTACGGGCCCGAGGACGCCAACGTCGTCTCCCTCGTCCATCGCGGCATGGTGATGGGGATCCCCTTCGACTCGTTCAGGACCATCCGCTCCTACGTCGAGGTAGCGTTCGAGCTCGAACGCGCGAGCTTCCTCCCGCGCACCGAAGCCCGGCCGGATCTCGGAGAGCTCGCCCGTGAGATCGCGGCGCGAACCCAGATCGCGAGCGGGTTCGTGACGAACGTGCTGTCGTCCCTGATCGCCGAGCACCTCAACAGGTCGCTCGCCCAGACCGCCGGCGAGGCCCGGGGCCTGACCGCCGCTTTCTACCGGCCGAGCGACGCCTTCCTTCGCAAGCACGGGATCGATCGCGAGATCGAGCGCCTTCGAGCGCGCCTCGGGCCCAGCCCCCGGGACGCGGAGGCGATGGCGCGACTGCTCGACCTCTTCTTCCTCGCGGGCCGCTACCACGAGGTGGTCTTCACGATCGAGCACGGTCGGGACGTCCTCGAAGACACCCCGCGGATGCACGGCTGGGCGCTCGTGCAGGTCGGCGAGACCGCGCGGGGGATCGAGATCCTCGAGCTGGCTCGTGCCAGGGACCCGTCCGACCCCGTCCTGTGCGGCTACCTCGCCGCCGCGCGGCTGCACGCCCTCGGCTCCGAGGCGCGAGTGGAGCGGACGCTCGGGGCGCTCGGTGAGGTCGCCCGGCTCGCCGAGGAGGCGCTCGCCGGCAGCCATGCCTGCGCGGTCGACTCGGCCGAGACGAAGCTCGTCGCCGGCTTCCTCCTCTGCGCCCTGCCCGAGGTCTGCGAGCTCGCCGGGCGCGGCATCGCCGCGCTCCAGGCCGTCCACCGGTCCGCCGCCGCGACCGCGCGCCCCGCGATCCGGCCGGCGGCGAAGCGCCTTCGCTACCGCGCGGCGAGCGCGGTGCTCCTCTGTCGCGCGCTCGCGCGGCCCGATCTGCCGCCGCCCTTGGCTCGCCGCGCCGCGAAGCGACGAGATGCGCTGGCCCGCGAGGTCCTCTGCATCGATCCGGCGAGCGAGCAAGCCCTCGCCCTGTACCTCGGCCACGAAAAGGAGAGCTGCCCATGAGCACGAACCAGGACCGGCACCCCGCCTTCGCGAAGAAGCTCGCGAACACGCCGATGGGACGGATCGCCTACCTCGAGGCAGGTGCGGCCGACGCGCCCGCCGTGCTCTTCGTCCACGGCATACCCACCTCGGGCGCCCTGTGGCGGCACGTGATGCGAGCGCTCGAGGGACGCTTCCGCTGCATCGCGCCGGACCTCATGGGCCTGGGCGACACGGTCGTCGACCCGCGCGCCGACCTGTCGATGCCGGCGCAGGCCGAGATGCTCCTCGAGCTCCTCGACGCTCTCGGCGTCCGCCGGGCCCACGTCGTCGCGCACGACCAGGGCGGCGCCGCCGGGCAGATCCTCGCCGTCCGGCACGGCCACCGGGTCGACCGGCTCGTGCTCACCGACTGCGTCTGCTACGACAACTGGCCCGTCCCCGTCATCCGGCGCCTCCAGCTCTTCTCGCGCGTGCCGCTCCTGCCCGACCTCGCGGCGAGCACGGGTCTCATCGAGCTCCTCGAGGCACGGACGAGGCTGTCGGCGTTCCGCCGCGGTTATCAGGACCCGGGCCGGATCGACCGTGGGATCGTCGCGGAGTACCTGCGGCCGCTCCGCGCCGGGAGCGTGGAGCGCGAGCGCTTCCTCGCCTTCCTGCGAGCGGGCAGCCCCAGGCACACGATGGCCGTGGCGCGGGGCCTGAAGGAGATCGCTTGCCCCACCCTGATCCTCTGGGCCCAAGGCGATCGCTACATCCCGACGTCCTGGGCGCGGCGGCTCCACGGCGACATCCCGGGCGCCCGGCTCGAGATCGTCCCCGGCGCCGGTCACTTCTGGCCCGACGAGCTGCCCGGTCCCTTCGCGGACAGGATCGGGGAATTCTTCGACGCTCCTCTGGTGGACGAGCCCTCGGAACGGGCCGCCAGGAAGTCGCTCAAGTGCTCGATGCCTCGCACCCGTGAAGAGGAGGTGTGCTCGTGATCGACAACACGATGCTCCTGACCACGCCTTGCTATCCGTACCCGACGCTCCCGATGAACGACTCGATCACGGACGCGACGGGGCAGCGGTTCACGAAGGGCGACGATCTGTTCACGATCATCTCCCACACTCACTGCTTCGCCACGCACATCCTGGCGCAGAACATCTCGTGGCCGTCGGTGATCCTCGAGTACCCGCGCTGGGAGGACTTCACCGCCGAGGTGGACAAGGGCTACCCCTACCTCGGCATCAGCTCCTACCCTCCGCACCTCGATACCGTCATGCGGATGTGCGAGCACACCCGCAAGGCCGCGCCGCGGACGAAGATCCTCCTCGGCAGCTACGCGGCGCAGGCCTTCTCGGCCGCCTACGACGCCGAGACGCAGAAGAAGTACGTCGACCACGTGGTCCTCGGAGAGGGCGTGCGCTTCATGCGCTCGCTGACCGGTGATTCGCTCGACGCCCCGGTGAAGCAGGAGCTGTTCCCCAAGGCAGGCGGATCCCTGCCTTGGCTGACGCACTACCCCAAGGGCTCGGTCGGCTTCCTCGTCTCCGGCCTCGGCTGCATCGGAGGCTGCGACTTCTGCTCGACCACCGCGATGTTCTCCAAGAAGCGCATCGAGCTCCTCTCGCCCGAGGAGCTGTTTCGCGGCGTCCGCCAGTACCACGAGAGCTTCCCCGAAGTGCAGATGGTGTTCGTCATCGAAGAGGACCACTTCCGCTTCCCCGAGCACCTGTTCGCGCTGCGCGAGGGCTGGCGGCAGCACCCCGAGATGTACGAGCGGCTGGACCTGTTCACCTTCGGGTCGGTCGACCACATCGCGAAGTTCGCGAGGGAGCACGGCTGGGACGCGATCCTCGAGGCGGGAGTGGGCTGCATCTTCATCGGAGTCGAGAGCAAGTTCGCGGGGGAGCACGGCTACGACAAGCGCGACGAGGCCGACGCGCGCGAGGTCTTCGCGCGACTGCACGCGATGGGCATCCGGACGGTGGGCGCGTGGATGTGCGGCTGGGACTGGCACGGCCACGCGACGATTACCGAGGACCTGAACTTCTTCGTGGGGCTCCGGCCGACCTACCAGCAGATCACGCGGGTTAGCCCCTTCCCGGGCACCGCGCTCTGGGACCGGCTCCGGAGCGAGGGGCGGGTATCGGACGTGCCCTGGGAGGACGTCCACTTCTGGAGCGGGGCGCAGAAGAACGCGCACCTCGAGCCGCACGAGACCCTGAACCTCGTCCAGGACGGCTACGATCTGATGTACCGGACGTGGGGGCCCTCCATCATGCGGCGGATGGACGTCCAGCTCGACGGCTACGCGCATTGCCTGCGATCGGACGACGCGCTCCTGCGCCGGCACAAGTCCCGCTTCTTCAAGCGCCACGCCTCGATGCTCTGGTGGATGCTGCCGGCCTGCGAACGATTCGCCCCGAACGGCGCCGTCCGCCGGCGCATCCGGAAGATCGACGAGAAGTACCGGCGCCTCGTGGGCGAGCCGACGCCCGTGATGCGGATCATGGCCGGCGTCGTCGAGAAGCTGGCGATCGCCGCTCGCTTGAAGGAGCTCGTCAACCCGGCGAACCGGTTCGTCAAGGAGGAGCCCTTCAAGCGCTACCTCTATGACGGTGACGGCAAGAACGGACACGGGGGCGGACCGCCCTATCGCACCGAGGTGCCGCAGGGCCGCGACCCCGCCTTCGACTCCGAGACGCGCCGCAACCACCTCTTCTGGCTCGCCACCCGCGCCGCCTGCACGGCCTCCACGCGGTGGAACTGGCGTCAGTCCGACCCCGACATCGACGGGTGGCTCCTAGAGCGCCTCGAGAACGAGCGGTTCGGCGTGGGGTTCTAGGCAGCCATGGATGCAAGTATCGCCGCTGCCGTCCTCGTGGCGGCGATGGGGTCGTGCCCGACGGCGGTCTCGTCGGACAGGACGATGCCCGCGTAGCCTCGCTCGAGGAGGTCGAAGAGGTGACAGACCTCCGAGCGGGTCGGCGCGGGATGCGCGACGAGGTGCTCGAGCACCTGGCCCGCCATCAGGACGGGCCTCGGAAGGCGGCGGGGATCGAACGAAGCCACGAACCGCGCCATTCCGGCTGGACCGAGCTGGGCGCCCAGGTCACCGCGGCAGATCCAGACCTCGTCGGTCTCCTGGGCGATCCGCGCGACGTTCTCGACGGCGGCCTGGCGCTCGATCTTCCCGATCACGCGTCGCCTCGGGGCGAGCCGCCGCACCCAGCTCGCCTCCTCGCCGGTAGCCATGAACGAGACGGCGAAGTCGACGCCGCCGACGTTCGCGACCGCGGCGATGCGGTCGGTGTCGGCGTCCGTCAGATCCGCGAGGACGACCGGGTGCTCCGCGACGGCCACGCCCTTGCGCGACGAGAGCGTGCCGTCGGACAGGCTCTCGGCGACGAGGCAATCGCTCCCCGACTCGATCACGCGAAGCGAAAGCCTGCCGTCATCGACGAGAATGGTCTCGCCAGGCCGAGCGCTGGCGAACAGCTCGGGATGCGGCAGCGGCACGTCGTCGCCCGAGGCTTCGCCCGCGACCAGCCGGACCCGGTCCTCGGCCCGGACAGGACGGTCGCGAAACGCGCCCAGCCGGATCTTCGCGCCCTGGAGGTCCACGACGATCGGTGTCGTGGGGTCCTCTGCCCGGATCTCCTCGACGCACCTCGCGAGATCGCCGGCCGAGAGGTGGGAGGCGTTCAGCCTGAGCTCGGTCGCGCCCGCTCGTACGAGGGCGCCGGTCATGCCCCGCGACGCGGGCCCTACCGTGACGACGAGACGTGCCGACATCCGGCGGAAGACTACCACTCGCGTGGGTCACGACCCGGCCAACGCGCCCGCAACGGACCGGCGCCGAGCTCGCGCCGCGTTCGTCCGGAGGTTGAACAGGAAGGCGGGAAGGAAGGAAGACCGGATCGAGGGTTTTCCTTCCTGCTTTCCCGCCTTCCTGTTCGACTATTCGGGCCCGACGCGTCTCCCGTCAGCGCGGACGGGCCGTCTCGGCAGGAGCGCTCGTCCCGCTCGTTGGCGGCGCCGGCACGTTCGGGACGATCGGGGGCGGCACCTGCGGCGGCGAGCCGCCGGGCGCGGGCGGCGCAGGCTCGGCGGCAGCGGCCGGGGGCGGCTCCGAGCTCGGTCCAGCGCCCGGAGTCGGCGCCTCGGGGCAGGACCTGCGACCGAGCTGCCACCCGCGACGGGCGATGATCAGGGTCGTGTGGACCGCACGACCCAAAGCAGCGCCCTGGCCGATGCCGACGGCTCCGATGCCGATGTGAGTCGCGTCGGCGCTCTGCAGGATCCGGACGTACTCCGCGTTCCGCATGCGCTCGCGGTGGAGCTGCCGTGCCGAGCCCCAGCGAGAGCTGGACCATGTCGCGACGTCACCGCAGAACCCGGCCGCTCGCAAGCGCGCCAGGACACCCTCTTCCTCGGAGCCCGACGTCGCCCGGCCGCGGGCGTGGGCCAGGGCGATGTGACCGAGCAGCGGCAGGACCTCGAACGGATCGAGGCCGCGCTCCCTGCGCTCCTCGTTCGCCAGGCGGATCATGCCGGACACGAAGGCGTCCGGCGAATCTGGCGGCCGCAGGCGCATCCTCGCGGGCGGAGCGCGGTCGACCCAGATCGGGAACGTGGCCACGACGTCGGCCCGTCCATCGATCTCGGCAGAGACCTGGACGTCCATGCGCCCTCGCTTCCGGGTGGGCAGCGCGATCTGGATCTCCGTACCGTCGGCGGCCGGATGCTCGACCACCGCGCCGCCGGGCAAGGTCACCGACACGCTCGGTCGAGCGAACGGGGCCAGCGCCCGGGCGCGCAGCCTGAGCGCGCTCCCGCGCTTCGCCCGCTGCGGGACGGGCTCGACCTCGACGTAGTGCCACGAGAGAAGGACGAATGCTCGGACGCTCCAGTCGCCGGACTCGGAGGTCACGGGTCGCACGACGACGCCAACGCGGTTCGGGGGAGCCGGGCCGCGGAGCGTCCCGGAGGCCCAGCGCGAGATCTGCCTCACCAGTGAGGCGCGCGACGGGCTCTCGAAGCTCCTGTCCGCGATCGCCCCGTCGATGACGCCGCGATAGCGGATCGCGAACATGAGGGCCTCGCTCGGCAAGAGGTCCGCCCCTGCCTCGGCGAAGAGCAGCTCGGCCACGCGCTGCAGGCGTGGATCGCTCGCCACCCGTTCTCCGGTTGCCCTCGATAACGCACGGACGATCTCGCCTTCCGTGCCCCCAGGCGTCCTCCCGCGACGGCCGGGGCCGAAGTGCCGCGCGCGCTTGCCGGGCGGGACGAAGTAGTCACGGCCGTCGATGGAGACGCGAGCCGACTGCGTTCCCGCGCAGCCGAGAGCCGCGCCCGAGATCGCCAGCGCGACGAGAGCAACGAGCACCCTGTTCTCGCGGCACGAGAAACGTTCGGGACGCTGCACGAGATTGCTCATGAATCGCTCCGTGGGACGCGCGCGCCCGAAGGTATCAGGTTTGGCCCCGAGCTTCGCGCCATCTGTCGTGGTACTCATTCATGAATGCGCGGCGCAGAGGGGACAGGGCGCCCTGGAGTCGGCCCCTGGGTCGTCTCTTTCCTCGCGCACGCGGGACTGGCGCTGGGGCTCTGGTGGACGTCGGGCGGACTGCCGGGCCTGCGACATGTCGCGCCGCCGATCGAGCTCGACGTCGGAATCGCCGCCCCGCGACCCTCCCGCGCGCCGGTCCCGCGTGCGAATGTCGAGCCGGTGCCGTCGACCGCCAGCGCGCCGCCTGCGCCGCGCCACGCGGTCGCGCCGAGGCGGCTCGCGACCGCGCCTCGGTCGTTGCCGGGGCCGCAGCCCACGAGCGAGCCAGTCAGCGAACCGCCGCGCTGCCCGAGCGATGCCCCGCCGTCGGCGGCCGTCTCCCTCGACCCTAGATCGGTCGCGCTTCGCGCGGTGCTGGGCGAGGCGCCCCGGGTCGATGAGGAGCCGGCGCACGACGGCGGCGACCGTGCGCGCTCGAGCGACCTCGACGACTCGCTCCGCGCCTTCGCGGATCGTGGCCGGGCGGAGCTGTCCACCAGACCGCCACCGGTCCTGGTCCCGACCACCGATGGCGGGTACGACTACGAGGGCTCGGGCGCTTCTCCGCTGTCGGCCCGCATCGCTCCCGACGGCCGGCTCTCGTTCCGTGTCCGCGGGCGAGTCGACCCGGAGCCCGGCGTGGCCACGGACCTGGCTACCGGACGTGCCTGGCCGACCATCCAGTTCCGTCCAAACGTCGACCTCAACGACGCGGTTGCGGCGATGGCGGGAGAGGATCCGCTCGCGCCGGAGAAGGCCTGGATCGCCCGCGAGACCGAGGGCCTGCGCGAGCGATTGGCCGACCGGGCGCGCGCGGTGGAGGCCGAGGCCGCGCTGATCTCGCTCGGCGATCGTCTCGAGGCCATCGCAGGCGACGACAGGCTCGGCGCCGCCAGACGTCGCGAGCTGGTCTTCGAGATCTGGGACGACTGCGCGACCGACGCGATCGGCGGGCGAGCGAGGCGGGTCGTCGAGGCGTTCATACGCGAGCGGTTCCCCGAGGGCACCGCTCTCGCCTACAC
>JACPQR010000181.1 GCA_016190375.1 Deltaproteobacteria bacterium
AGGCGACAGGCGACAGGCAACTGGCAACTGGCAGCCGCCGGACGCACGCGCTGCTCGTCCGGGTCCGGAATTGCCCGTCGCCGGCTGCCTGTCGCCTGTTGCCTGTTCGATCCCTGCCCATCCGGATCCCGGCTTGGCAAGAAACCGGATAGGCATGGTGCTCATGACCCTTTCATGGCAACCGCGCGTTTCGGAGACCGACCCGTGCCCCGGGAATCGGCCTCGAATGCCGCTGCCCGCCTGCCCCGCCTCACCGCCACTCGTGGTGATCGATTTCGAAACCCCAGCCGGTGACCGATGAGTCCGACGTGAAGTGGACCTCGATCTTCGGGGGTAGCTCGTCGGTGGTGAGCTCGTTCAGGGTGCCCTCGTAGGCGGCGAGGACGCGGCCGGCGGCATCCATGATCGTCACCTTGTCGTATCCCGACTCGGTCTCGAGCCGCGCGAAGTGCAGCCGCAGCGCGACCGCGCCCGCGGGCGCCTCGACGGTCCAGGTCCGATCGGTGCCGTCGGCGTACGGGTGCGCGCTCTCGATGACCTCCTCGACGCGCGTGTAGTCGCTGGCCGGCCGGGCCTGGGCGACGCAGCGCGACTCCTGCAGATACCCGCTCGAGCTCGCCGTGGCGCGGCACTCGAACCCGTCGCCGCAACCGTCATCCGCGGTGCACTCGGGCGCGCACATGGTCTGCGCGGCGCGGACCACGCAGGCGCTTCCGCCCCCGCAATCCGCCGCGGCCTCGCATACCTGCCCGGTTGTCGCCGGGTCGGCGTACGGGTGCAGGTGCGGGTTGTCGTCGATTCCATGCACGCCGTACAAGGCATTCGAGGACATCTCGCGAAGCATCGTCGAGTAGCGGTGCGGCTCGTGGTTGCCTTTCTTGTCCGTAGAGAACAGGAGCGCGAACAGCGATCGCACGGTCTGGGTGCTCGCCGCATTCGACGGCGCCGTCGACGTGATGAGGTCCATGTACGCTCCGCCCGCCTTGGCCGGGTTCGCCTGCAGCGCCTGGCCGAGGTGATAGGTGTCGCAGCCCTCGGCGAGGATGATCTGGTAGCGGTTCGCGGGGATGTCCAGCGTCGGGAACTCGCTGTCGTCCAGATCGCCCTCCTCGGTGCGCCGCCAGTTCGCGAGCGCGAAGCCGTAGAAGGGTCCGGAGTGGCCCGAGTAGGCGATTACGTCGCGCTGGCGGAAGCTGTCTCGCGCGAGGCTCTCGAGGAGCCGGCCGCCCGCGTCCGTATCGGGATCGCTGGCGGTGCCCGTCTTGCCGTAGATGATCCGCACCTCCACCCTCACCTCGCGGCCGTCCGCCTTGATCGTGCGGGTGAGTGGACCGGAGTCGTGGGCGAGCTGGTCGAAGCTCGAGACTCCCTCGGGCCGCGCGAACCCATGCGATACCAGCCAGTCGAAGATCTCGCGAGAGTGCGACACGTGGTAGGCGGCGTGGTAGTCCCAGCCGAAGTACAGGTCGATGTCGAGCACGCCGTCGGCGACGAGCGCGCGGTAGTCCGGCCACGCGTCGAGGGACATCTGCTCGACGTCGATGGTCAACGGGAGCCGCTCGATCCGCTCGGGCGCCAGGCTCGAGGGATCGAAGCCGTCCCATGGAGCGCTGCGGTACCACTCGTGGTTCGTCTCGAGCCTCGCGAGCTCGTCGTTCGAGGGGTTGCCCATCACCAGCTCGAAGGCGCGGCTTCCGTCGGGATTCGTGGTGAGCGGCACCTCGGACAACAGGTCGCGTTCGCCGCCGACGAGCAGTTCGACGTCGTACTCCCACGTGAGCGGCGCTCCTTCGACGGCGCGTGCGGCGGCGGACTTGTACGAACCGTCGCGCACCATCGCGCCGTAGCCACCGTACGTTTTGTTCGATGCGTCGCTGTCCTTCTCCATGAGGTACTGGTTCAGGAACCATCCGATCGCGATGTTCTTCAGGCCCATCAGCTCGTGAACCCGGGCCTCGACAGCCTCCGGGCTCGCGCTCGCGAGCTCGGCCTCGAGGGTGACCCGCGGCGAACCTCGCAGGACGTACTCCTGGCCGGTGAGGCTGAGGAAGTCGTCCTCCTTACCGTCCTCGACCACGAACGGGAGCGTCCCGTCCTCCGGCCCCGCGACGCATCCCCCGAACGCCCCGAGGACCGCCAGAATGGTGACGAGCTTGCGCATGCGGGGGACCTCCCTTGCCGCCTGGCGTCAAGCAAGAGCGACACCAGGGGCACCCATGTTTGGTTTCAGCTAGTTACGGCGCTCGAGTCGCCTCCGAGAGCGACAGGGGGCGGCCACTGTCCTGGCCATGGGCTCGGAGGCCGGCGCGTCTCGCTGGAGAATCGCGGCACTGGGCCCGGCCCGATCGAATCGCGCGGTTGTGTCTGAGAGCCCTGTAGTTTCGCTTACTTCTGCACCGGGTGCGTGTCCCCGATCACTCCGAACTGTTTGCCGAACTTCTCGAGGAGGTCGAGGGCGCGGTCGATGTCTTCGCGGCTGTGACCGCGCGTGATGTTGACGCGGAGGCGCTCCTCGCCCTTCTTCACGGCGGGATAGGTGATCGGGACCATCAGGACGCCGAACTCGAGGAGCGCGAGGTGCATGAGCAGGGTCTTCGTCTCGTCCTTGCACATCACCGGCATGATGTGGGTGTTCGAGTGGCCGAGGTCGAAGCCCATGGCGATCAGCCGGCCGCGGGCGTAGGCGGCCTTCTCGCGCAGATCGGCGACCATGGCGGGGCCGTCGGCCTCGAGCATGTCGAGGATCGTCGAGGCGGCGGCGACGATCGGGACGGGCAGTGACGCGCTGAAGAGGAACGAGCGAGCCTGGTGCTGCACGTGCTCGACCACCTCGGTCGTGCCCAGGAGAATCCCGCCGATGCCGCCGAAGGTCTTCGAGAAGGTCGAGACCAGCACTGCGACCTTGCCTCCGAGGTCGAGCTCCTCGACGAGCCCCGTGCCCCTCGCGCCGAGCGTGCCCGTTCCGTGCGCGTCGTCCACGACGAGCACGGCCTCGTGCGCCGCACAGACCTCGACGATCTCCGCGAGCTTCGCGGTGTCACCGTCGAGGGAGTAGATGCCCTCGACGAGGACGAGCGCGTTCTTGCGCTCGCGCGTCCTGAGCACGCGGTCGAGGCTCTTGACCGAGTTGTGGTTGAAGAAGCGGACCTCGGGCTGTCGCGTCGGCACGCCGGCCGCCAGGAACGTCCCGTCGAGGATGCAGGCGTGGCTGAGGTTGTCGAGCGCCAGCGTCACGTCCTTGTCTGCGAGGCTCACGATCGTCCCGACCATCGCCTGGTAGCCGGTCGTGAACAGGAGCGCCTTCTCGTAGCCGAACCACTTCGCGAGCCGCCTCTCCAGCTCCACGTGCGCCACGGTCGTGGCCTGCACGCGCGAGCTGGACAGACCGCAAGCGAAGCGGTCGACGGCCTCGTGCGCCGCCTCCTTCACCTTCGCGTGGTTGGTCAGACCGAGGTAGTCGTTCGAGCTGAAGTTGACGATGGGCTTGCCCGCGATCGTCGTGTGCAGCCCCCCCGTCTCGAACTCGCGGAAGTACGGGTACACGCCCATCTCGCGCGCCTCGCGGACCCGTGCCAGCTCCTCGTGCGCCTTGACGTCGATCCAGGACATGCCTTGCTCCAGACGGAAGGTGCCTACGCGGACCCTCGAGCACAACTCCTGAGCACGACGGCCGAGGCGGTGCCATGAAAGCCGAGGGCAACGACCATGACGGCGCGCGTCTCGCGCGGAGCGCGGCCTCTCACGATGCGGGCGGGGGTGACGCCGCCCAGCCACCCGATGGCCGCGGCCATCCCCATCGCGCCGGTGGCTCCGAGCGTCTCGCCCATGAGCGCCTTGGGAGCGGCGACGCACACGTCGGGACCGAAGACCTCCGCCAGCGCCGCGAGCTCCGGCGCGTCGAGCGCTGGATAGCCGCTCACGCTGGCGGCCACGACGTCGATCTGCTCGGGCGACATGCTCGCATCCTCGAGGGCGGCGCGGGCGGCCTGGGCCGTCGCGAGCGAGGAGGCGTGGATGATCAGCACCTCCGACGAGGGCGGCTCGAACGCGGTCCCGTAGCCCACGATCTGCGCGAAGGCCTTCGCGCCGCGGGCCCGCGCGCCACCCGGAGGCTCCAGGACCGCGAACGCGGCACCCTCGCCGAGGAGCATCCCGCGGGCCGCCGACTCTCCGGGCAGGTAAGGAGCGCCATTCGGCACGAGCGCGCCGAGCTGGTGGAACGCGACGTAGATGGCCTCGCTGAGCGCCTCCGCGCCGCCGACGAGCAACGCCTCGGCGCGACCGCAGGCGAAGTGCATGTCCGCACAGAGCACGGCGTCGAGGCCGCCGGGGTTGCCGTTCGAAACCGTCACGTTGAGCGCCTGCAGGTCTTCCCAGATGCTCGCGTAGCCCGCGGCGCTGTTGATCACGGTGTTCGGGAACTTCGCCGGGTTCAGGTAGCGCGGGTTCTCGAGCATGGCCACTCGGTCGAGCTCGGTGATCGCCTCGAAGCTCCCGTACGCGGTCGACGCGCAGATGCCGACGCGGTCGGGGCCGAGCGCAAGCCAATGGCCGTCCTTGCGCAGACCGGCGTCCTGGGCCGCGAGCTTGGTCGCGACGACGGTGAGCGCCGTGAGCCGATCCATGTTCCTCAGGCCCTTGTCGCCGAGCCACGTCTTGGCGTCGAACCCCCGCACCTGCGCCGCGCGAATGCCGCCGTATGCGGCCGCGTCGAAGGTCTCTGCCGGGCCCTCGAAGCCGCACGGGCCCTGCCCGGCGCGCGTCAGTCCCTCGACGAACGCCTCCTTGCCCACGCCGAGCGGCGAGACGATCCCGAGCCCGGTCACCTCGAGCGGCCTCATGCGGCGAGCCTGCGTGGAGGCGGCAGCCGCCCCACCTTCGCGAAGATCGACACGGCGTCGTAGCCGCCGAACGCGAGCGAGTTGTTGACGACGATGTCGGCCGGGCCCTTGCGAGCCTGGTTCGCGACGACGGCGACGGGACACTCGGGATCGGGCACCTCGTAGCCGATCGTCGGCGGGTAGATCCCGGTCTTGATCGTGAGGACGCAGGCGACCGACTCGAGGGCGCTGGACGCGCCCATCGTGTGCCCGATCATGCTCTTGCAGCTCGACATCGGCACGGGGCGGTCGCCGAAGACCTCGCGGGTCGCCTTGGACTCGATCACGTCGTTCGCGTGCGTGCCCGTGCCGTGCGCGTTGATGAAGTCGACCTCGTGCGGGTCGATCCCGGCCTCGGCCAGGGCGCGCCGGGTCGCGGCCACGGTCCCGGTGCCCTCGGGGTGCGGTCGCGTGATGTGGTAGGCGTCGCAGGCCAGCCCGTAGCCCCCGAACTCGGCGACCGCGTCCGCGCCGCGCTCGATGACGTGCTCCTCGCTCTCGAGGACGAGCATCGCGGCTCCCTCGCCCAGGATCAGCCCCTGGCGGTTCTTGTCGAACGGCTGGCAGCGCTCGGGCGCGATCGCGCCGAGGCGCGCGAACCCGGCGAACTGGAGCTGCTGGATGATCTCGACGCCGCCCGCGATCGCCACGTCGGCGCGCCCCGTCCGGATCAGATCCGCGGCGAGGCCGATCGCGTAGTTCCCCGCGGCGCAGGCGCCGGGCAGCGTGAGCAGGGCGCCGCGAGCTCCGAGCGAGCGCGCGACGTGGATCGGCAACAGGCTCCACCCGCAGCGGGCGATGATCTTCGCGTCGACCGCCTCGCGCCCCTTCTGGATCCAGGCATGCTCGAGCCCCTCGATGTCCTTCGCCTCGCCCATCGTCGTGCCGATGATCACGGCCAGACGGCCGGCCGGCACCGACGCGGGGCCCAGGCGCGCGTCCACGGTCGCCATCCGTGCGGCCGCCAGCGTGAACGCGCCGCAGCGTCCGGTCCTTCGGGCCTCCGCCGCGGTCAGGAAGTCGCGCGGGCGAAAGTCCTTGATCTCGGAGGCGTAGTTTCTTCCGAGGTCGGTCGTGTCGAAGCCCTCGACCGGCGTGACCGCGCTCCTTCCGGCGGTGAGCGATTCCCAGAACGCCTTGCAGCCATGGCCGGCCGAGCTGATGATTCCCATTCCCGTGACGAGGACCCGACGCGTCATCGATCGCGCTCTATAACGCGAGCGAGCACCCGATCGCAATCGTCGCCGCACTGCGTAACGGCTTATGCACCGGGTTTTTCCGACCCTCGTCCGACCCTCGCCCGCTTGACACCGCATGGGGTCGGTCGCTATTGGACGGTCCCTGGGTGGTGAGGCGAAGCAAATGAAGAACCGATCCGAGCTGATCGCCCTGTTCGAACGGAAGGCGACCGAGGTCGCTGAGCGCGAGATCAAGGGAGTCGACGAGTCGACCGTCATGAGTGCCCTGGGGATCGACTCCCTCGGGATGCTCGAGCTGGTCGGGACGATGGAGAAGGAGCTCGGGATCCACATACCTGACGACCAGCTCGTCGGGTTGACCACGATCAAGGATCTCATCGAGCTCATCGAGGAGCGCGCGGCGGCCTGAGATGGGCGATTCACGTCTCGCCGAGAAGGTGTACCGCGCGTACGCGACGTTCTTCGATCAGGCGGAGGCGGAGCGGCGCTGGAACCCCTACCGCGACGTTCCCTGGGGCGAGATCAACCGCGAGGTCTCCGACGATCTCATCCTGGTCGCCGAGACGTTCTGCGCCGTGGAGAGCTACTTGCCGGACTACGTCGCGAAGGGCATCAACCTCGTGCGCAAGAGCTTCGGTCAGGCGTGGTTCGCGGCGAACTGGGCCTACGAGGAGTCGAAGCACTCGATCGCGCTGCAGGAGTACCTGGTTCGGTCCGGGCGCCGAACCGAGGAGCAGATGTTCGACCTGCAGGACCGGCTCAAGGAGCTCGAGTGGAAGCTGCCTTTCGAGACGGCTCGTCAGATGACGATCTACGGGTGCTTCCAGGAGATGGCGACGTTCTACATCTACGTCCGCCAGGAGGCACGCGCACAGACAGAGGGCGACGGGGCGCTCAGGACGATCTTCCGCCTGAACGCGCGCGACGAGATCGCCCACACCCACTTCTACGAGGACGTCGTCAAGCTCCTCCTGGAGGAGGACCGCGCCGGGACGCTCGCCGACATCGCCCTCGTGACGCGGGGCTTCCGCATGCCCGCGGCGGACCTCGTCCCCGAGTACGACGAGCGCGTGGCCGTGATGCGCGAGGCCGGCATCGACAGGGACACGTTCCTGCAGAAGGTCTACTTCCCCGTGCTCAAGTACCTCGGCGTGACCCGCAGGGAGCTGGTCGAGGCCGCCGAGGCGGACCGGAAACCAAGGACGGCCCAGCCGTATCGGACAGGAGAAATCGAGACATGGCGCACGACGACCCTGGGAAGTCCCCGACGGGGGAAGACCTGAAGCAAGAGATGCGCGAGATCATCTGCGAGATCACCGAGCTCGACGAGCTGGCGGACGACGCCGAGTTCAAGGAGCTCGGCGTGGACTCGATGACGGCGATCGAGATCGTCAGCGCCCTCGAGCGCAAGTACGGGATCCAGGTGCCGGAGGCGGAGCTCATCCAGCTCACGACGCTCAACAAGTCGTTCGCGCTGGTGCAGCAGAAGCTCGCCGCGAAGCCCGCCGCCTGATCAGCGCCACACCTCCTCTACGGGACGGAGGCGGCCAGGCACGTGATCTGGGGGCTGAAGGTGCATCTCCCAGTAGCCCACGTGCAGCCAGCGATCGAGCTTGTAGCCGATCCGGTGGAAGGTCCCGCATCGCACGAAGCCCATCCGCGCGTGCAGGCGCTCGCTGGCCGTGTGGCCGTCCGTGATTCCTGCAAGCAGCGTCATGTAACCCTGCGCGCGCAAGAGCGGGATCAGCGCGCCGTAGAGCGCGGTGCCGACGCCGTGGCCGCGATGCTCGGGGTCGATGTAGACGGCCATCTCGGCCGACCAGGCATAGGCGCCCCGGCTGCGGTGAGGAGACGACCTGGCGAAGCCAATCACGGCGCCCGACCGCGCCACGAGCCACGGGTGCAAGCGCCGCGTCTCCTCCCACGCCAGCTCCCACTCCTCCAGCGGCTCGGGGCTGGTGGCAAAGTTCGCGGCGCCCTGCTCGGCCGCCAGGTTCGACAGCTCCAGGATTCTCGGGACGTCGCCCTTCACGGCCAGCTCGATGGTGAACACGGGCCGGAGGTTAGGGGGACACGCACCCGGTCTGCAAGCGGGCGGGCCGGAGGTCAAGGGGACAGGCCGGAGGTCAAGGGGACACGCACCCGGTCTGCAAGCCGGCGAGATCACGGCGCTTTGGGGGACAACCGCGCGAATTGCACTCTGGGTGGGGAGCCGCCTCGGCTCTGCCCAGATCGGGCATGGTTCCCTCCGCCGCGCGGCTCGCCCCGCGGGGCGCGAGCTCGTCGGGTATGGACACGTTGCAGCGATCGGCAGCGGCGGTACGGCCGTTGCTGCCCGACCAGTCGGGAACGATGTGCCGGGCCTTACTGTGCGCGACCGTCGCGGCGCTCACCTGCGGGTGCTTCGATGGGATCGGGGTGATCGTCGTCGACGGCGACGGCGACGGCGGCGAGTTGCCCGAGCTTCCGGGCTCGCACCCCGGGCACCACCCGACGGGCGGAGACGATGAGGGCGCGGGCTCGGAAGGAGAGCCGGACCCTGATCCGGACACGGGCTCGGACACCGGCTCGGACGCGGATTCGGACTCCGACTCGGACTCCGACTCGGACTCGGACTCGGACGCCGACTCGGACACGGGCTCCGATGCGGACGCAGACTCCGATGCCGATTCGGATCCCGACCCGTCCGAGCCCGATGCGGGCGCCGACACCGGTGGCCACAACCACGGCGCCGGCAATCCGTGATGTCCTCGAGGATCCCGTGTGGACTCGTGTCGGTCCTCGCGGCGATGCTCGGTTCCTCCTTCGCCGCCGCGGACGACCACTCGCACCACCATGGCCATGGCGCAGCGCCGCCGGCGCCTTCCGAGCAAGCCCCGGCGCCCGATGTCGAGCAGGATGGCCTGCCGTTTCTGCAAGCGCCTACCAACGCCTCGGTCGAAGCGGCGACGATGATCGAGAGCCACGACGACCGCGACGGGTTCGTGGGCAACTCGCCACGGGGCGGTGCGGAGGCCATCGGCCGGCTCGATTTCCGGATGACGAGCGCGCGGTGGGTGCTCACCACGGTCGGCACCGGCTTCGCCCCGCTGACCGACCGGGACGATCCCACGCGCCGTGACGTCGTCGACCTCGAGGAAGCATCACTCGCTGGCGCGATCACGGATCGCCTCCGCGTGGTGATCGGGGACCACCGTCCTCGCTTCGGCCGCGGGCTCGTGCTGGACGTCGGCTCGACGAGCGGGCAGGGCCACGGCTCGACGCCCGTCGTCCTCCGCGGCGCTCGCGCGGATCTGGATGCGGGCCCCACGACCCTGACCGCGCTCGGCGGCCTCGTACATCTGGCGCCCGTGGATCGCGTCACGGACCTCGTCGTCGAGCCGAGGAACGACGTGATCGGCGGCGCCCGTGTCGAGGTCCGCCCGACGAAGAGGACCACGGTCTCGCTCGAGTACGCCGCGGCGTCGCTGGGAGCGCCGGAAGGCGCGGTCGCCGCGGGGGAGCAGCTCATGGGCATCGCCGCGGAGCTCAGCCCCGGCGGCTTCGGGCTCGGGCTCTACTTCGAGGGCGTCTACCAGAGCCTCGCCGTCGATGCGCGCCAGCTCCCCGGAACTGGCCTGTACCTGGCGGCCGACTACACGGCGGGACCCGTCACCATCCTCCTCGAGGGCAAGGACTACAATCGTTTCAGCTTCGGCAGCCTCACCCCGACCTTCGTGCCGCCGGAGGGAGCCGAGGCTCCACCCGAAGGCTGGCCGACCATCCCGCCGGTCCGGTATCACTCGCCGCCGACCCTCGAGCGAATGGGCGAGCTGCAGCACGGCGAGACGAATGCGCTCGGAGGCCGCGCCTCGATCACCCTGCGGGTCACCAGAGGGCTGACCCTGGAAGCGGCGGTCGTGAGGCAGTTCCACTTCGACGCGGTCGGCGACGAGCCGCGCTCCGGTCCGAACGGGTACTTCAGCCGTGGCGTCGACAGCCTTCATCTATATGGTGGGGCGCGGATTCATGGAAACGGCATCGACCTCACCGCAGGCGGCGGCGGAAGCTCGGGAACCGACGGCGAGACTGGCGACGAGCACTTGCGGGGCAGGCACGCCGACGCGGCGATGGAGATTCAGATCGTGAGGGGCTGGACGGCTGCCGTGTCCGGCGAGTGGCGCGACCGCGTCACCATGGGCGAGCCGGCGACGATCGGCTCCGTCGGCCTGTCCGTCCGGTCCCCGGGCGGAATCACCGTCGGGGGCCGCTACGAGTACTCGGACGAGCTGAAGGACGAGGACCCGAATGATGTGGTCGTTCCAAGGCGGCACTACTCGTCCGTGGAAGCCAAGGTCCCGTTCGGCCGGCACGAGGCCTTCGCCATGTTCGGAGGCACGGCGGGAGGCGTCCGCTGCCTCGACGGCACCTGCCGCGAGGTCCCGCCGTTTCAGGGTTTTCGCGCCGGAATGGTCCTGAGGTTCTGAGGCGGCTGGCGGGCGCACGCCGCCGTGAGCGATCGGGTCACTCCGTGTCCGGGTCCGTCACGGCCGCCGGCCCCTGAGACCGCATCGCGACTGGGAAATCCGGCGCCGGACGAGGGGCACGCGGATTGCAAACGGCGAACGGCCACGAAGAAGGGCAGTCGAGACCGAGGTGAGCTCCAGGAGGAAGTCATGGTGAAGTTGCTGATTGCCGCCGCCGCCGCCACCCTCGCGGTAGGCGCCCCTTTGGTAGCCGGTGGCGGTGAAGCCGGTCACTGCGGCGACGTGATGGCTCAGTCCGGTCACTGCGGCGACGTGATGGCCCAGTCCCGGCACTGCGGTGACGTGGCTGCCCAGTCCGCACACTGCGGCGACGTGGCAGCCGAGTCCGGTCACTGCGGTGACGTGGCTGCCCAGTCCGCACACTGCGGCGACGTGGCAGCCGAGTCCGGTCACTGCGGTGACGTCGCTTCGTTCGGCGGCAACGTCCTCCTCCACAACATCTGAGTCGAAGGGGCGGTTGCTGAAAGCAGCACCCCTTCTACTCGCCATCGTTGCGTGTGCTTCCTGCTCGGAGCCCGCCGAGGAAGATGGCGAGGACTGCGAGGCGGCATGGGCGTCTGCCCAGACCATCGAGATCGGAACGGGCAGCCCCGACGACGAGATCTTCCGGCCGCTGCCGGACGACGGCGTCCTGCCGCTGTGGCCCGGACCGCAGGGCGGCTACCGCTGTCGTCGACAGTGACCATCGAACCAACCTGCGCCCCAACCGACACCATTTGCACGCGGAGCACCCAGACGGGCTGTGCCGCTCCGTGAGTGCCTTAGCGAGAAGGAGACGCATCATGCAACCGAAGTGCTGTTCGAAGGTGGTTCTGTTCGCGGCGATCGTGGCCTCGTGGACCCTCGGCTGTCGAAGCGAAGGCGGAGGCGATGACGACTCCGACGGCGATGCCGACAGCGACGCCGATGCAGACGCCGACGCGGACTCGGACGGCGACACCGACGCCGACATGGACGCCGACATGGACACGGACTCGGACATGGACTCGGACGGCGACAGCGACCTGGAGTGCGAAGGCGAGCAAACGGACGAGACGTGTCAGGACGGCGACGACAACAACGACAACGGCTTCATCGACTGCGACGACTTCTGCTGCGGTCACTCTCCCGTGACGGTGTGCGCGACCCGGTCGACGATCCCGGACGTCGTGCGCGGCAACGTCGCGGAGATGGAGGTCGTGGAGCTCCAGGGCGTGATCGTCACGGCCATCCAGCACGACACGTTCTACATCCAGGACCCGGACGACGGGAGCGACGAGAGCTATCCGGACTACCACGCGATCTACGTCTACATCCCCCGCAACAACCCGGGCGGGATCACCGTCCCCGAGGTGGGCGACGTGATCAACGTCCAGGGCGAGCGCGCCGAGTACGAGGGAACCGTCGAGCTGTCCTTCATCCGTCAGCCCGAGGTGCTCTCCCAGGGCGAGGCGTTACCCGATCCGGAGGTCGTCACTCCCGACGAAGTCGGCGACGAGGACGGGTCCGAAGGCGAGCGATCCCGGGCGCTCGAGGCCGTGCTGGTCACCGTCAGCGGAGAGGTGACGGACGTCGAGCCCGAGCCCGGTGACGGCGAGGAAGGGCCGACCAACGAGTTCATCCTCGACGATGCGCTCCGCGTCAACGACCACCTCTACCGCATCGACCCCATGCCGAACGTCGGCGACACCGTCACGATCACCGGCATCCTCCACCTCAACTGGGGACACTGGAAGATCGAGCCGCGCAGCGCCCAAGACGTGCAGTAGCGGTCCGCAAACGAGGACGGGCGTGACTCCCGTGGTCACTGGCCACAACCGCAGGTGGCGGTGACCGGGGCGGTGGACACCGGCGCTCTCGCACCTTCCCCCAGCCAGCCGAAACGAAACGCTTTTCGTGGCGCCTCCGCGGGGCACGGTCGTTGCTGTGTGTTAGCGCTCCGAAGGAGACGACATGCGACGAAGCTCGCCTTTCCTCATCATCGGTCTCGCCCTCGCCACTCTCGGGGCTTGCACGAGCACCCCGCTCGAGTCACGGACCGCCCAGATCTCCGAAGACGTCACCGTGCTCGAACGCGAGCCAGGCATCGACGTGACGGTCGAAGACGACCGACTCGTGTTCCCCTACGCAGAGGACCTCGCGGACGTTGCGCCGGGCCGTGTTCTCGTGTCCGGGCAGGGTGGCGGCTTCCTGCGCCGCGCGGTATCGGTCGAGGCGGTCGGCAACGACCTGGTCGTCGCCACCGAGCCCGCTGCGCTGACCGACGCGATCATCGAGGGCGAGATCCAGGAGCAGGTCGACCTCGTGGACACGCCCGAGGGCCCATGGGCGAGCGGCTGGGGCGGCGACGGGATGGGCGGCTTCGCCATCGGGCTCGGCGGCATCACCGTCGTCGGAAACGGCGACCTCTCGGTGACGATCCCCGAGGGTCGCTTCGACTTCCAGCCCCAGCTCGACTTCTCGCTCGACATCAGCCACGGACAGCTCAGGTACTTCAACCTGGTCGCATCCGGCGATCTCGACGCGGCGCTGAAGATGGACGTGCAGATCGAGAACGCCTACGCGGCGGGCCGCTTCCAGGTTCCCGTCTGGAAGACCAGCAAGATGTTCATGCAGATGATCGGGTTCGTTCCGGTCGTCGAGATGGTCGAGCTGTCGCTCGGCGTCGGCGTCCAGGTCGACGCGATGGGCGCGGCGCACTCGACGTTCGGCGGGAACCTCCACGCGAGCGTCGAGGCGGGGGCGCGGTTCGAGCAGGGCGAGTGGCACGCCGTGGGCAACAAGATGGTCTCGGTCCAGGTGCTGCCGCTCGTGATCGAGGGCGACGGCATGGTGGGGATCCGCGGGTTCGTCTACGCCGAGGTCGCGGTGATGCTGTACGACGCCGCCGGACCGGCCCTGATGATCATGCCCTACGTCGGCGTCGTCCATCACGAGCAGATCGAACAGGGCGAGCACCAGCCCCACGGCTGGACGCCGCGAGTGGGCGTCATGGGGATGTTCGAGGCGATGCTGCAGGTCCCGATCATCGGCAAGCCCTGGATCGGCTACCAGGCGATGCTCTTCGACGTCTACCAGGACCTCGGCGGCGAGCCGATGGAGGGCATGGGAGACAGCCCCCTTCCCATGCCGGAGGACGGTGACGACGGCGGCCACGACGGCCACGGCGGTGACGATGGCGGCGGGGGTCACAGCGGTCACTGACCGGTGGCGCCTTCGTCGAGTCGCCCACGCTTGCCGATCCGATGAGCTCGGACTAGCTTGACCAGACCATGCTCGAGGTCAGCGTGCACGCGGCGAAGGCGCAGCTCTCACGACTTCTCGCGAGAGCGGAGAAGGGCGAACGGGTAGTGATCACTCGTCACGGCCGCCCGGGCGCGAAGCTCGTGTCCGTGGGCGGCGAACGCAAACCTCGCAAGCTCGGGCTCCTGCAGGGTCGCATCCGGACGGCAAAGGACTTCGACGCGCCGCTCCCCGAGGACCTCCTGCGGGCGTTCGAAGGCCCGCGGTGAGGGTCCTGCTCGACACGCACGCCCTCATCTGGTGAGGGCCCGAGGATCGAGGCCAGGGAGCCAGCGCATGAACGACAAGCCGCCCCACGGGCACCATCATCGTCGGCCCCAGGAGCCGCAGGAAGAGGTCACGACGGATCCGGTCTGCGGGATGAAGGTCGCCGTCACGAGCTCGCACCGCATCGACCACGACGGCGCCCTGTACTTCTTCTGCAGCGCCCGCTGCCGGGAGCGCTTCGCTGCCGATCCGGCGTCGTTCGTCCCGCAGGACGAGACGGGGCAAGGCCCGCCCGCCCCCGGGGCCGGGCGCGAGCCCGAGCGCGCCGCCAAGCACACCTGTCCGATGCACCCAGAGGTCGTTCGCGATGGACCGGGCACCTGCCCGAAGTGCGGGATGGCGCTCGAGCCAGTCGTCCCGGCGCCGGCGGCGGGTCGGGTCGAGTGGGTCTGTCCCATGCACCCCGAGGTCGTACGCGACGAGGCTGGAAGCTGTCCCATCTGCGGGATGGCGCTCGAGCGCCGGACGCCCGAGGCCGACGAGGAGAACCCGGAGCTTCGCGACATGTCGCGGCGCTTCTGGCTCGCGGCGGCGCTCACGACCCCGCTCGTGCTCCTCGCCATGGGCGACATGCTGGCCGCTGGCCTCCTGGCGCGCGTGATGTCGATGCGCACGAGGACCGTCGTCGAGCTCGCGCTCGCGACGCCCGTCTGCCTGTGGGCGGCCTGGCCGTTCTTCGTTCGAGCCGCCCTGTCCGTGAAGAACCGCCGCCTCAACATGTTCACGTTGATCGGGCTCGGCGTCTCGGTGGCGTACGTCTACAGCGTCGTCGCAGCCCTCCTGCCGGGGATCTTTCCGAGAGGCTTTCGCGGTGAGGACGGCGGGGTCGCGGTGTACTTCGAGGCCGCGGGGGTCATCGTCACGCTCATCCTGCTCGGTCAGGTGCTCGAGCTCCGCGCCCGGAGCCAGACCGGCGCCGCGATCAAGAAGCTCCTCGGCATGGCGGCGAAGTCGGCGCGCAGGATCGCCGACGACGGTACGGAACGGGACGTCCCGCTGGACGAGGTCCGCACTGGCGACAAGCTCCGCGTGCGTCCCGGCGAGAAGGTCCCGGTGGACGGCGTCGTGCTCGAGGGCACGAGCTCCATCGACGAGTCGATGGTCACCGGCGAGCCAATCCCGGTGACGAAGCGGGCAGGAGACGAGGTCGTCGGCGCGACGGTCAACGGCACCGGCTCGTTCGTGATGCGCGCCGAGAAGGTGGGCGCCGAGACCCTCCTGTCCCGCATCGTCGCGATGGTCGCCGAGGCGCAGCGCAGCCGCGCGCCGATCCAGAAGCTCGCGGACGTCGTCTCCGGCGTCTTCGTCCCGATCGTCGTCGCCGTCGCTCTCGCAACGTTCGTCGTCTGGAGCCTCCTCGGGCCGGACCCGCGCATGGCGTACGCCCTCGTCAACGCGGTCGCGGTCCTGATCATCGCGTGCCCCTGCGCGCTCGGGCTCGCCACGCCCATGTCGATCATGGTCGCGACCGGCAGGGGGGCCACGATGGGCGTCCTCTTCAAGAACGCGGAAGCCATCGAGGTCATGCGCAAGGTGGACACGCTGGTCGTGGACAAGACCGGCACGCTCACCGAGGGCAAGCCGCGCCTCGTCGCCGTACTGCCGGCGGAGACTCTCGACGAGACGGCGCTCCTCGGCCTCGCCGCGAGCCTCGAGCGATCGAGCGAGCACCCTCTCGCAGCGGCGATCGTGGAGGGCGCCACCACGCGCGGCGTGTCCTTCTCGGAGGTGAAAGGGTTCGAGAGCGTCACCGGCCAGGGCGTTCGCGGCAAGGTGGACGGTCGCGACGTCACCCTCGGCAACCGCGCGCTCGTGGCCGGCCTAGGTGTCGAGCTGGGCCCCTGGGAGCAGAAGGCCGAGACGCTGAGGACCGAGGGCCAGACCGCGATGTTCGTCATCGTCGACGGGAAGGTCGGCGGCATCCTCGGCGTGGCCGATCCGATCAAGGAGAGCACGCCGGAAGCAATCCGCGCTCTGCACGCGGAAGGCATCCGGCTGGTGATGCTGACCGGCGACAGCCGCACGACGGCCGAGGCGGTCGCGCGCAAGCTCGGGATCGACGAGGTCGTCGCCGAGGTGCTGCCGGACGGGAAGGTCGACGTCATCAAGCGCTTTCAGGGCGAGGGCCGCTTCGTCGCCATGGCGGGCGATGGCATCAACGACGCGCCCGCGCTGGCGCAGGCTCAGGTCGGCATCGCCATGGGCACGGGAACCGACGTGGCGATGGAGAGCGCACCGGTGACGCTGGTGAAGGGTGACCTGCGAGGCATCGTGCGGGCCCGGCGCCTCTCGCGCGCCACCATGAGCAACATCAAGCAGAACCTCTTCTTCGCCTTCTTCTACAACGCCGCGGGCATCCCGATCGCGGCGGGCGTGCTCTACCCGTTCCTCGACCTGCTCCTGTCCCCGATGCTCGCCGCGGCCGCGATGAGCCTGAGCTCCGTCTCGGTCATCACGAACGCGCTGCGCCTGCGAAGGGCCGACGCGTTCGATCGCGCACACGCCGCAGGCACACACTCGGCACCTCCTGGCCACGCGCACTGAGGAACCTCGCGCCCCGTTGCGCGCGGAGGATCAGTGGCGCATCATCACACGAAGATGGAGCCGAGGCGGGACCAGCCGACCATGACCTTCGAGGAGGCCGCCGGTCTCGATGCCGACGTGTTCGCTGGCGAGCTGGACCAGGGGAAGTGGACACCGGTGACCAGGGGAACGTGGCGGCATGGCCAGATCGTCGGCAACGCGTACGTGCTTCTTCGCCAACACGCGCGAAGCCACGCTGGCTGGAGCGCATCGGTGGCGGATCCCGGGACCAAGCTGCAGCGCGCTCCGGATGTCCTGCGCGGACCGGACACCGCGATCGTCCGGTCAGAGCGCGTCCCCGCAGGAACGGGCGCGGAGGGCTGGCTCGACGGAGCACCGGACGTGGCGGTGGAGGCGCTCGGCGACGCTCAGCCGCTGTCCGACCTCATGAAGAAGGCACTGGAGTACCTCGGCGCAGGCGGCAAGATGGTCTGGATCCTCGATCCCGAGCCGCAACGTGTCATGCTCGTCACGCCACCCGGACACGTGCGCGTCCTCGAGCGCGAGGAGACGCTCGACGGAGGCGACGTCCTGCCCGGCTTCGGCTGCAAGGTGGCCGAGCTCTTCGAGTAGCTCCGTCCTCGGGCAAGACTGGCCGTGAAGCTTCTTGAGAGTGGCCACCGCACGCACAGGGGACACCTCTTCAGTGCGCCGCGTGGTCGTGGCCCTCGTGCCGGTGTCGTACCGACGTGGGAGCCAGCGGCGTCGAGTCGGTGCGCACAACTTCGCTCGCCGCACCGCCGTCAGGGCCGGGCGGGTTGGTGCCCGCCGGAGGAGTGAGGACAGGCGCAGCGGTGTCCGCATCGGATAGGGTGCGCGCACCCGTCGGCTCCGGAACGCCGTGGGCGTGATCCCCGTGCTCGTCGTCGGGGGCGACATCGTGAACGTGGCCGGCTGGCGGCGCGTCTCCAGCCGTGCCGATGCCGTAGCGAAACACCACCTCCCCGCCACGGTCGGCGCCCAGCAGCGTGACGACGCTCGTCCCGAGCAGGAGCGCCAAGAGGATGCTCCGCGCGAGACGGTCCGCCCGCCCGCGCCACAGGAAGGCGAGGGCTGCCGTCACGACCGCGGCGCCCGTGGCGGCCAGCATGAAGTTGCGATGGACGTGGACCATGTCGTGGCCGGGAGACTCGTGGCCCGTCAGGTGTGTGGCCCAGAACCCCGATGCGCCGGCAGCGGCGCCGCCGAGGACGCCGAGGTAGAGGAGCCAGCGACCGACCGGCCACAGGCTTTCGCGCCGCGCGATGGCGGATGCGATCCAGAAGCCCAGGGCGGCGAGCCACAGGGCGATCGGAAAGTGGACGAAGACCGGATGGCTGTTTGGCGCGGTGAAGATGCCGGGAAAGATGCTCTCCATCGAAGGACCTCCTGAGTTCGCCTCGGCGAGCCAGGCTCGCCGCGGGCCACGCGATTCGAAGCTGGCGGGCGGCGCAGCGAGGGGACGCACGTCTCCTCGCGCCTCACGGACGACTGCCCTACCCGCTCAGATCAGGAGGCTGCAGGTCCGAAGAAGGACTGGTGGACCCGTGGCCGGCGGCTGCCGCGAGCGGGTCGCCGCCTTGCCCCAATGCGAATCGACCGGATGCGGCAGCGAGCCCGCGCCGGCGCCCCCGACCGCCCCGGGCCGTGGCACCCGCAGCGAGTGCGGGTCCCCGGCCAGCCGCGCGGGCGCCGCCTCTACCGGAGGGCATCGATCTTCGCTGAGCGTGGCGGCGAGCGAGCGCCGACCGTCGACCGTTCCAGCACCGTGTCGGACGTGCCTGTCTGCGTGGCCGGCCCTCGAATCCCGCGCATGCATGTCGGCGTCGTGGCC
This sequence comes from Deltaproteobacteria bacterium, assembly GCA_016190375.1. Lineage (GTDB taxonomy): Bacteria > Myxococcota_A > Polyangia > JACPQR01 > JACPQR01 > JACPQR01. The sequence continues at coordinate 18,551 of JACPQR010000181.1, forward strand.
CGAGCCGAGGAGCCGGCAGCACAAGATCGCCGCGACAGTGGTCTCCAGCATGGCCGCAAGGGCCACGACGGCGATCCACCTGCAGCGTGCCGGATGGCGCATGTCCATTCATCCTACCCGCACCCGCAACCTGAGCAAGGACCGGGCCTCGTGGTCGACGCCAGGTCCGGAGCCACGAACACGAGGGCCGCCCGGGCTCAGAACGTCCGTGCCCGGTCGCCTGGCGGCACGATTGCGCGACCGCGGAGCTGGCCGCCGTGTGACGCTGCGCGACACACAGTCACCGGACGGGTCACTCGATGCACCGCCAAGCTCCTGCGCCCAGGTTGCTGGCCAGGGGCGCCCGCGAGCTGTTCGTCGCGCACGATCCTTGCTGCGGGTGCGGCGAGGCGAAAGGAGCGGCGATGCGACACGCGATTGTCCTCTTGGCTGCGATGATCGGTGCATGCGGTGGGTCACAGGGAGCCCGGCCCGAAGACATGTCTGCGGCCGAGCACCGCGAGCAGTCAGCGGCCCACCACCATGAAGGTGACACGGCCGGCTCGCAGGTTCGACCAGCCGGACCAGCGAGCAGCGGCGGCGTGACCGACTCCGTCGTCGACCGCGGCGCCCCTCATCACTCGGAGGCGGCCGAGCACGCCGCGGCGGCCGCCGAGCTTCAGGCGCGCGTCACGGAGGCTTGCGCGGACGTGCCGGAAGCACGGCGGTCGACCTGCCCCCTCGCGGGCGGCGGACAGTTCAAGGAGGTCGAAGGCCGCGTCGAGATCGCGCTGCCTTCGAGCGCCGGTACGGCGGAGGAGCTGACGAAGGCGGTGGAGTGCCACCGCGCGCACATGGCCTTCGATGGGCTCGAGCATGCTCCGAGCTGCCCACTTGCGGTCCAGGGCGCCACGGCGACCGCGACGGCCGGCCGGCGCGGCTCGATCACGCTGCGGATCGCCGCCGAGGGCGACGAGCAGGTCGCGGAGGTGCGGCGGCGCGTGCAGGCGATGCCCGACTTGACTGCAGCGACGCACCACGGCGCGCATCATCATTGAGCGCGACGCCTCCCGGCACGGCGGCCCCCGGCCTGGCCTGTGCACGCCATCGACGATGTCGGAGGCACGGATGCGAGGAGCGTTCCCTGACACGTCGGTTCGCGTGATCCGGGACGCTCTCGACGCGATGAAGCCGATGGGGACCCTCTCGGTCCAGACGAGCGACGTCGCCGGCGGCGTGGAGATGGCGGTGGTCGATCCGTGAGGCCCCGGCTATCGACGCCGGCGCTTCTTCGGACCGAGCGCCCGCTCCACGCCGCGTATGCGGTTCTTCGTCGACGCGAGGACGGCGCAGCCACGCGGGGCCCTCACGGTCCGGGGGCTACTCGCCGCCGGCCGCCAGCTCCGTGCCGGCGATCCGGCCGAACTGGCGGAGAACCGCCCTGTCCTCCGTCATCGCGGCGTAGAGCCGGTCGAGGTCGACCTCCGCGTAAAGGTGCGCGAGGACGTTCCGGAGGCCCGCCCAGACTTGGAGCGCGGTCGCCTGCTCGGCACTGATGAGGCCGACCTGCGCCAGTCGGGCGAAGGCATCACGGTACGAGTCCGGCACCCCGAGCCCCCGCTTCGCGACGAGCTCCATCGCCAGGTCGAGGCAACACTGCGCGACGAGCTCGAGCGCTCGGCTCACCCATGGGTCCATCGCGCGAACATGCGATCGCGCATCCTCACCCACGTGGGCGCGAAATCGAGCCACGCGACCATGATGCCCGCCTCGCGCCTCTGGCGCGCCGCAGGGTCCCGGTCGAACAAGACGATCCCAACGCGAAGCACGTTCACGGCGAAGCGTGGGCTCGTGCCCCACAGCGGGCGAACGTCGACCTCCAACCGGAGAGTCACACCGCGCCGGCTCAGCTCGGTCGCGAGGTGGTCGAGGCGGCGAGGATCGACGCGGCGGCGAAGCAGCACCGCCAGATCGATGTCTGCGGCAGGGAGGTCTGCGACGATGGAACGAACGACGAAGGTGAACGTCAGGGCTCGATCAGCTCGGCTCGAACAACCTGAAGCCTGCGGTCGCGAAGTCCGGGTCGAACGCGAAGGCCGTGTCGACGTCGCGATCATCCATCACCACGAAGGACACGGCGTCCACGAGGCTCAGGCGCCCTCGGCGAGACCGGCGGAGGCGCTCCACAGCGCGGTCGTGCAGCGCCCGGTCGACGACCACAGTCGGCAGGAGCGACGTGTCGCGCGAGATCCGCACCGCGGCGGCCAGGCCGTGACGGCGGTGGACCAGCGCGAACGTCTCGAGGAGCACGTACGTGTGCAGGACGAGCTCCTCACCCGATGCCTCGATCGCGCGGAGCGCAGCGCGCGCCTCGTCGTGGTGCGCGTCCTCCGCGCTCGCCAGGGCGTACAGCGCAGAGGTGTCGAGGAAGATCACCAGCGTTTGTCCTTGTCGAGGTAGTCGTCGTGATGCTCCGACACGTCGGCGGAGTCTCCCTTGATCATGCCCACGAAGGTGAACCGGTACCTGCCGGGGCGGGCGCGTGGCCGTCGGCCCTTCACTCCCTGGGTGAGGAGCTCCCGCACCACAGCCGCGAGTGGCCGATGCTCCTCGAACGCGCGGCGGCGCAGCGCCTGGTAGGTCTCCTCGTCGATCAGGATCTGGGTGCGAACCACCATGCCACAATAGCACAATGATGTTTCGGCGGGACGGTGGCGCTTCCTCGAGCTGGTCGCAGGTCGAGTGCTTCCCCGGGGACGGCCGTGACTCGAGCGGCGTAGCGTTACCGCGCGACCCGCCGCCTCCTCGCGCCGAGCCTGACCAGACACACGAACAGCGCGGCGCCGCCGAGGGTGGCGACCGATCGGGGGCCGGACGAAGCGCCGGGCTGCCGGCAAGCGCAGGTGCCCTCGTCGTCCGGTTCGGTGGTGCCTGCGTCTGGCGCCCCGGCGTCCACGGCCTCGTACTCGAGCTCGAGCGACTGCTCCTCGAGGCCGATCTCCTGGTCCTCGGTCTCCCAGCCCTTCTCGTCCGCGAGGAGCTTCGAGGCTCGACGGTACAGGAGCCGCGCCCTGACGGTCGCCTCGCCGGCGCGATCGACCGCGAAGCGGAACTCGTCCTCGCGCGCCTCGCCGGGGGCGAGACGCGTGTCCTCGAGCGTCTGGGTCGCGTCCCAGAACGCGAACGTCAGCTCTCCGTCCTCGTCGCCCAGCGACTTGGCGAAGACGGTGCCCGGCGCGCCCGCGAGGTCGCCGCCGCGTGGCGCGATCGTCGGACCGCTCGCGAGGGTGAGCGGGTCGCCGCTCGCTGGCTCGACCTCGACGACGAGGATCATCTCCCGGATGGGCATGCCCGTCGGCACTCGGTGGTTCGCGCCCACGTTGATCGTCGTGGTGCGCACGACGACCTCGTTCCCTTCCTGCTCGGCCTCGAGGGTGATCATCATGGCGTAGGGCGCCAGCTTGATGCCGCTGTAGAAGTCGTGTCTGAAGACCGTGTCCGGATCGCGACGCATCGCGGACATCGCCCGGATCGGCTCGCCTCCCGTGTAGCCGTCGTCGACCGCCCACTCCATCGGCTCGAAGTCCTCGACGAGGTTGTCGTGCATGTGGCATCGCGGGCACGGCGCGGTCTCCTCCGGATTCCCGACCGCTAGCCAGTCCGTGTACGTGTCCATGACCGGGACGCCCTGAGCGTTGCTCCACTCGTGGCAGCCCGAGCAGAGCTGCGCGGTCTTGAAGAGCGGCGAGTACGAGCTGGTCATCGAGTGCCCGAGCACGTTCGGGTAGGGCCCGAAGGCGAACTGGATGTAGCTGCCAGGCTCGATCTCGAACCTCGGATCGGGCCGCCACATCGTGATCGAGCCGCCGACGCCGCCCTCGCCGTTCGGGTCGACGTCGGAGATCTTGTGGCAGGTCTCGCAATACACGCCATCCCGGTGCTCCGCCGGGATCTCGTTCATGTCGACGATGCCGCCCTCTTCCCAGCTCGCGGTCGCGGCGTGGCAGCCGCCGCACGGGCCGACGTCGTCGTGATCGAGCCTGTAGCCCGGACCAACGCCGTCCTCCCCGTCCTCGGACGTGCCGTTGTACATGTCGAGCACCCACGGGTCCTGGGCCGCGATCGCATGCCGCGACTCCGCCCACTGATCGGCGAGCGAGATGTGGCAGGTCCGGCAGCCGAAGATCGTGTCGTCTCCCCAGGGGTTCCACCACGCGTAGTCGGGGTTGTCGGGCTCGTCGAGTGGCAAGAGCTCCATCGGGACGTCGGTGAGCTGCTCGTCGGTCAGGAAGGCGTCGAAGTTGAGAAAGCCGTCGGCCCCCGCGGTGATCTGCCCGATCCGGTCCGACTGGTAGTCGAAGAACAGCGTCTCGACGCTGAAGGTCCCGTCGGGGCCGGTGACGGTGCAATCCTCCTCCGGCATGGCGACCCGGCCGTCCTGGTCCCAGTCCATCCCGCACACGATCGCGCCCTCGATCGGGTCGGTTCCATCGGTGACCGTCCCGGTCACGGTCTCGTCTCCGACCTGGGCCAGGGCTGCCACCGCCCACACGGACGAGGCCAAGAGGGTGAGTAGCTGGGCGATTCTTCTCCGCTCGTTCATCGTTGACTCCCGCTGTGACGGTGGTCGCGTCGATCACCAAACCCATTGCAGCGCCTCGGGCGCGATCTCGGGGCGCCCGCGAGCACCGCAGGCGCCGTCTACCGACGGGCTCGGGTCAACGACGAACGGACGCGTAGAGCAGATAGCGAGCAATCCCGTCGAGGGGGCCATTCGCGCCGACCGATCGATCCCTGGAGATTCCCGGGACGGCCTGGCCGTCGAGGCGCTCCACCGACGCGACCGCCACGCACTGGGGCGACGGGGCCTGCTCGGCGCGAGCCGGGGCGAGGGCGGGATCGAGCCGCACCGCGCCGCAGCAGCAGGGCGCTCGCGCCGTGGGACCGCGCTCGGGCTCGGGTGAAGGGCAGCAGCAGGCCGGGGCGCCGCGCCCGAAAGAGCACGACCGGAACGAGGCGGCCTGCGCCGATCCCGCGAGCACGATCGCGCCCGTCAGTGCCGCCGCCAGCGCCCGCTTCCCGGCCATTGGCGGGCGACCATACTTGCTGCCGTCAGCCGGGACAACCCCCGCCGTGACCGCGCTGGTTGCGTGTGACCGGGGCGGTCACGGTCTCATTGCCCGTGGCTGCACCCGCAGCCGCCCACGACGGTGTGGACGGCCTGCGCGTACTGGCCCTGCGCCAGTCTCCCGGTCTCCTCCTGGTCGCGAGCATCGATCGCGAACCTGGCGGTCCGGAGCGACAGGACGTAGGCCACGACGTCCTGCAGGTCCCGGTCGGACGCCGTTCCCGCGTAGCTCGGCATCGGGGTCCCGTCGAGCCCGGTCACCAGCGTGAGGAGCTGGTCGGCGGGATCGTCGCCCCGCTTGAGGGGCTTGGTCGCGAAGTCCAGCGCGCGGATGGGTCGGCCTGCATCGTCTCGGAGCGTCGGCGCCGCGGGACCATCGCCCCGGCCTCGCGGACCGTGGCAGCTCGAGCAGCCGAGCTTCTCGTACGCCTTTCGGCCGCGCGCGATCCGGACGCGCGACGAGACGTCGTCGGGTGCGGGGACGGGCTGCAGCGCCTCGGCCTGGCGCGCGTTTCGCCCGGAGAGCTTTCGCACGAACGCGACGAGCGCCCACCGCTCGTCCTCGGGCAAGTCTACGAAGGGCATCATTCCCGTGCCGCGCAGCCCGCCGCTGATCGTGCGGAAGAGATCGTCCGGCGCCGGTGGGCTGCCCGAGGGCGTCGACCGGAACTTGAAGACTCCCTTGGCCAGGTCGCGCGGCGGCGGATCGAAGACGTTGGAGCGCGGCCCGTCGCCTCGTCCCTCCGCCCCGTGACAGTTCACGCAGTACATGCCGAAGAGCTCGCGTCCCCGCTCGGCGAGTTGCGCCTCGCCCTCCGGAGGGCTGGTGGTCGGCTCGCGATTGACGCCCGCGCCGCGCACCCATTGCTGCAGGAGCACCCAGCGGCTCTCGCGCCTCGGGTTCGGCGCCTGGTGGGCGTGCTTCGTGGGGCCAGTGCCGCGTGCCTTCGCGTGATCGTGCGGGCGGTCCGGCGACGTTTGGCCTCGCCGTTCCGGTGGCGTTGCCGCCTGAGCGGCCTCACCGCCGGTCTCGCAGGCCGGTAGCGCTCCCAGCGCGGCGAGCGTCACGGCCAAGCTCCATACTTTCGTCTTGCACATTCTCGAGAGCGTCGTTCTAGCAGATTGAGTGCCAGCGGTGGAGAGGGCTCGATATGGCCTCTGGGCCGCCTTTGGCGGCCCAGAGGCCCGGCGTGCCATGGCATGCCGGGTCCCGCGGCCGCCAGGGCGGCCGCGGGACCCCCCAAGCCCGAGGCGCGCCCGTAACTGCGAAGGTTACAGACGGCAGCTTGTCGGTGCATAAACCAGTGAGATGATGAGGAAAATTGGAGGTGCGACGCGGGCATGGGACCTGCTATACCAGTGCCGGCCGAATGACGTTCCGCATCTCCAGGACCGCCTTGAGGATCGGCGGTGCCTTCGCCGCGGTGCTCGCGCTCTTCGGGATCTCGCTCCTCGTGACCCTGCGGACCCTCGACGAGATTGCCCGCGCCGAGGCGGAGGTCGCTCGGCTCGATCACGCCAAGCACGCGGGCCATCTCGCGGCGGCGCGGGTGCGCGAGCAGTACATCCATCAGGCGCACACCCTCATCACGTGGAGCGTCTCGCACCTGAATCACTACCCGGCCGTGGTGCGCGACACCGAGAACTGGACCGGTCACCTGCGGCACGTCGCGAGGACGCCCGAGGAGAAGGAGCTCGCAGAGGAGGTCGCCGCGCTCGCCCGGCAGAACGACCGCGAGTTCCAGACGAAGGTCGTCCCGGCAGTGCGGCGCGACGACCGCAGCCAGATCCGTGACTTCCACGAGCACCTCGAGAGCCAGGTGAACCAGGTCGTCCGGCTGAACGAGGCGCTCAATGCGCGGTTCGAGAAGAACAGCCGCGCGGCGCACGCGCGGGCCAGCGCGCTGCGCTCGCAGGCGCGCACCGGCGTCATCACCTGCTTCGGCCTCGCGATCGCCATCGCCGCGGGCGTCGCGCTCCTCATCATGCGGTCGATACTGCGACCCGTCTCGGCGCTCCGGCAGGGCGCGCTCCGCATCGCTCAAGGCGACCTGTCGAAGCGGATCGACCTGCCGGGGCACGACGAGTTCGCGGAGCTCGCGGCCACGTTCAATCGGATGACGGAGGACCTGGAGCGCAACCAGCGGGCCTTGCTGAGAGCCCAGAAGCTCGCGTCGATCGGCCAGATCGCTGCCGGCGTCGCCCACGAGATCAACAACCCCCTCGGCGTCATCCTGGGCCACGTCAAGCTCCTGCAGAGGTCCATGGGTCCGATGGAGGAGCTGAAGATCATCGAAGAAGAGACGCGGCAGTGCCAGCGCATCGTGGAGGGCCTGCTCGACCTGTCGCGGACGCCGAGGCTCGAGAACGGTCCGGTGGACCTCGGCGAGCTGGCGCGCGACGCGGTCGAGCGGCTGGAGGAGTCCGGCAAGCTCCAGGGCCGCGAGGTCGCGGTGCCGGATCGAGCGACCCGGGTCCTCGCCCGGGGCGACGAGGCGAAGCTGCGCCAGGTCGTCCTCAATGTCCTGCTCAACGCGGCGGAGGCCGTGCCCGAGGGCGGCGCGATCCGGCTGGAGGCGTCGCGCATGGAAGGCGAGGCAATCCTCGCGGTGATCGACACCGGTCCGGGAATCGCCGCCGAGATCATCCCGCGGCTCTTCGACCCGTTCGTGACGACGAAGCCCAAGGGGACGGGCCTGGGCCTCGCCATTTCGCAGAAGATCGTCGAGGCCCACGGTGGGCGCATCGACATCCGGTCCGGGCCCGACGAGGGAACGCGCGTCGCGGTCTGTCTTCCGGCTTCCGAGGAGCACTCCACATGACTCACCCGAAGGTCCTCGTCGTCGACGACAAGGAGAACATCCTCGGCCTTCTGAAGAAGATCCTCGAGAGCGGGCACGACGTGACGACCGTGGCGGACGGGACGCGCGCGCTCGCGCTCATCTCCGGTGGGGACTTCGACGTGGTGATGAGCGACATCAGGATGCCTGGGGCCGACGGCTTCACTCTCCTCAGGGAGACGAAGAGGCTGAATCCGGACGTCGAGGTGATCCTCATGACCGCTTACGGCTCGGTGGCGAAGGCGGTCGAGGCGATGAAGGAGGGCGCCTACGACTACCTCACCAAACCCTTCGAGCCCGACGAGGCGCTCCTGGCCGTACAGCGGGCCGTCGAGCGCCGGCTGCTCCGCCAGCAGGCCCACGACCTCAGAGCCGCGCTCCTCGGCGCGAACCGCTTCGAGAACATGGTGGGCAAGAGCGCCGTGATGCAGAAGGTGTTCGAGCTCATGCGCCGCGCGGCCGCCACGGACTCGACCGTGCTGGTCACCGGCGAGAGCGGCACCGGCAAGGAGCTCGTCGCACGAGCAATCCACTACGCGAGCGGCCGAAAGGAGCGGAAGTTCGTGCCGGTCAACTGCGGCGCGATCCCCGAGAACCTCATGGAGGCGGAGCTCTTCGGGCACGTCAAGGGCTCGTTCACCGGCGCGACCTCCGATCGCCGCGGCCTCTTCGAGGAGGCCGAGGGCGGAACGCTCTTCCTGGATGAGATCGGGGAGCTGCCTCTACTGTTGCAGGTGAAGCTCACCCGGGCGCTGCAGGAGCGCGCGATTCGCCGCGTCGGGTCGAGCGAGGAGCGCAGGGTGGACGTGCGGGTGATCGCCGCCACGAACGTGGATCTGAAGGAGGCGGTGTCCGCCGGCAGGTTCCGCGAGGACCTGTTCTACAGGCTGAACATCTTCCCCGTGCGCCTGCCTCCGCTCCGCCAGCGGTCCGAGGACATCCCGATGCTGGCGATGCTCTTCCTCGAACGGCACGCGAAGGGACACGGCGTCCCGATCGAGGGGTTCACGCCCGAGGCCCTGGCGGCCATGCTGCGCTACGATTGGCCGGGCAACGTCCGCGAGCTCGAGAACGCCGTCGAGCGTGCGCTGGCCGTCAGCGACGGTTCGAGGATCTCGACCGAGGCGCTCCCCGACGAGGTCTCGGCCACCGGAGGCCACGAGCCGACGTCCGATCTCGCCAGCATGAGCTATCGCGACGCGGTCGACCTGGCCCGCGATCGCGCCTCGCGCCTGTACCTCGTCGCCCTCATGAGGGAGTTCGGCGGCAACGTCACGGCAGCGGCCGAGCGAGCGGGCGTGGAGCGCGAGAGCCTGCACAGGCTCCTGAAGCGCTACGGCGTTCGCTCGGAGTCGTTCAAGAGCTGAGAGCCTGAGCAGGACTCTGATTAGTTCATCCCGCAGGCCCCGGGACCGCGCGGGTCGCCGCAGCTCCGGCAGGCTTCCGGGATCGCTCTGTCGCCGCCGGCGCTCTTGCCGACGCTCACGACGGAGAGGACCTTGGTGACCTCGGCCGAGCGACACGCGGGGCACGAGGGAGCCGCGCTCTCCGAAGAGACCAGCTCCTCGAACGGATGGGAGCACTTTCGGCACACGTACTCGTAGATGGGCACTCGCTTCCTCCGACTGCCGCCAAGTCTGCCCGGCCTCGGCAGCGGGAGCAAGCGGGACTGCCAAAAGCACCGCCACGTCGGAACCGCTTTCGCTGACGTCGAAGGAGTCCAGATCGTCGCCGTCTTTTCGCATGCCGAGTCTCGACGTCGAGCGAATGGCGCCCATAGTTGGAGATTGGCGTGTCGTCGGCTCCTCGCGTGAGACCGTCGGGATCGCTCCTGCACGGCGACGTGATCGATCGCTACCGCATCCTCGCTCACATCGCGGATGGCGGGATGGCCGCCGTCTATCTGGCCGAGCGCGACGGGCCGGGGCGCTTCCGCAAGCAGGTCGCGCTGAAGGTGATCCACCGGCACCTCATGCGCGACAGGAGCTTCGTCCAGATGTTCGCGGACGAGGCGCAGATCGCAGCGCGCCTGCACCACCCGAACATCGTGCAGACCTTCGACCTCGTGCAGACGAACGAGCACCTGGCGATCGCGATGGAGTACGTGCCGGGATTGCCGGCCTCGGTGCTCCTGCCCGAGGACAAGCTCGCGCTCGGTCTCCATGTCTCCCCGGAGCTCATCGCCTACCTCGGCGCCGAGGTGGCCGCCGGGCTCGAGCACGCGCACACGCTGACGGACGCAGCGGGCGAGCCACTGAACGTCGTACACCGCGACATCTCTCCCGCCAACGTCCACATCGGCTTCGATGGCCGCATCCGGATCGTCGACTTCGGCGTGGCCCGCGCGCGCGGTCGGCTCACCTCTACCAGTACTGGAATGCTGAAGGGCACGCTCCCGTACATCGCTCCCGAGCAGCTCGCTCGCGGACAGCCGAGCCCGCAGTCGGACCTGTGGTCGCTGGGAGTCGTGCTCTGGGAGCTGGCCGCGGGACGCAGGCTCTTCAGGCGCGAGACCGAGGCCGAGACCGCGCACGCGGTGATCTCCGTCGAGGTGCCGCCGCTGGGGACGATACGGCCGGGTTTCCCGACCACGATCGGAGCCGCGATCGAGAGGGCGCTCGAGCGGGACCCGGCGAGGAGGTGGCCGAGCGCGGCGCAGATGGAGAGCCTCCTGCGGGATGCGCTGCCTTCCCGGATCGAGCCGGTCCGCGCGCCGCTCGTGGAGGCGCTCGCGCCGCACCGCGACAGGAACCTCGCCGAGATCCACTCCATCCTCGACGCGCCGGATGACCCGAGCGTGAGCGTCGAAGTCAACGCCGGGTCCGATGAGCCGTCGTCGCTCTTCGATCCCGCGGAGGAGCCGACTCCGATGGCCGTGCCGGACATCCCGCGAGTCAGGCATGCTCGCAGGACCGGCTGGCTGGCGGCCGTCGGGCTCGGCGTCGGCGGTCTCGTCTTCCTGGTCGCCCACGGCGGCGGCGACGGCGGTCGCCCGCACTCGTCCGGTCGCCGGACGACGACGGCGATCGAGCGCGTGTCGCTCGAGGTCTCCTCGGGTGCCCGGGGCGCGGACGCCTTCCTCGACGACGTCCGCCTCGGATCCCTCCCGGTCCGCACGCTCGTCGAGCGAGACCGGGCGGCCCACCTCCTGCGCGTCGAAGCGCCCGGCCACCTGCCGGAGGTCCGCCGGGTGCCCCTCGACGCACCTGTCCGCCTCCGCATCGACCTCGACCCGGTCGCCTCGAATGACCCGCCGGCGGGCGTCGCTCCTCGGGGCAAGTCCCCGGAGAGCCGCTCGCCGGGCGCCCGACCCACGAAAGTTGCGACGAAACGGCCCGGACGGCTCCGGGGTCTCATCTTCCATGAGGATCCGTATCGCTAGCCTGCCACTCGCGATCCTGCTCTTCGGGGGCATCGCCAGCGCGGGCCCAGCCGAGGAAGCAGGAGTGCATTTTCGAGAAGGCCTTCGCCTGTTCTCCGAGCAGGATTTCGCGGGCGCGCGCACCGCGTTCGAGGCGGCGTATCGCACGCTGCCGAATGCCCTGGTCCTGGCGAACATCGCCGACTGCCTCGTCGAGGAGGAACGGCCCGCGGAGGCCGTCCAGGCGTACCGGCGGTTCCTTCGCGAAGCAGGGCCCGATGCCGACCGCGAAGCCAGAGACAGGGCCATCGCGAGGATCGCGCTCGTGCGGCCGAGCGTCAGCGACCTGCTCGTGAGAGGAGAGCCAGCGGGGGCCGAGGTCGCGGTGGACGGCCGGCCCGTCGGAGCCTTGCCGATGACGGAGCGCGTCGCGCTGCAACCGGGCCCCCACTTCGTCGACGTCGAGGCCCCCGGGCACCGGGCGGCGCACCGGCGGATCGAGGCCGCGACCGGTGAAGAGGTAGACCTCCTGATCTCCCTCGAGCGAACCGAGACGAGCGCCGAGGAAAACACCAGCGTGGTCGAGGCCGGCGGGTCCGTCGAGGCGGAGCGCCCCGATGGCCCTCGAAGGCGTCACCCTCCGCCGCGCCGCCCGGAGGTCCCGGTGGGCCGAGGTCCGCTCCTCTGGGCCGGCATCGGTGCGACGGCGCTCTTCGCCTCGGCGGCAATCGTCGCTGGCTTCGTCGCGCTGTCGAGGCAGGACGACTACTCGGATCCGGACACGAGCCTCGCGCGGCGCAGGGAGCTGTGGAGCTCGAGGAATACGTGGCCAATCGTGACGGACGTGGCGATCGACGCCGCAATCGTCGCGGGGCTTCTGACCGCCGCCTTGTGGGTGTTCGCTGGCCGGGACGACGAGCGCCCGCCGAGCGCCAGGCTCGAGCTCGGGGAGGGAGGCGTCGCATGCGAGTTGCGCTGGCAGCTCTGAGCGCGGGTTGGCTCGTCGCCGGCTGCGTCTGCACGTCGCTCACCGACTACGATCCGGCGCTTCTGGCGGGCGATGCCGCCGCCGACGGGGCCAAAGTGTGCGGAGCGCTGGCGGCCTGCGGAGACGAGTGCGCCAACCTCGAGACGAGCCCGAGGCACTGCGGATCGTGCGACCGGGCCTGCGGCGACGGACAGGTCTGCGCGGCCGGGTCGTGCGAGTGCGCCGGTGACCTGGTGCGGTGCGGCGACGACTGCGCCGACACGGAGTCGGACCCGCTGCACTGCGGGAGCTGCGACTCCCCGTGCGCCGACGGCCAGGTCTGCGCACGCGGGCGCTGCACCTCGAGCTGCGGCGATCTCACGAACTGCGGCGCTGCCTGCGTGGACCTCGACGTCGATCCACTGCACTGCGGAGACTGCGACGTCGTCTGCGAGACCATGGAGTGTGACCAGGGTGCCTGCGCGTGCGGCGATCCGGACGTCGAGGCATGCACGGGAGGCTGCGTCGACCTCGACGTGGACCCCGACAACTGCGGCGCGTGCGGCCTGATCTGCGCCCAGGACCAGTCCTGCCTCGCGGGATCGTGCGTGCTCGACTGCGGCGACCTCGCCGAGTGCGGAGGCGAGTGCTCGGACCTCACGAGCGATCCGGGCCATTGCGGCGATTGCGACACCGCCTGCGAAACGGCATGCATCGACGGGGTCTGTTCCTGCCCCGCGAGCCAGGTCCGGTGCGGTGACGGCGGCCCTTGCGTGAGCACTGCGAGCGACCCCGAGCACTGCGGCGACTGCGAGATCGCCTGCGAGGCCGGCGCCGTCTGCTACGGCGGCACCTGCGCGGACGACTGCGGCGAGCTGGCCGACTGCGGGGGCGGATGCGTGGACACGGCGTCGGATCCGCGCCACTGCGGGGGCTGCGACCGGCCTTGCGGCGGCGGGCAGAGCTGCCGGGAGGGCATCTGCCGCGTCTCCTGCGCGAACCTGACCGACTGCGGCGGCGCCTGCGTCGAGACTCGCACGCACGAGCTGAACTGTGGAGATTGCGGAGTGGCGTGCGCCCCGGGCGAGACCTGCAGCGACGGTAGCTGCGGCTGAAGCTCAGCTCGCGATGTGGCGGAGCTTCATCTGTACGTCGCTCGACCAGTGGCTCGCGAACGCGCGGACGCAGGTGGACAGGTACCGGTCGTAGTCGGCGAAGACTCGATCGCCCCAGCGCTCGCGGATCCTCTTCTCGTTGGCGCGCAGGCGCCGCAGCCACTCCGCCGTCGTCTTCCCGTAGTCTTCCCGACGCGTGTACAGCTCGACGATCTCCCAGTGCGGGTTGACTGCGGCCACGAGCTCCTCGAGGCGGGGGTTCAGACCTCCGGGGAAGATGACGTCGGCCGTGAACTTGAGGTCGGCCAGGTCTTCCCGGGTCCGCGGCACGCGGTTGCGAAGGATTGCCTGCAAGGCGAAGCACGCTCCCGGCTTCACCCACGAGGCGCATTTCTCGAAATAGGCCCGGTACAGCTCCACCGCGAGCCCTTGATTCGCCTGCGCGGGCGAGCAGAGATGGTCGATCATCTCGATCGAGACCAGAGCGTCGTACCTGACGGGGGGCTCGAAGTCGCGGTAGTCCACGCACCAGACCTTCACGCCCGGGATCCGACGGGCGGTGATCTCCTCGTGCTGCTTTGGCGAGAGCGTGATGCCGTGGACCTCTCGCGCTCCGAGGGCGCTGATGACCTCGAGGTTCGCGCCCCAGCCGCACCCGATGTCCAGGACCACCTTGTCCCTGGTGATCTCGGCGAGATCGTGGAGGATTCGCGACTTGTTCGCCTGGGCTCGCTCGAGCGTGTCGGCCGGCGACTCGAAGACGGCGCAGGTGTAGTGCATCCGCTCGTCCAGCCACAGGCGGAAGAACTCGTTCGAGACGTCGTAGGAGACCTCGACCTCGGCTTGCGTCGATGTCACTCGTATCCTCCTCGGTGGCCCTGTTGGTAGGGACGGCCGGCGCATGGGTCAAGCCGGCGATCGGGGGGTTTGCTCGCCGGGTCCCGAGAGACCATCATCAGAGGATGCGAGATCGCCGAGACGTGGACCGGGAGTTCGCCCAGCTCGCGGCGATTCCCGAGGAGCTCATCGACCTCGGGCGCGCGACGCTCCTCGTCGCCCGGGACCTCGACTCGACCTGTGACATCGCCGCATCCCTGGCGCTCCTCGACGAGATGGCGGCACCGCTCTCGGGCCAGGCCGCGCGCGAGCTGCCACCGGAGCGGGCGGCCGCGCTCCTCAAGGAGCACGTCTTCGAGCGTCTCGGGTTTTGCGGCAACGACGAGGACTACTTCGATCCCAGGAACTCCCTCCTTCACGAGGTGCTCTCTCGGCGCACCGGAATACCCATCACCCTGGGCATTGCCGCGCTCGAGATCGCCCGCCGCGCCGGGATCGCGGCGTTCGGGATCGGGTTTCCGGGCCACTTCCTCGTGGGCGTCGGGAAGCGCGACCGCTGCATCCTCATCGACCCGTTCCATGGCGGCCGCCGGCTGAACGCGCACACGCTGACGGAGCTCTTGAGGGGGGTGGCGGGACCCGATGCGAGGGTGCTGCCCGAGCACCTGAGGCCGGCGGGCAAGCGCGCCATCATCATGCGGCTCCTCGCCAACCTGAAGGGCGTCTACGTCCGACGGCGCGAGGGCCTGAACCTGCTCTGCGTCCTCGACCGGCTGATCGGTCTCGAGCCGGGCGCCTCGAAAGAGGTCCGTGACCGCGGCCTCGTCTACGCGGACCTCGGCTGCTTCGGGCCCGCGAGGGACGACCTGTCGGCCTATCTCGCCCGGGTGCCCGACGCCGCCGACGCGGAGGAGGTCCGGGGACTGCTCGCCCAGGTCTCACGCCGCGCCGCCACTCTGAACTGACCCTCCACCCGATCCTCACGAAAACCCCTCGAATCGAGCGGCCATTGGGATCGTTTTCGGCTGGAGGGAGCAAGGCGCTCGCATCGAGTGCCAACCCGGGAGGCCTGGACCGATGGACCCGATGCGCGATCCCCCTGCCCTTTCGCCGGCGCGGCCGCGACGACCCGAGCCGCGATCGATCCTGCTCGTCAATCCGTTCTACCCGAAGGACGCGCACGCGAGCTTCGGCAAGCACGTTCTCACCCCCTCGCTCGCGCTGACGAGCCTGGCGGGCGCCACGCCGCCCGACTGGTCGGTGCGCTTCTGGGACGAGAACCTCCTCCAAGGTCCGCCACCCGAGGAGCCCCTGCCGCAGGTCGTTGGAATCACGGTCCACCTCACGTCGGCCGTTCGCGCCTACGAGCTCGCCGCCTGGTTCCGGGCTCGAGGCTCGGTCGTGGTGCTCGGTGGCTTGCACGCGCTCTCGTGCCCCGACGAGGTCGGAGCCCACGCCGATGCCGTTGCGGTCGGCAACGGCGTTCCGCTCTGGCCTCGGATTCTCGAGGACGTGCTGGCTGGCCGGCTCGAGCGCCGCTACGACGCGCCGTACGAAGACTACGACTCCGAGCCGGTCCCCGATCGGTCCATCCTGCCGCCCTGGGGGTTTCTGACGCCGGCGAGCCTGATCGCGACCAGGGGCTGCCACAACCGCTGCGACTTCTGCTACCTGTCCACCGGCACGAACGGCTCGAGGATTCGCTACCAGACACGCTGCGTCGAGAAGGTCGCGAAGGAGCTCGAGGCGACGGGCTCGCCGTACGCGGTCTTCATCGACAACAACCTCGGATCGAGCCGCAACTACCTGCGCCGGCTGTGCCAGGCTCTGGCGCCGCTCGAGAAGATCTGGAGCGCGGCTGTCAGCCTCGACGTGACCGACGACCCATCGCTGGTCCGCGACATGGCGCTGTCGGGATGCACGGGCGTCTTCATCGGGTTCGAGACGCTCACCGACTCGAACCTCGAGAACGCCGGCAAGCGCGGCCCGAAGGCGCGGGACTACGCGCGGCGGGTGGCTCTCCTTCACGACAACGGGATCCAGGTGAACGGGAGCTTCGTCCTGGGGTTCGACGAGGACCGCCCCGACGTCTTCGCGCGCACGGTCGAGTGGATCGAGGAGCACCGCCTCGAGTGCGCGACCTTCCACATCATGACGCCGTACCCCGCGACCCCCTTGTTCGCGCGGCTCGAGGCCGAGGGTCGGATCCTGCACCGCGACTGGAGCCTGTACGACGCGGCTCACGCGGTCTTCCGTCCTCGCCACATGACCCCCCAGGAGCTCGAGGCCGGCTGGGCATGGATGTACTCGAGGCTCTTCTCGGCGCGGTCGATCTGGGCTCGCCGTCCCGCCCAGGCCGCGGCGGTCGCGCCCTACCTGGCGATGGCTTACCTCTACAAGCGCGCGAACCCGCTCTGGACCTTCCTCATTCGCCACCGGCTCACTCACGCGGTCTGGTCGCCTCTGGTCGAGGCCACCCGGAGGCGCCATCTCGCCTACCGCCGGCGGCTCGCGGTGCAGCCGTACCCGAACCGCGACGAGCCCCCGCGGGCCACGCGGGCGCCCGCGCTTCTCGCGCCGGCGCCGCCGGGCGTCTGAATGAGTGGCCTGCAGGACTGACCCCTGACGAGAACCTACGCGTTGTAGACATCGATGCCGAATTGACGGTAATTTTGGCCATGATGTTCTCGCGATCCTTGGTCGCGCCGAAGTCCGCATTCTTCCTCTTCGGCCCTCGCGGCACCGGCAAGAGCACGTGGATCCGGACGACCTTCGCCGACGCGCTCGTCATCGACCTGCTCGCGGCCGAAGCGATGCTGCTCTACCAGCGGGAGCCCGCGCAGTTCCGCGCGGAGGTCCTGGCGCAGCCGCGCGACCGCTGGATCGTCGTCGACGAGGTCCAGCGCGCGCCGACGCTCCTGGACGAGGTCCACTTCCTCATGGAGGCCAAGGGCTACAAGAGGTTTGCGCTCACCGGGTCGTCGGCGCGCAAGATCAGGCGCGGCGCCGCGAACTTGCTCGCCGGCCGCGCGATCCTCAAGCAAATGTTCCCTCTCACGAGCCAGGAGATCGAGTTCTCCACGCCGATCGACCAGCTCCGGCGCTTCGGGTCGCTTCCAATGAGCGTCACCGCCCAAGAAGACGAGGCGCGCGAGGCGTTCCTGCGCGCCTACGTGACCATGTACCTGGCGGAGGAGATCAAGGCCGAGGCGCTCGTCCGAAACCTCGGCGGTTTCAGCCGCTTCCTCGAGATCGCGGCGCTGGCCGCAGGACAGAGGACGAACGTCTCGTCCATCGCGCGCGATGCCGGCGTCTCGCGCGAGACGGCGCGCGGTTACTTCGACGTCCTCGTCGACACTCTGATCGGCACCTGGCTCCCCTCATACCGGCCAAGAGCCAAGATCAAGGAGGTCGCGCTGCCGAAGTTCTACTGGTTCGACTGCGGCGTGCTGAACGCGGCGGCGGGTGCCTTCGATCAGCCGCTGCCCCGGGACTGGGACGGCGTCCTGCTCGAGCACCTCCTGCTTCACGAGCTCCGGAGCTACATCCACCATGCCGGAGTCAAGGGCTCCCTCGGGTACTGGGCGACCCCGAGCGGAACCGAGGTCGACTTCGTCTGGTGGCGCGGCACCCGTTTCGTCGCGATCGAGGCGAAGCACGGCACCAAGGTCCGGCCCGAGCACCGCAAGGGGATCGCCTCGTTGCTCTCGACGACGAGAGCGGACAGCTACATCGTCTACCGAGGCCAGCGGGAGCTCGATATCGAGGGCACGCGTGTGCTCCCGGTCGAGAGCTTTCTGCGGCGGCTCTACTCGGGCGACGTCATCGGGTGACATGACGCTGCTCCCCTGGCGCCACGCCGTTTGGCGCCGTCTGCTCCGTCGCCCCGGCGGGCGACCAGAGCGTGGTAGCCTCCCCGACTCATGGACGGTTCGATCGTCGTCCAGCGCGTCGTCGACTGTGAGTCCGACCCTCCTGCGATCTGGCGGGTCATCTCCGACACCGATCGGCTCAACAGGGCGGCGGGCCTCGGGCGATTGACGATCGCCCCTCGCTCCGACTCGAGCGCGTCCCGCTTCGACGTCCGGACCGTCTCCGGTGGCCTGCCGATGGAGTACGCGGAGCGGCCGTTCGAGTGGGTGGAAGCGGAGAGGTTCAGCGTGCGCCGGGAGGTCCGGAAGGGACTCATCCGGACGCTGGAGCACGCCTTCGGCCTCGCCCCGCGCGATGGCGGCGGCTCGCGACTCGAGATCCGCATCTCCGTCGTACCCCGGAGCGCGCTCCTCGCCCCGGTCGTGCGCTTCACGGTGTCGCAGATCCTCGGCCGCGTCGTCCAGGAGATCGTCGCCGCGGATCGGGCGCTCGCGCAGGGAGAGCCGATCCGGATGAAGGCTCCCGCTCCAATCGTGAATCGGGACGAGCTGGAGCGCGCGGCCGCCGAGCTCCGCGCGAGGGTCGGCGAGGGCGGACAGGCGGCGGCGGCGGCGCTGATCGACCTCGTCCGGCGCGGAGCCGATTTCGAGGCTTCGTCGATCCGCCCGTTCGAGCTGGCCGACGATCGCGGCCTCGACCGTCGCAACGTCCTCTCGGTCTGCCTCGACGCGGTGGTCGCAGGGCTGGTCGATCTGTCGTGGCAGATCGTCTGCCCGAGCTGCCGCGGAGCGCCCCAGAACGTGGCCTCCCTCGTCGACCTCGACGAGAAGGGTCACTGCCCCTACTGCGACATCTCCTTCGGCGTCGAGCTCGACCGCGCGGTCGAGGCCACGTTCCGTGCCGCGCCTGCCGTGCGAAAGGTCGATCCGTCGCCCTATTGCATCGGCGGCCCGGGCCGCGTGCCTCACGTCGTCGCGCAATCCATCCTCCCCGCGCGCGGAGAGGCCACCTTGCGCGCGCCGGCGGCGCCCGGTCGCTACCGCCTCTTCGTCCGCGGCGGCGCGACCGCCAGCGTCGAGGTCGTCGAGGGCGCCGCCGAGAGCGCACGGCTCGAGGTCCGATCGGACGGCCTCACCCCCCAGATGATCGCCGTCGCACCGCGAGGCGCGATCGTCGTCGCGCAAGAGGCCCCGCTCGAGCGGCACGCGAAGCTCGAGCGGCTGGAGTGGGCGAGCCGCGCCGCCACGGCGCATTTCGTCACGACCGTCCCGGCTTTTCGCCGGATGTTCGCGAAGGAGGTGCTCAGGCCCGGGCTCGTCCTTCGCGTGGCCCGCGTCGCGTTGCTCTTCAGCGATCTCACCGGGTCGACCGCGCTGTACACGCGCACCGGTGACGCTCGCGCGTTCCGGACCGTTCAGGACCACTTCGAGCTCCTTCGCGCGATCGTCGAGCGGCACGAGGGGACGATCGTGAAGACGATGGGCGACGCCGTGATGGCCGCGTTCCTCGACGAGGCCCAGGCGCTGCAGGCCGCCCTCGAGATGCAGGCCGCATTTCCCGGATTCCGGGCGGCGCATCCGGAGGCCCACGACGCGTTCCTCAAGATCGGCATCTACGCGGGCCCCTGCTACGGCGTCACGGCCAACGGCATCCTCGACTACTTCGGCCAGAGCGCGAACATCGCCGCCCGGCTGCAGGGCGCCGCACGCGCGGGGCAAGTCGTCGTCCCCGAGGAGCTCGCGGCGCGTGCCGCAGAGCTCGGTTGGCTCGGGGACGCACGAATCTCGGAGACCTTCGCCGCGTCGCTCAAGGGCCTCGCGGAACCGGTGCGCGCTTCGCGACTCGAGGTGGACGCGCTGTAGTACCGAGCGGCGAACGTCTGCCTCGGGGAAGATCACCGTCGGAGCGACGTGAGCCGGCTGTCGAAGACGCATGGCTCGGGCGACGCTACGTGCGCGCTCGTGAATTCGGGGTGAAGCGGGTTCAGCAACAGATGATCGTCGGTGGCGCTGAGCGCCGACGGAACACGGAGCCCGAGACTCGCGGCCGTCGCCAACCAGCCATCGCCCAAGGCCTGCACGGACGGCAGATACGGCGGCGGCGCCTCCCAGCCGGATGGGAGCTTGGCCCGATCGACCCGCCGAATCGTCGCGCGATCGGGGATGTCGGCCGCAATGCGGACGTGCGGCGGTAGCAGATGTGGCGACGCACAGTGGGCCAGGACTTCGAGGCGCGCGGCCGCCTCCGTGAATGAGGTGTACACGACGAGCCTTCCTCTCGTGTGCCATCGTCCTTCGGCGCTGAGGCCTCCCAGGCCAAGGAACGCCTCAGCGGCCCTGGACGCGGGCACGATCCGGTAGACCCGCATCAGCTATACATGCCGTGCTTCAGTCGAACCAGCTCGTCCTCGACCAGCTTGGCGCCGAGATCGGTGCGCATCATCTCGAGCGGCACGCGCCGCCCGAGCGCCGGCACCTCGGAGGTCAACCACCGGACGGCGCTCTCGCGTCCTTCGAGGGCGTCCTCGGCCTCGCGGAGGATTCGCGCTATTCGGAGCATCCTGTCGGCGACGTCCTCCGGTACCTTGTAGCCGGGTCGAAGCATCCGATCGACCGTGCGCTCTCCGACGCAGAGCACTCGACTCATGCGCTTCCTGTCGAGCTGGAAGACGTCCTTGAAGGTCTTGAACGTACGCGGGGTCACGCGGGCAATGGCTGCTTCGACGTCTCCGGCACGAAGTGCCCGCGCTGCCGGCCGCCCCAGAAGGTCGACGACAGCGCCGTGCGTTCTCATGCACTAACGATAGCCTTCGCCATCTGGCGCGTCAAATCCCGCCATGCGACGGTGAGCCGAACCCGTCCGATCCTGGCTTACTGGTTCGAGCCTTTCGTCCGGCCCTCGCCCTCGCCCTCGCCTTCGCGCTCGCGCACCGTGGCGCGCGGAGGGCGGGCCTCGTCCTCGGTGATGGCGTAGCGAACCAGGGCGCGAAGGACCTGCGAGCGGCCGACGTTGCCGATGACCCGCTTGAGATCCTCGTAGACGGACGGGTCCTCGAGCAGGGCGCCGATCGTGCCGCGGCCGGCCCTCAGATCGCGGACGATGTCCCGGACGCCGGCGCTCGCCTCGGTGAGGTTGAGGACGAGGTTGCGCTGCTCGTTCGTGTAGATCATCGAGTGCAGAAGGCCGTTGCCGGAGCGGACGTCATGGACGAGGCCCGCGATCTCGCCCGTTGCCGTGGCCACGTTCTGGAGCGCCTCTGTGCCCTCCTGGCCGTAGACGAGCGCGTGAGCGGTGCCATCGCCCGATCGGACCTCCTCGGCGATCGAGTTGACGATGGCGGCGCTCTGCCTGAGATCCTGCGACATCTGGGCGAGACCCAGGAGCACCTGGTCGAGACGATCGGCGGTTCCCGGGTCGTAGAGGAGCCGATGGATCGTCCCGTCGCCCTCGCGAACGGCCGTGGCGAGCTGCCGCAGCTCGCCGGCCGTGGCGCGGACGTCCTGGGCGAAGCGCGGATCGGTCAGCGGCTCGACGGCGTGCTGCAGCTTCGCGAGGGTGGACTGGACATCCGAGAGCGTCGCCTCGGCCGTCTCCATGAGCCCGCCCGTGCGCTCGGCCGGGCGCAGAAACGACCACTCGGGCATCGGCGGCTCGGTGGCGCTGCCGACGGTCACCTCGAGCTGCTTGTCGCCGAGCAGGCCCTTCGAGCCGATCCTCACCCGGGAGTCACGGCGGATCCTCGGCACCATTCTCGGCTTGACCCAGAAGAGCACGATGACCTTCGGGTTCGAGAGGTCCTGGGTGAGATCGGTGCGCTCGACCTGACCGACTCCGAGCCCGGCCATCCTGACGGTGGCGCCCCGGGAGATCCCGTTCGCGTTCGGGAGGGCGACCTTGTAGTAGATGCGGTCCTCGAAGGTGTTGCGCTCGGCGCCGATCACCAGCATCGTGACCACGAACAGCGCGACGCCGGCCGCGACGAAGAGGCCGACCTTGACCTCCGTTCCCCGGGACCATTCCATCTCAGTTGACCTCCAGGGACGGTCGCCCTTCATCGGGCGGCGCGAACCCGATGACGAAGTCACGGACCTCCGGGAGCTTCGAGGACTGGAACTCGTGCGGAGTGCCCGTGTACAGGATCTTGCCCTCGTGCAGCATCGCCATCCGGTCGCTGATCGCGAAGGCGCTCTGCATGTCGTGGGTCACCACGATCGACGTGATCTTGAGCTCGTGCTTCAGCGCCACGATGAGGCGATTGATGCGGGTCACGTTGATCGGGTCGAGGCCCGTCGTCGGCTCGTCGTAGAGGACCACCTCGGGGCCCTGCACGATCGCCCGGGCCAGGCCCACGCGCTTCTTCATTCCCCCCGACAGGTCCTGCGGCCGCATCTTCTCGATCCCCGGCAGCCCCACCATCTCCAGCGCGGCCGCGACCCGGCGGCCGATGTCGGGCCGGTCGGCCGAACGGCCGTGCTCCCTCAGCGAATAGGCGACGTTCTCGCCGACGCTGATCGAATCGAAGAGGGCCCCGCCCTGGAAGAGCATCCCCACGCGCTGGCGGACCTTCTGGAGCTCGTCTGCCTTCATCGTGGCGACGTCCTGGCCGTCGAACCGGACCTCGCCCGCGTCCGGTCGCAGGAGCCCGATCAAGAGCTTGAGCATCACGCTCTTCCCGCAGCCCGAGCCCCCGATGATCGTGATGCTCTCGCCACGCTCGATCGAGAGGTTGAGGTCGCGGTACACGACCTTGGGCCCGAAGGCTTTCTTGACGCCCTCGATCTCGATCAGGGGCATTGCCCGCCATTGTAGCAGGGGCGGCGGAAGGGAACCCACTCGTCGGTCCGACAGGATCTTCGGTGGGCGGGCAAGACCATCGTGGTGAACAGGGCGCTCGCCTTGACTGTCCTCCTGGGCGGCTGCGCGCCTGCCTCGAACGATCCGGTCGACGTCCCGATGCTCGACCTGGCGGCCTTCCGCTGCTCGGTCCAGCCCGTGCTCGCGAAGCGCTGCGCCTTCCTGGCGTGTCACGGCAGCGCGCTGCGGCCCTTGCGCGTGTACGCGCCGAATCGGCTGCGCCTCGGAGGTGAACCGACCGAGAGGGATCGGCCACCGAGCGACGTGGAGCTCGAAGCCAACTACGATCGGGCGCGCGCGCTCGCGACCGGTGGGCCCGAGGAGGCGCTGCTCGTTCGGAAGCCGCTCGACGTGACGGCGGGAGGGCTCTTCCATCGGGGCCAGGAGATGTTCGGCGGCGACGACGTCTTCGTCTCGCGCGACGATCCCGGCTACCGCCTGCTCGTCGCGTGGATCGAGGACGAGGAGCATCCGCCCGACGACTGCGTGCCGACGGACGAGGTGGGACCATGAGGACGGCGAGCCTGTTCGCCGTCGCCATCACGCTCTCGACCCCCGCACTCGCGTTCCACGGGGGCCACACCTTCGAGCGCTCCGCGAACGAGGGCGGCGGCGGCGGCATGTTCTTCGACGGCTCGCCACGCTTCAAGGGCTACACCTGCGCCGTCTGCCATGTCCGGACCTGTGAGAGCTGCCACGGCGACGATCCCGAGGACAAGGACGAGGGAGGAGACGAAGACGACGAGGCGCTGCGGGTGGAGGTCACGAGCGATCCGGGCGAGCTGATCCGGGATCGTCGCTACTCGCCGGGCGAGACGTACGCGATGCGGGTGCGCCTGAAGGGCGAGCACCTCGGCATGCACTCGCGCTCCCGCATTCGCACGTTCGTCGCGGAGCTCGACACCGACGATGGCCAGCCCGTGGGTGACTATTCCTTCGACGAGCGGGAGATCCTCGCGTGGGACGGCGGCCGGGTGATCGCCGGGCGGGGCATCGAGGACGAACGCGAGTGGACTTTCGAGGTGACGATGCCCGAGGCCGGTGCGGGTCGGCTGACGCTCTGGCTCTCCGCGGTCGCGTCGATCTCGGGCCGCGACGAGGACGTCGTCCGCGCCGTGGGCCCTCTCGACGACGCGGTCGCGGCGTACTCGCGCTCGT
The DNA here is from genome assembly GCA_016190375.1 of Deltaproteobacteria bacterium. GTDB lineage: Bacteria > Myxococcota_A > Polyangia > JACPQR01 > JACPQR01 > JACPQR01. Next base: position 42,663 of record JACPQR010000181.1, read on the forward strand.
TCTGCGAGGGCGACCAGAGGTGCGACCGGGGCCCGGAGCGGCGCGCGCCCGCCTCGAGCCCGGCAGGCTGCTCGGTCGCGGTCGGAGGTGGGCTTGCCGGCGCGTCCCCTCTCGCGCTCGTCGTCTTCGTGCTCGGGCTCGTGGCGCGCCGGCGGCGGCCGGCGGTCCGCGCGGTCGCCGTGGCCCTGGCGATCGTGATGGGCTCGTGCTGGGACCCGACAACGTCCGCCGAGTGTCACAACGCGATCTGCGGAGATTCCGGAACCCAGACCGGGCCGGATCCTCCTCTGGACGAATGCGCGCTTGCCGCCTGCGGCTCCGACCTCGAGTGCCGCGAGGGCTGCCCACCCGCGCCGGAGGGCTGGACCGCATGCTGCGATCAGGAGCACGGCTGCGTCTTCGAGCACGAAGCCTGCCCATGAGTGTCCTCACTCCTGGGTTGCCTCCGGTGACGGGTCGAAGTATGTATTACGTGTATGACAAATCGTACCCTCGCCGTCCGACTCGATCCCCCCCTGCAGCGTGACCTCGGGGCCATTGCCCGGCGTCAGAAGCGCTCGAAGAGCGACGTCGTCCGGGAGGCGATTCGACGGTATCTCGAGTCCGACGCGCTGGCGGCCGAGGCTCGCAAGCAATCCCTGCGCGTGAGCCGGGGCCGGGGGGAGGCGGACGCGTTGGAGTTCCTGGAGCACGCAGCCGACTGGTCCGAGTGAGCATGAAACGGGGCGACGTCGTCCTGGTCGCGGCACGAGGCTCCTACTCCGGCAAACCCCGGCCAGCGGTCGTCACCCAGTCCGACCTTTTCAACGACACCCACGCCAGCGTCACGCTCTGCCTCGTGACGTCCGAGCTCGAGGCGGCGCCGCTGTTTCGCGTGACGGTCGAGCCCACCGCGGAGAACGGCCTCCGGAGACGTTCCCAGGTCATGGTGGACAAGCTCCTCAGCGCCCCGCGCGCGAGCATCGGCGGACGGATCGGCGAGATCGACGCCTCAACGATGAGCCGGGTCGACGAGGCCCTGCGCCTCTGGTTGCAGCTCTGAGGGCGTTCGCGCAGGATTTGCCGGCGCTAGCCCCTCGGTCTCGTTTGACTTCCCGGTCCCTGTTGGTATCTTCCGCGCGGCTTCGCCCCGTCGAAGATGACCTGGACACCCTCCGCCGCCGGGCAAAAGCGGATCGACGAGATCATCGCGCGCTACCCATCGAAGATGGCTGCGTGCCTGCCGGCGTTGAGGCTGGCGCAGGAGGAGATCGGGCACGTCTCGAAGGAGGCCATCGACTGGGTGAGCCGGCGGCTCGAGCTGCCGCGGGCACACGTCCAGGGGGTCGTCTCCTTCTACACGCTGTACCACCAGAAACCCGTCGGAAAGCACGTCGTCCAGGTGTGCCGGACGCTGTCGTGCGCCCTGGTCGGCGGCGAGAGGATCCTGGACCACTGCCAGAAGAAGCTCGGCATCCGTCCGGGCGAGACCACGCCTGACGGCAAGATCACGCTCGAGACCGCGGAGTGCCTGGCGTCCTGCGGCTCGGGACCGGTGCTCACCGTCGACGACGAGTTTGTGGAAAACCTGACGATCGAGTCGATCGACGCGCTCCTCGATCGCCTCCGGTCGGAGCCATGACGGAACCGGTCAAGATCGTCACCCGGAACTTCGGCGTCGACCGCGCCTGGGAGATCGACGTCTATGAGTCGCGCGGCGGCTACGAGGGCGCCAAGAAGGCCCTCTCCATGGAGCCCGCGAAGGTCGTCGAGGAGATGAAGGCCGCGAACCTGCGGGGCCGCGGCGGCGCGGGGTTCTCGGCCGGCGTGAAGTGGGGGTTTCTGCCCAGGGACAACCCGAAGCCCCGTTACCTCGTGGTCAACGGGGACGAGGGAGAGCCTGGCACCTTCAAGGACCGCGCCCTCATGCAGAACGATCCCCACCTGCTCGTCGAGGGGATCATCTCCGCCTGCTGGGCGACCGGCGCGCACACGGCCTACGTCTACATCCGCGGCGAGCTGAAGCTGGCGTGGCAGCGGGTCGAGGGCGCGATCGCCCAGGCCAAGGCCAAGGGGTACCTGGGCAAGCGGCCGTTCGGGGTCGACTTCCCGGTCGAGATCCACACGCACCGCGGCGGTGGCGCGTACATCTGCGGCGAGGAGACCGCGCTCCTGAACTCGCTCGAGGGCAAGCGCGGCGAGCCTCGCCTCAAGCCTCCCTTCCCCGCGGTCGTGGGCGCGTTCGGCTGTCCGACCGTCGTCAACAACGTCGAGACGATCATGAACGTCCCGTGGATCGTCCTCTTCGGCGGCGAGGCGTTCCACGCTCTCGGCGTCAAGGGCGACGGCGGGACGCGGATGTACGGACTGTCGGGCCGGGTGAAGCGTCCGGGCCTCCACGAGTTACCAGTCGGGACGAAGCTGTCCACGCTGGTCCTCGAGATCGGCGGAGGCCCTCTCGGCAACGAGCTCAAGGGAGTCATCCCGGGAGGATCGTCGACGCCGGTCCTGTTGCCCCACGAGATCGACATCCCCTTCACCGTCGACTCGCTGAAGGCGGCCGGCTCGATGATGGGGACGGGCTGCGCGATCGTCCTCGACGAGACCGTCTGCGCTGTCCGCGCCGCCTCGAACCTCGCGCGGTTCTACTGGCACGAGTCGTGCGGCCAGTGCACGCCCTGCCGGGAGGGCACGGGCTGGGTGCACAACATCCTCGCCAACCTCGAGGCCGGCTCGGGCAAGGTCGAGGAGGTCGCGGTCCTCCTGAGCGCCGCCAAGAGCATCATGGGCAACACGATCTGCCCGTTCGGCGACGGAGCGGCCATGCCGATCGTCGCGTTCGCGCAGAAGTTCCACGACGAGTTCCTGCGCCACGCGACGCTGAAGAAGTGCCCCTACGGCGGGAGGTTCGCGGCGTGAGCGAGCTTGCCGGAGCGCCCGCGGGCGGGGTCGGCGCCGTAGTGTTCTGGGCCTCGGCCGGGCTCGCGCTCGCCTGCGCGCTCCTCACGGTGCTGTCCGGCAGGGCCATCCGGAGCGCTGTGTTCCTCCTCGGCACGGTCCTCTCGATCGCGGTCCTGTACACGCTCCTCGACGCTCATTTCCTCGCGGCCATACAGGTGATCGTCTACGCGGGCGCGGTCGTCGTCCTCTTCGTCTTCGTCATCATGCTGCTCGGGCCCGGATCCGAGGTCGGAAGGCAGCGGCGAATGAAGCTCACCCGCGCGCTCGGAGCCGCGTCGCTCCTGTCGGTCGGCGGCGTCCTCGCCTGGGCGCTCGCCGCGGAGCGACCCGAGGCGGCCCTGCCCGAGGGATTCGGTACCGTCCGGTCGGTGGCCAGCGCGCTCTTCCGCGAGAACGTCTTCACCTTCGAGGCCGTGTCCGTGCTGCTCCTCGTGGCCATCATCGGCGCCGTCGCCGTCGCCAAGGGGAAGAAATCGCAGGAGCCGCGGCCGTGATCACACTGGGGCACTACCTGGTCCTCTCGGTGGCGATCTTCACGGTCGGGACGATCGGCTTCGTCGTCCGCCGCAACTTGCTCGTCGTCCTGATGTCGATCGAGCTTCAGCTCAACGCGGTCAACCTGGCGCTCGTCGCGGCGAACCGCTTCCATCCGGCGAGCCACGCCGGGCAGGTCACCGCGTTCTTCATCATCGCGATCGCCGCGGCGGAGGCCGCCGTCGGGCTCGCGATCGTCGTCTCCTTCTTCCGCCTACGGCACACGGTCCGGACCGACGAGGCCGACAGGATGAGGCACTGACGATGCCCGGCCTGAACGAGATCTCGCTTCGCCCCGGCGCGCCCGACCAGTACTGGCTGCTGTTGCCGATCGTCCTTCTGCCCGCGCTCGGCGCCCTCGTGAACGGACTCTTCGGCTCGAGGCTGAAGCGCGACACGATTCACACGCTCGCCTGCGCGATGGTCTTCACGTCCTTCGCGCTCTCGGTAGTGGCCTTCCTGCAGCTCGCGGCCTTGCCGCACGAGGCGCGGCACCTGACCTACCGCGCCTACGAGTGGTTCACGGTCACGTTGCCAGCGGCGTTCGGCTCGGCCCAGGACTACCGGATCCCGATCGACGTCGCGTTCCGGCTCGATCCGCTCGCGGCCACGATGCTCCTCGTCGTGACCGGCGTGGGCTCGCTCATCCACCTGTACTCGACCGGCTACATGGCCCACGACGAGTCGCCCGGGCGGTTCTTCTCCTACATGAACCTGTTCACCTTCGCGATGCTCGTCCTGGTCCTGGGCGAGTCGCTCCCGGTCATGTTCGTCGGCTGGGAAGGTGTCGGGCTCTGCTCGTACCTCCTGATCGGCTTCTGGTTCGACAAGGACGAGAACGCCAAGGCGGGGATGAAGGCGTTCATCGTCAACCGCATCGGCGACCTCGGCTTTCTGGTGGGGATCTTCCTCCTGGCCCTGAGCCTCGGAGTCCTGTCGTTCCCCGAGATGGAGCAGGTCGCGGCCCACGCGCCGACCCAGCTCACGAAACCCGCGTTCGACCTGTCCTTCTCGCTGTTCGGCTGGGACATCGCCTGGCGCCCCGCGATCGCGACCATCGCGGCGATCTGCCTGTTCGTCGGCGCGGCGGGCAAGAGCGCGCAGCTCCCCCTTTACGTCTGGCTGCCCGACGCGATGGCAGGTCCCACGCCGGTCTCGGCGCTCATCCACGCGGCGACGATGGTGACGGCCGGCGTCTACATGGTCGCGAGGATGCACTTCCTCTTCGTCCTCACCGCGAGCGGCATGGCCGTCGTCGCGGTGACCGGCGCCCTGACCGCCGTCTTCGCGGCCACGATCGCGCTCACCCAGAACGACATCAAGAAGGTCCTCGCCTACTCCACGGTGAGCCAGCTCGGCTACATGTTCGTGGCGGTCGGCGTTGGCGCGCACGTCACCGGCGTCTTCCACGTCGTCACCCACGCCTTCTTCAAGGCCTGCCTCTTCCTAGGGGCAGGATCGGTCATCGTGGCGATGCACCACCGGCAGGACATCCGGGAGATGGGGGGCCTGAAGGCGCTGATGCCGCGCACGCGCTGGACCTTCCTCGCGGCGACCCTCGCGATCGCGGGCTTCCCGTTCACCTCGGGCTTCTTCTCCAAGGATGCGATCCTCTGGCACGCGCTGGCGCGCGACTCGGGCCGCTACGGGATCCTGCCCCCGATCCTGCTCACGCTGCTCCTCGCCGGAGCCGCGCTGACGGCCTTCTACATGTTCCGTCTCTACTTCCTGGTCTTCGGTGGAGAGTCGCGGGCCGACGAGGACACGCTGGCGCACATCAAGGAGTCGCCATCGTCGATGACCCTGCCCCTGGTCGTCCTCGGGGCGCTCTCGATCGCTGCGGGGCTGCTCAACCCGGAGGCGCTGCACGCGCTCGGCCTGAACGTTCCCCTCACGTTCGAGGGCTGGCTGGCGCCCGGGATCGAGGAAGGAGTGCCGGCCGTGGGGATCGCCGAGATGCGCAAGCCCTTCGAGCTGCCGCTCGTCGGCGCGTCCTCCGTGATCGCGCTCGCCGCCATGGGCTTCGCGTGGATCTGGTACCGGCGGGGCCCGTCGGCGGAGGCCGAGCGTCTCGCGGCGCGGGTCCCGGGCCTGTACGCGCTGGTCCTCGACAAGTGGCGGATCGACGAGCTGTACGAGGCGACCATCGTGCGCTCCCTGCGGTGGCTGGCGCGCGCTGGGCACGAGGCCATCGACAAGCTCCTCATCGACGGGATCATGGTCCACGGCGTCGCCGGAGCGGTGAACCTCACCGGGCGCGTCGTGCGGCTCGTGCAGACCGGGCGCGTCCAGGTCTATGCGATGGCCATGGCGCTCGGCACCTTGGGCATCCTCTACAAGCTGGCCGTGCCGAGCACGGACTTCGAGGCCCGTGTGGACGGCAGGTCCGTCACCGTCAACGCTGCGGAGGGAGCCGGCTACGAGTACCGGTGGGACTTCGACGGCGACGGGCGGTGGGACACCCAGTTCGGCGCCGAGCGTCGCGCCGAGCATCGCTACCGCAAGGCCGGGCGCCACGAGGTCCGGCTCGAGGTGCGCAACGCCTTCACTCGGTCCGTGGGCGAGCATGAGGTGGTCGTGCGACCCGGGAGGCGCCGGCGATGATCCCGCACCTCCTGACGGCCCTCATCGCGGTCCCGGCGCTCGGAGCGATCGCCATCCTCTTCTGTCCGCGCCAGACACCACGCTTCTTGCGGTACTTCGCGATGGCGGTCTCGCTCGCGACCTTCGGGCTGTCTCTGTACCTCTTGCCCGGATCCCTCGGGCGCGCCGGGTTCCGGCTCGAGGAGACGGTCTCGTGGATCCCCTCCCTCGGCATCCGCTACCACGTCGGGGTCGACGGGATCTCGATGTGGCTGGTGCTCCTGACGACGCTGACCACACCGATCGCGCTCCTCGCGTCGTGGGAGTCGATCCAGAGCCGCCTCAAGGAGTACCTGTTCTCGTTCCTCCTGCTCGAGTCGGCGATGATCGGCACCTTCCTCGCCCTCGACCTCTTCCTCTTCTACGTGTTCTGGGAGCTGATGCTCATCCCGATGTACCTCATCATCGGGGTCTGGGGCGGCGGCCGGCGCATCTACGCGGCCGTGAAGTTCTTCCTGTACACGATGGCGGGATCGCTCCTCATGCTGGCGGCGATCCTGTACCTGACCAGCCAGTACGACACCGTCGCGGGCAAGGCCAGCTTCGATTACCTCGATCTGACGCGGCTTCTCCTGCCGCCAGACACGCAGCTCTGGCTCTACCTCGCCTTCGCGCTCGCCTTCGCGATCAAGGTCCCGATGTGGCCGCTGCACACCTGGCTGCCCGACGCTCACGTCGAGGCCCCGACGGCCGGCAGCGTGATCCTCGCGGCAGTGCTGCTGAAGATGGGCACGTACGGTTTCCTGAGGTTCGCGATCCCGCTGTTCCCGAACGCCGCACACACGCTCGGCCCGACCATCGGCGGGCTCGCGATCGCCGGCATCATCCTCGGCGCGCTCGTGGCCTGGCGGCAGCCCGACGCGAAGAAGCTCGTCGCCTACTCGTCGGTCTCGCACATGGGCTTCGTGATGCTCGGGCTGATGGCGATGACGACCGCGGGCGCCGTCGGCGCCGTGCTCCAGATGCTCAACCATGGCGTCGCGACGGGCGCGCTGTTCCTGCTCGTGGGCGTCGTCTACGATCGCCGCCACACGCGCCTGATCGAGGAGTATGGCGGCATCGCCAAGATCATGCCGGCGTACGCGGCGGTCTTCGCGGTGATCATGCTCGCATCGATCGGGCTCCCGGGAACGGGCGGGTTCGTGGGCGAGCTCATGATCCTGCTCGGCACGTTCAGCGCCTGGCGCGCGTTCGAGATGCCGCGCCTGTTCGCGCTCCTCGCGGGGACGGGAGTGATCCTCGGCGCCGTCTACATGCTGTCGCTCTACCGGCGGATGTTCTTCGGGCCGGTCCGCAACGAGGCGAACCGGACGCTCGGGGACCTCGTGGGGCGAGAGGCCATCTGCCTGGCGCCGCTCGTCGCGCTCGTCTTCGTGATGGGGCTGTACCCGCGTCCCGTGATCGCCCGGATCGAGCAGGACGCCCGCCAGACGATCGAGGATGTCCGGGCCAAGCAGCGGCTGGGGCGCGATCTGACCGAGGCGCGGCTGCTCGAACCGGGTGAGCTGTCGCGAACCGGCGAGTCCATCGACCTCGAGGTCCCGGCGCCGCCGGGCGTCCCCGGAGGCGGCCAATGAGCGTCTGGCTCGCCCTCTCGCCCCTTCTGGCGATGGTCGCGACGGGGCTCGTCGCGATGCTCGTGGACGTGCTCGTGAGGAGCCCGGCTTCCGATGCGGACACGCGGGGCGACCTCGCCATCATCACGACGGTGGGGCTCTTCGCGTCGGCGGCGCTCGCGCTGGGCCTGTGGGGCTCGGGACCGAGCGTCGCGCTGCCCGAGTCGCTCGGGGGCGTCGTCGCCGTCGACCGCTTCGGCCTCTTCTTCGCCGCGACGATCGGGCTAGGAGGGGGGCTGTCGGCGCTGATCGCGGGCGGCTACCTCGCGGAGCACGGGATCGAGCGCGGGGAGTACTACCCGCTGATCGCCTTCTCCTGCGCCGGCGCGGCGCTGATGGCGATGGCGACGGACCTGCTCGTCCTGTTCGTGGGGCTCGAGACGATGTCGCTCGCGGTCTACTGCCTGGCCGGCTTCAGGCGGGGGTCGAGAAAGAGCCTCGAGGGAGCGCTCAAGTACTTCCTGCTCGGCTCGTTCGCCGCCGCGTTCCTCCTGTTCGGGATCGCGCTCCTGTACGTCCTGGCGGCCTCGACCCGGATCGCCGAGATCTCGGAGGCGCTCCGCGGCGCGGCGGGCTCGTCGCCGATCGCCGTCCTCGCGCTGGTGCTCCTGCTCACGGGGCTCGGCTTCAAGATCTCGGCCGTGCCGTTCCACATGTGGACTCCCGACGCCTACGAGGGCGCGCCGACCCCCGTGACCGCCTTCATGTCCGTCGTGGTCAAGGCCGCGGCCTTCGCGGCGCTCCTCAGGGTGCTCCTCGTGGCGTTCGGCGGGACGGCGCTCGGGGCGTCGGTGGGCTGGCCGCAGATCGTCGCGTTCTTCGCGGTCGCCTCGATGAGCGTGGGCAACCTCGTCGCCATCTGGCAGAAGAACGTGAAGCGGATGCTCGCCTACTCGAGCATCGCGCACGCCGGCTACGTCCTCGTCGGCGTCCTCGCGGCCTGGAAGGGCGCACCCGAGGGACGCGCCGGCGTCCTCTTCTACCTCCTCTCCTACACCGTGATGAACATCGGCGCCTTCGCCTGCGTCGCGTACTTCGGCCGCCGCGACGCCGAGGCGGTTCACACCTCCGACTTCGCGGGCGTGGCTCGGCAGCACCCCGCCGCTGCGCTGGCCCTCGCCACGTTCATGGTGGCCTTGACCGGCATGCCGCCGACCGCCGGGTTCTTCGCGAAGCTCTACGTGTTCCGGTCCGCGATCGACGCGGGGCTCTGGCCTCTGGTCGTGGTCGCCGTCCTGAACAGCGCGGTCTCCGCGTACTACTATCTGAACCTCGTGGTGACGATGTACATGAGGTCGCCCGAGCCTGGCGCGCCGGTCGCGCAGCCGATGCGCTCCGGCGCCATCGCGACCGCCATCGTCATCTGCGCGCTCCTCGTCCTGCATCTGGGGATCTGGCCCTCGCGCCTGCTCTCGATGGCGCTGGAGGCCGGGTGGTGATTCGCCTGCTCGTCGCGGCGCTCGTCCTCGGCACGGGTTGCAGGGCGCCGGAGCCCGATGACTCTGCACGTGACCGCGCCGGGACGAAGGCGCGAAAGGCCGCCCCCACGGGCCGGCCCGGCCGCGTCGAGGGCGTCGTCCGCTACGAGGGCGACCTGCCTTCTCCGCTCCCGGTCAACCTTACCGGCCCGCACGCCGCCGTGTGCGACTCGGCCAAGGGCGTCTACGAGATGTCCGTCGTCCGCGGCCCCGGCGGCGGCCTCGCCAACGCCTTCATCTCGGTCGAGGGTGTCCCCCAGGGCGAGGCGCGCGGGCCGCAGACCCGCACGATCGCCATCGACGATTGCGTGCTGAAGCCCTACGTGATCGACGGCACCGTCGGAGACACGCTCGAGATACGCAACGAGGACGAGCTCGTCTACCTCTGCACGCTCGGGGGCGGGCCGGAGGCCGCCTTCAAGCAGGGCGTGCTCCCCGATCGCTCGTCGACCTTCCAGCTCGACCGCCCGGGCGGCCGCCGCATCGACTGCACCCAGGACCACCCCTGGCTCAAGGGCCACGTCCTCGTCGCGCGCCATCCGTACCACGCGGTGACGACCGCCAGCGGTCGCTTCACGATCGAGGGCGTCCCGCCCGGCCGCTACACGGTGCAGGCCTGGCACCCCACGCAGAGGCAAGCCAGCGCCGAGGTCACGGTGCCCCCGGGCGGAGTCGGTCGCGTCGAGCTCGTCTACCGCGCGCGCGCCGCTGCAGCGCGCCCCGACGGCGGCCGCCCGGACGCTCCGACCAAGGCGGCAGGTCCCGCGGTCGACGACGCGCATTAGTCTCGCCTGGAGCGGTCAAGGACGTCCCGTGCAGCTCGAGCTGCCTGCCCCAAGGAAGCGTGGAGGAGCACGAGAGAGGGCCGGCCGCCCGAAGACCGGCCGCGCTGGCGTCGAGCATCGCCGGCGGCCACCCCTCGCCACTCGGTTCCCGGTCCACGTGA
>JACPQR010000188.1 GCA_016190375.1 Deltaproteobacteria bacterium
ATGAAGACCGAAGGCCTCGAGCCGATCGTGATCGTCGAAGACCTGGTCCTCTACGGCATGGATCAGGGCTACGAGCGCGGCATCCGCGAGGGCGTCGAGCGCGGCATCCGCGAGGGCGTCGAGCGCGGCATCCGCGAGGGCGTCGAGCGCGGCATCCGCGAGGGCAATGCCGCAATCGCCCGCGCGATTCTCGACGGTCTCGCCGAACGTGGCATCGAGCTCGACGAGGCGGCGCGGGGCCGGATCGAAGCCGAGAGTGACCCGGAGCGCCTGCGGGGGTGGCTGCGCGCGCTCGTGGCGGGCCGCCCTCTCGAGCTCTGAACGGCCGCCGCGCTCGGAGAGTCTCGAGATGGCCGGCGGGGGCGGCTGGTTCCGTGCTAAGACCTTCCGCGCATGGACAAGCTCGAGGCGATTCGATGCGAGGAGCTGGCGCCGCCGCTCGGGTACAGCCACGGCATCGTGGCCAACCCCGGCCGGCTCCTGTTCGTGGCGGGGCAGATCGGGTGGGACGGGACGGGGAGGATCGTGGCGTCGGACCTCGGCCGGCAGTTCGAGCAGGCGCTCGAGAACTTCATGACGGTCGTCCACAAGGCCGGCGGATCGGCGGAGGGATTGTCCCAGATGACGATCTACGTCGTCGACAAGCACGACTACCTCGCGCACACGAAGGAGATCGGGCTGGCGTGGCGGCGGCTCGTGGGCCGTCGGTTCCCGGCCATGGCGCTCGTCGAGGTCAAGGGTCTGCTCGAGGAGGGCGCGAAGGTCGAGCTGCAGGGCGTCGTGTCGCTGTGATCGCCGGCGACACGCCCCGCAAGGCCCGTTCGTACGCGCACTACCTGAAGATCGACGAGCTCCTGGGGCTCCAGGAGCGGCTCTCCGAGCCGGCCAGGCACGACGAGATGCTGTTCATCGTCGTGCACCAGGTCCACGAGCTCTGGTTCAAGCAGATGCTCCACGAGGCGGAGGCGATCGCCCGGCTCGTCGAGCGAGGCGACGTGCGGCCTGCGACCCGGGTGTTTCGCAGGTTGATCGAGATCCAGCGCGTGCTGATCCAGCAGATCGCGGTCCTCGAGACGATGACGCCCGTGGACTTCCTGGAGTTCCGCGCCCACCTGGAGCCGGCGAGCGGGCTGCAGTCCCTGCAGTTCCGCGAGCTCGAGATCCTCTCGGGCCTGCGCGACTCGGGCGCGCTGGCGCTAGAGCTGCACGCTGCGGACGAGCCGGCCCGTGCGAGGATCGAGGCCCGCCTCGCGCGCCCGTCGCTGATGGACGCGCTCGACGCCTGCCTGCGCGGCCGCGGCTTCGACGTCGGAGGCGACGACCCGTCGCCGGGCCGCCTCGCCGCGCTCGAGACCATCTATCGCGAGGCAGCCGGTCACTACGATCTGTACCTGCTCTGCGAGACCATGGTCGAGTACGACGAGAACTTCCGTCTCTGGCGCTACCACCACCTTCAGATGGTCGAGCGGATGATCGGGCGAAAGCCGGGCACCGGCGGAACCGAGGGAGCCGCGTACCTCACGGGGACGCTGGCCAAGACATGCTTCCCCGAGCTCTGGGAGGTGCGCACCCGGCTCGGCTAGCGAGCTTCCCGCCCCCTGAGCCCGGTGCTAGCCTGCGGCGCCCATGGACGAGAAGAGCATCGTGCGAACGACCACCGCTCCCGCCGCGATCGGGCCTTATAGCCAGGCCGTGAGGGCGGGCGGCTTCGTGTTCCTCTCGGGCCAGATCGCGCTCGATCCGTCGAGCGGGCAGCTCGTCGGGGGAGGCGACGTCGAGGCCGAGACCCGGCAGGTGCTGCAGAACCTCGAGGCCGTGCTCGAGGCCGCCGGAGCCTCGACGGGCTCCGTCGTGCGGGCGACGATCTTCCTCGCCGACCTCGCCGACTTCGCCAAGGTCAACGCGCTGTACGGCGAGGTCTTCCGCCACGACCCGCCCGCGCGGAGCACCGTGCAGGTCGCGGCGCTTCCTCGCGGCGCGCGGGTCGAGATCGACCTCGTCGCGCTCGATCCGCTGGCGGGTGCGCGGTCGTGAGCCAGTCCGCGCCGACTGCGGCGCCCGAGGACGTCGACCGAGAGCTCGCAGCGCTGCCCGCCGGCGAGCAGCTCCGGATCGTGGAGGTCTGGGTCGCGGCGGGCGACGTGGCTCGTGTGGCCGCTGCCGCCGCCGGGAGCCTGGCCGACAGGTCGGCGCGCAAGGCAGCGCGAAAGGGCGTCCACGTCCTGAAGTCACGAGGCGTCGTGCTCGAGGTGCCCTCCAGGGCGGCGCCCGCCCCGGCCCGCCGCCCGTCCGAGGGCGCATCCGGCTACCTGACGCTCGTCGATCCCGAGGGAACGCAGCTCCTCTTGTACGCCTACCCCGCTCCGGAGGGAGGCCTGTTCGTCGTGCAGGCGGTCGTCCAGCGCGGCAAGGGGATCCTGGACGGCGACGGCTTCCAGCTCTCCCGCAAGAAACTTCGAGTATTGGTTGAAGGAATCAAGGACAAGGGGCTCAGGTTCTTCGAAGCGCCGGCCGACTACGTGCGCTGGCGTCTGGCGGGCCATCTGCAGCGCTCCCGCGACGACGGCCGGCCCGTGCCCCCCAGCATCGCGGGCACGGAGGCGCTGCTTCCGCCCGTGCTCGAGACACCGCCGCCGCATCCCCTCGACCAAGAGCTGCCGAAGCTCTATCGGCTGCCCGGCCGAGTCACCGAGGCCGAGCTGACGGCGCTCGACGAGATCGACCTGCTCGCCGCTTGGGGACCCGAGGAGCGGGTCATCCACCAGCTCATCGCGCGGCTGAGGGCCAGCGCCGGGGGAGGGCTCCTGTACGTCACGGAGGCGCAGTCGAAGGACGCGGAAGAGGAGGCCCTCGGACGGACGATCGAGGAGACCTTCGGCCCGCGGGAAGTCTGGGCCCTCGACCTGTCCGACACCGCCCTCTGTCTCTCGCGATCGGGCGCCCGGCCGCAGGCTGAGCTCCTCGCGCGCTGCGCCGACGAGCTGTCCAGCGCCGACCGTGCGACGCGCGACATCGCCTTCGTGCGGTGGATGTATCGCCACCACCTGGAGCGCCACTCTCATCACGCCGGTCCGGACGAGGAGGCCGGCCCCGGCGAAGAGGCTCCGCCGAAGAAGACGCCCGGAGGGATCTACATCCCCTGAGCGGGCGCCTTCTTCCCCAGGGCGCGCTCGCGGAACCGGGCGATCGCGAGCGCCGTCTCCTCGGACCGCCAGGTCTGCCAGACGGGATCGAGGCCCGAGGTGCGCGCGGCCCGCATGCGGCCGAGAGCCTCCGCCCTCAGCGCTCGCTTGCTCGACGCGAAGGCCTGGGGCCGGTGCGCTCCGAGCTCTCCTGCCAGCGCGACCGCGCGCTCGACGACCGAGCCCGTGACGACCTCGTCGGCGAGCCGTCGCTGGACCGCTTCCTCTGGCCCGTACGTGAGGCCGCGGTAGAGGAGCTCGGCCAGATGAGGCCCGGCGCAGGAACAGCGGACGGCCTCGAGCGCCGAGGTCGGGAACGAGACGCCGACGAGGATCTCGGTCAGACCGAGCTTCGACTCGCCGCTCAGGACGAAGCGATGATCTGCGGTCGCGGCCAGGACGGCGCCACCCGCGATCGCGTGACCGTTGACGGCAGCGACGACGGGCTTGTCCAGCGCGAAAAGGCCCGTCACCACGTCGTCGAAGCAGCTCGCCAGATCCTCCGCCTCGGGCGACTCGCGAAGGCGCGCGATCTCGTACAGATCCAGGCCCGCGGAGAAGAACCGCCCCGCGCCCGTCAGGACGACGGCGCGGAACCCGGGCCCGGCAAGGACCGGGAGCAGATCCCGGAGCTCCCGCAGGACCGCGTGCCCCAGGGCGTTCGCCGGCGGATGATCGAGCGTCACCACCAGGACGTCGCCACGACTCTCCGAGCGCACCGCGTTCATGGGCGGGAAGTAGAGCACGGGCTCGCGCGTCGCGTCACGCCCGTCCGGCGGCCTGTCCCTCTCGCCGGACACCCCTGCCCATTGGTGGCAGGCAACGCTGCGCGCCGCGCGTCACCGCCGCGGCCGAACGGCGGGCACGACCTCGAACCCCTCCTGCGCGAAGTGGTCATCGAACGCGAAAGCCTCGCCGAGCTCGAGCGCCCGCATGACGACGAAGCTGGCGGCGTCCACGAACGAGTACTCCTTGTCGCGACGCGACTCGAGGAGGGTCCAGGCGCTCTCCTCGTCCGCGGTCGTCACGGGGACGGTCTTGAGCCACGCGCTCCCGGCGATTGCGCGCCGGAATCTCAACAGGCCCTCGCGCCCCGTCCTCGCGTGCACGAGGATGTACGACTCGACCAGGACGAGGGAGGAGGTCAAGAGCCGGACGCGCTGCTTGCGGAGGTCGAGGAGGAAGGAGCGAGCGGCAGCGTGGTCCCGGTCGCGCGGGTTGTAGATCGCATACAACGCGGACGTGTCGATGAAGATGGACGCGCCGACGTCGGCGCCGAGGGCCTGCTCCGCGCCGGCGGCTCGCCCGGGCAGCTTCCGCGGGGCGCTCATCGCGGCTTCTGTCGCCGCTTCGGCACTCGCCGAAGCCGTGCTCCCGCGAGGTAGCGATCGTGTGAACGCGCGACGTCGCTCGCCTCATCGAGATCGCCAGCGGCGCCGATCAGGTCGAACAGACCGTCCTCCCCGGAGGGCTCGTGCCCCTCGGCGTCCAGATACCGCTCGACGGCCTCGCGGATCACGAAGGCCGTCGACGTCTTGCGAGTACGCGCGGCTGCTGCGAGGCGAATCCGCTGCTCGCGGGGGAGATAGATCTGCGTTCGCTCCATTCGCTGCATACACCGATGTATACATCAGCCGACCGCAGCCGTCGAACCCTTCGAATACCGCACGCGACTACTGCCGCCGGAACGGGTTCGAGAGCACGATCGTCTGCTCGCGCGCCGGCCCGACTCCGACGAGGACGACGGGGCAGCCCGCGAGCGACTCGACCGATTCGACGTAGCGTCGGGCAGGCGCCGGCAGGTCGGCGAGGGTGCGGGCCCCGTCGGTCGGCTCGGTCCAGCCGGGGAAGGTCTCGTAGATCGGAACGGCGCGGTCGATCGCGTCCGTCGGGCAGAGCTCGTGACGCCGGCCGTCGATCTCGTACGCGACGCACGCCTTGACCTCGGGCATGCCCGTCAGGACGTCGAGCTTGGTCAGCGCGAGGCCGTCGAACCCGTTGAGGAGCACGGCGCGCCGCAGCGCGGGCAGGTCCAGCCAGCCGCAACGACGTGGCCGGCCGGTGACGGAGCCGTACTCGCCGCCCACGCGGCGAAGGTGATTGCCCGCCTCGTCGCCGAGCTCGGTGGGGAAGGGGCCTGCACCCACTCGCGTCGCGTACGCCTTGGTGATCCCGATGACCCGATCGATCCGGCGAGGCGAGAGCCCCGATCCCGTGATCGCGCCCCCGACCGTGCAGCTCGAGGACGTGACGAACGGGTAGGTGCCGTGGTCGAGGTCGAGGAGCGTCCCCTGCGCGCCCTCGAGGAGCAGCGACCGGCCGCGGGCGAGCTCGTCGTGCAGGAGCGCCGCCGTGTCGGCCAGGAGCGGGACGATCTTCTCAGCCTGAGCCGCGAGCGTCTCGAAGATCGCCGCGGGCTCCGGGGGCTCGCCGCCCAGGGACTCGATCGTCGGCTTCCAGGCCGCCGTCGCCCGCTCCAGCTTCGCCCGAAGGAGCGGGCGATCGGCGAGGTCGACGAAGCGGATCCCGCGCCGCGCCGCCTTGTCCTCGTAGGCCGGGCCGATGCCCTTCTTCGTCGTGCCGATGGCACCGGGGCCGGACTCGCGCAGCTCGTCCACGAGCTGGTGGTACGGAAGGACGACGTGGGCATGGCGCGAGACTGCGAGCGATCGACCCTCGAGGTGTCCCTTGCCCGCGAGCGTGTCCATCTCGCCGAGCAGGACCTCCGGGTCGATCACCATTCCCTGGCCGAGCACGCAGAGCGTCCCGCGGCGCAGGATCCCGGACGGGATCACGCGAAGCGTCAGCTTCTCGCCGTCGACGACGAGCGTGTGGCCCGCGTTCGATCCGCCGCCGAAGCGCACCACGACCTGGGCGAACTCGGTGTACAGGTCGACGACCTTGCCCTTGCCCTCGTCTCCCCACTGCGCGCCGATGATCGCCACGACGGGCATGCCTCACGCTCCCTTCCGGTCCCGCGCCAGCTCCAGGGACTCCATGTCGATGGCGAAGCCCGTCGCTCGCTCGTCCCGGCCGTAGCGCCCGAGGAGCGTGTCGTAGCGTCCGCCCGACGCCACGGCGACGCCGGGCCCTTCGGCGAGGATCGAGAACCGCACGCCCGTGTAGTAGCCCCAGCCGCGGACCTCGCCGAGGTCGAACGCGATCGACGCCCGCAGATCCGTGCGATCCAGCGCGGCGGCGACGGCCTCGAGCCCCGCGAGCGCGGCCCGCGCCGCTTCTGTGCGCAGCGTCCGCCTCGCCCTGGCCAGGACCGACGCGTCGCCCCACAGATCGGGAAGCGCCTCGAGGACCCGGCGCGCCTTGGCGGGCGCGCGCGCCGCGCCGAGAGCGCGATCGAGCCCGTCACGGTCCTTCTCGGCGAGCCGCTCGCGGATCGACTCGTGGGCCGACGGATCGATCTCGGCGAGCGCGGCGGCCGCGAGCGATCCATCCGCGAGCTCGACCAGGAACGAGCCCAGGCCGGCCCTCGCGACCGCCCTGGCGGCCAGCGCGATGACCTCGGCGTCGCCGGCCGGCGCCCCGACCCCGACGAGCTCGACGCCAGCCTGCGCGAGCTGTCGCCGGGGCCGCGATCGGTCCCGCGGGACCCGCACGACGCTTCCCTCGTAGCAGAGCCGCAGAGGGGTCGGCTCGCCCTTGAGGCGCGTCGCCACGAGCCGCGCGATCTGGGCCGTGATGTCGGGGCGGACGACGCAGATGCGGCCGGTGGTCGGCTCGACGAAGCGCACGAGCTCCCTGAGGTCGAGCATCCCGAGGCCGCGCGCGACGACGTCCTCGTACTCGAACGCCGGTGTGGTCACGGGGGTGTAGCCGGCCTCCCGGACGGACGAGCGGATCGCGGCCGCCACGTCCTCGCGCAGGGATACCTCGTGCGCGTACAGATCGCGCATCCCCAGCGGGAGCCGGAGGGCGTTCATTGGGAGAAGGAGACCGGGAGGACGGCGCTGACGTGGGGCAGCGCCCTCAGCAGGGCGAGCGTCGCGTCGTCGACGGGCGAATCGAGGTTCCAGAAGGACATCGCCTCGCCCTTGCGCGGCCCCGTGCCGACCTGCGCCCGCGAGACGTTGATCCCGCGGCCTCCCAGGACCGTGCCGACCGCGCCGATGACGCCTGGGACGTCGTCGTTTCGCATCACGAGGACCGAGCCCGTCGGATCGGCGTCGACCTCGAAGCCGATCAGCGAGACGATGCGCGGCCGGTTGGCCATGACGGTTCCCGCGGCCACGCGCGAGCCGCCCGTGCCGGCCACCTCGACCCGGACCAGGGCGGAGTAGCCGCCCTGCCGCGGCGACTTGATCTCCAGGACGCGGATACCCTGCTCGCCCGCGACGTGAGGCGCGGAGACGAGGTTCACGGGGATGTCGAGGAAGTGAGCGAGGAAGCCCGCGACCGCCTCGTTCGCGATGGGCGTCACCCCGTGCTCGGCCGCGTCCCCGGCCACCTCGACGCGGATCTCGGACACGTCGGAGCGGTCGAGCTGGGCCAGCACCGTCCCCAGGCGCCGGCCGAGGTCCACGTAGGGCAGGACGGACGGAGAGAGGGACGGGATGTTCACCGCGTTCTTGATCCCGCCCTCGGTCAGGAAGGTCACGATCTGCTCGGCGATCTCGACCGCGACGCGCTCCTGCGCCTCCTCGGTGGACGCGCCGAGGTGCGGCGTCGCGATCACCCGGTCCATCTGGAGGAGCGGCTGGTCCTTGGGCGGCGGCTCCTTGACGAAGACGTCGAGCGCCGCCCCGCCGACCTTGCCGGACTCGAGCGCGGCCCTGAGCGCCTCCTCGTCGATGATCCCTCCGCGCGCGGCGTTGACCAGGAGGACCCCGGGCTTCATCCGGTCGATCGCGCGGGCGTCGATGAGCCCCCTCGTCTGCTCCGTGAGCGGCGTGTGGACCGTGATGAAGTCGCTCCGGCGGAACAGCTCGTCGAGCGTGACGAGCTCGAACCCGAGCTGCGCCGCCCTGTCGGCCGAGAGCACGGGATCGTGGCCGAGGACGGTCATCTTCAGGCCCAGGGCGCGGTTCGCGACGATCCGGCCGATGTTGCCGAGGCCGATCACGCCCAGGGTCTTGCCGGTCACCTCGTGGCCCTCGAACTTGCTCTTCTCCCACTTGCCGGCCTTGATCGACGCAGTCGCCTGGGGAATCTTGCGCGCCAGCGACAGGAGCAGCGTCAGAGCGTGCTCCGCCGTGGTGACGGCGTTGCCGGTCGGAGTGTTCATGACCACCACGCCGCGCCGCGACGCCTCCTTGACGTCCACGTTGTCGACGCCGATCCCGGCGCGTCCGACGACCTCGAGGTTCCGGGCGCGCCCGAGGACCTTGGCCGTCACCTTGGAGCCGCTGCGGATGACCAGCGCCTCGTATGGCTCGATGGCGTTCGCCAGATCCTCCTCGGACAGGCCAGGGCGGTAGTCGACCTGCAGATCGCTCGCCGCGCGGAGGACCGCGAGGCCGTGCTCGCTCAACGTGTCGGAGACCAGGACTTTCTTCATGGGCCCGAGGGTCCTAGCAAGGGCGATCCCCAGCGTCAAGCGACCCCGGGCGAGGGACTTCTTCGAGTAGACCGAAGCCGCCGCCGCGTCGAAACGGCTATGCCGGCTCGCTGGCGCCCGGTAACCTCGGAGCGCGTGTCTCGAGGCCGCACGTCCATCCTCCGTGGGGTTCCGCTGTCGCCGTTCGTGGCGCTCTGCGTGGGGTCGGCCCTCGGCTGCGAGGCCGACGGCTACGGTCTCGCGCTTCACCTCTACGCCGACGCCGCGGCCGACCTGGGCGAGGGAAGCGCCGTCGTCGTGCAGATGAAGGACCTTCAGTCGCGCGAGGGCGGTACGCGGGTCGGAATCCTCCTCGAACAGGACATCGGACCCGCCGACCCGCTCGACGTCGACGTGCCGCTGAACGGCGGCGGCTACTACCACGTGCACGTCGTGGCGACGAGCCCGGCGGGCAGGTTCGTCGCGACGCGCTGCTACCACATCGGCGGCGAGTACGACTCGGAGGTCCTCCTCGTCGGTCCGCTCGGCGACGACGAGGACCGCGACGGGGATTCGTGGCCCGCCGAGGAGAACTGCAGGGAGCGGGGCAGCTCCGAGGTCGGCTGCACGGATCAGTGCCCGACCGTGCGCGCCGCCGACTGCAACGAGGGCGAGAGCGATCTCAACCCGGGTGCGCCCGAGGTCTGCGACGACCACATCGATCAGGACTGCAACTCGGTGGACGCGATCTGCGACGGCGAGGACGAGGGTTAGGGACTGCTCAGTACTTCGTGGGCTCGCAGAAGGTCGAGTCCTCGACTCGGTACTCGACGCGGCGCCCGTGGCGCTCGAGGATGCAGACGCCGTCCGAGACGAGGCTCTGGATCGCGGCCTGCGCGGTGCGCAGCGGGATCTGTAGAGCCTGGGCCGCGTCCTTCGCGGTGCCCGCGCCCTTCTGCGCCAGAACCCTGAGCACCTGGTCATCCGTCGCCCTGGCGCAACGCGGGTCGGCCACGAGGAGGAAGCGCCTGACCTGCAGCCTGAGCCGGTCCTCGTCTCGACTCAGGTCTCCAGGCGCGGCGAGCTGCGCTCGAGCCCGGTGGAGCAGCACGTCCAGGACACCCTGGTGCAGCGGGGCGGAGTATGCGAAGCCGTACACCGCACGGAAGAGGTCCGCCTTCGGCAGGCCGGCCTGCCCGGCCAGCGCGAGGGCCGCGATCGCGGTCTCGTTGCGACCCGGCCGTCGTCGAGCTTGCTCGATCGCCGTCCTGGCCTCTCTCTCTCCGGCGAGAAGCGCTCCGAGGGCGAGCACGCGGCGCGCCGGCCGACCGGGCCGCGCGACGACGAAGCCCACCGACGGGTCGCCCGCCTCGGCCAGGAGCTCGTGCCGGCCCAGGCCGTCCAGGCCCGCCGGCACGGCCGCCGACTCGCCGCGGCACCAGGCCGCGACGGCCGGATTCGCCCCGATGACGTCCGCGTCGGGATCGATCGCGACCAGCACGGCCTCGAGCTCCGCGCCCAGGAACGACCAGCTCCCGAGCCGCGCGCGGCAGGTCGATGCCGCGCGCGCGAAGCGCTCGCGCTCGCCCGCCTGCGCGGCCGCGAGCAGGTCGCCGAGCCCGGCGACGGCGGCCTCCGAAGGCGACCTGGAGCCCATCGTGGGACCGGCCGCGCCAGGCCCAGCCGAGAGCAAGAGCTCCCACGCGATCCAGGGGTGCCAGCTCGAGGGCGCGACGCGGAGGAGCGCACCGAGGATCCGTGCCGCCATCGCGGGCCTGGCCTGGAGCCTCCGCAGGCGAGCCAGGACGACGTTCGCGAGATACTCCTCCTGCGGAAGCGCCTCCGTCCGTGCCATCCGCGAGGCTCTTCGGGCGAGGGAGGTCGCCGCTTCCATGTCTCCGGCCGCCAATGCCGCCATCGCCCGGAGCGCGGTCGAGTGAACCACGAGAGGCGCGAGCTTCTCGTCCGCGGCGGAGGCGGCCAGCGCTCGCGCGGCATCGCCCAGGCCCGCCAGGTCCCCCGTCATCAGGCGAAGCCACGCCCCGAGCGCCTCATGCCACAGGGTGGCCTCGGCCGGGATCGCCGCGCCGCCGAGGCTCCGCGCGTGGACGTCGAGCCACGACTCGAGCGCTCTGGGGTCGAACGCGAGGAGGCTGGCCCTGGCGGCGAGGGCGCAGGAGAGGCACGCGGCGAACCGGACCTCGCCGGGGCCCTGGGCGAGCCGACTGACCTCCCCGATCCGCGGAAGCGCGCCGAAGTCGAGCCCCGCGTGCCACGACAGAGCGCGCAGCGTCAGGCACCAGGCGCGTGCCTCCGCCGAGCCGCGAGCCTCGAGCCGCGCCAGCGTCTCGCGCATCGCACGGAAATCGCCGGCGCCCCCTAGCTGGTAGGCCGCCCAGGCTCCCGGGTCCATCGGTCCGAGCCTACCGCGCAACCCGGTCGCGGTCCGATATCATGGTGCCGCTTGCGCGCGCTCGGCCACCCTCTCGTCCTCCTCGCGCTCGGATCGCCGGGCTGGTCCTGCGGGCAATCCACCGCGACCGAGGTGCTGGTCCGGTTCCACGCCGGCCCCGACACGATCGAGCGGGCCGCGCGGTTCGCCTTCCACGTTCCCGGCGGCAAGCCCCCCGACGGCGGCGTGGCGATCGGCTCCGAGGCACTCTTCCCGTTCACGGTGCCGATCGTGCCGAAGGGCGGCGACGCCTCGCGCGCGTTCGAGGTCGTCGGCCACCTCGACGACGACGCGGGGCGCGAGATCAGCCAGGAGCGGGTCGTCAGCGGCTTCGAGGCCGACCGCCTCCTCGAGCTCGCCGTCTGCTTCGACGATCGATGCCTCGACCGAGCGCCGTGCCCCGAGGGTCAGACCTGCGACGAGGGCCGGTGCGTCGACGCCTGGATTCCTCCCGGACCGGCCGGCTCGTGGTCGCCCTGCCCGGCGAGCGATTCACCGGACTCCGGAGCGGATGCCGGAGGCGTGCCGACCGCCGACGCGGGGAGCTGCGTCGACGACGAGTGCCCCGAGGCTCCTCGCATCGTCGGCGTGGCGGCGGGCAGCTACTTCACCCTCGCCCTGGACGAGGCCGGCAGGCTCTGGAGCTGGGGCTCGAACGAAGACTCCCGGCTCGGCGTGGGCCTCGCGGAACGGGACGCCCCGACGATCCGGGCGCCCTCGATGGTCCCGCTCGAGGCGGAGGCGATCGACGCGGGAAACAGGCACGGATGCGTCCTGTCGCGCGGGACCGTGCAGTGCTGGGGAGCGAACGATCTCGGTCAGCTCGGGCTCGCCGGCGGCGCCGGCGCCGTGGCAACGCCGGTGCCCGCCGAGGTGGTGGAGCAAGGAGCCTTCGGCTCCGTCGCGGCCGGCGAAGGGCACACCTGCGCCCTCGGAGCCGATCGAGCCTTGTTCTGCTGGGGCGACAACTCGAGCGGACAGCTCGGGCTCGGAAGCTCCGCCCCGCCACCCTCGCCGCTCGAGCGGGTGGACCGATCCTGGAACGAGGTCTCCGCCGGTCGGGACCACACCTGCGGAATCGCCGCCGATGGCCAGCTCTTCTGCTGGGGCGCCAACTTCTACGGGCAGCTCGGCCTGGGCGTCTGGGGATCGCCCTCGGTCCAGATGGCGCCCACCGACCCCACGGGCTCGGCGCAGTCGTCGTGGTCCAGCGTGAGCGCCGGTCACAGCCACACGTGCGCGATCAAGGCCAACGGGAACCTGCTCTGCTGGGGCCGCAACGACGACGGCCGCGTGGGAACGACCGAGGGTCAGATCGTCGCCGAGAACGCCGTGCGGGTCCCGAGCCCCGCCGTGATCCTCGAGGCCGGACCGTGGAAGATGGTCTCGGCGGGCTCGCAGCACACCTGCGCCACTCGCGAGGATGGCGCGCTCATGTGCTGGGGCGACGACGAGGACGGCCAGCTCGGGATCGGCGGCGCCGACGCCGACCCGCACGTCGCACCGGCGCGGGTCGGAAGCAGCGCCGACTGGGAGCGGGTGGCTGCTGGTCTCGACCACACCTGCGCTGCGAACCGATGCGGCGAGCTCTACTGCTGGGGGGCGAACGCCCACGGCCAGCTCGGCATCGGCCCCGACGACCAGACGAGGGTCGATCCCGTGCGCGTCTGCTGGAGTCCCTGAGCTACGGGCCCGCAGTCGGCGCCTCCACCCTCGCACGCTTCGAGCGTGGCACTCCTCCGACCAGAAGGCCGCAGCCCGACACGGCCCCCGCCCTGGTCGCTGTCGACCACTTCGCCCTCCCATGCTATGTACATTCGATGTACACGCGAGGTGCCGGATGGGAGCGCGAGCGATTCGCCACAAGCACCTGAAGCTGGACCAGCGCAAGATCGACTTCGCGAAGCGCTACTTCGGCGTCGAATCCGAGCAGGAGGCGATCGATCGTGCCCTGACCCTGCTCATGGAGGAGGAGGGTATCGTCGAAGGCCTCGCGAAGCTCAGGGGCGTGCTTCGGGGAGACGACCGCGACTGGCCATATCGCTGATGCACAAGGTCCTGCTCGACACGAACGTCTTCATCGACTGGCTGAGGCTGGGGCGCCACCCTGACTGGGTCATCGGATCCGCCATGGGCGCCGTCCGCTTCCTCTCGTCCGTCGTGCTCATGGAGCTGCGGCTCGGCGCCGACACGTTGCGACGGCGGCGGGCGGTAGATCGCATTCGGGACTCGTTTCCGAACGGCCGCTGGCTGGCTCCGGGTCCCGCAGCGTTCGACAGAGCGGCCGCCGTGTTCCGCGCGCTTCACGGCGATGGCTCGTCCATGCGCGATCGCCTGGCGGCGATGGACGATATCTTGATCGCGCTCACCGCTCGCGAGATCGGTGCCACTCTGGTCACCTCGAACACCGGCGATTTCGGCCGCATCGCCGCGGAGCTTCCTGGTCTACGCGTCCTCGAGCCGTAGCGTCCGGGGCCGAGAGCGAACGGACGTCGGTAGGTCCCGGCCGGGGAGTCCCTGAGCTAAGGGCCCGCGGTCAGCGCCTCGACCACGCCGAAGATCGGGTCCCGGACCGGCTCGGCCTCGCCCCCGGAGGCGAGGACGAACGCGGCGGCGAGGACGGCGCCTGCGAGGAGACCACCGAGCCCGACCCACAGCCATGGGCTGGACCGGCCACCGTTCCGCGCCTGCAGCGCCGCGCCGGCCGCGTCCGGAGCGGCGAGCGCGAGGTTCAGGTTCCATGCTGCGCGGGCGCCCCGGTCGATGCGGACGTGGTGGCGAGCGGGGACCCTGCCCGGCGCGCTCGCACGAAGCTCGTGCGCGCCGGCGTCCACCGGGATGTCCGCGCGACCGCCGTCCGGCAGGCTCGCCGCGGGCCGGCCGTCGACGCGGATCGCGATCCTCTCGGCACCGCTCGCGTGCACGTCGACGTGAGCGACCTCGCGCGCCGTCTCGGCCCGCAAGCGCGCGGCCTCGGCCGCCTGCTCCGCGCCGAGCGGGCCATGACGACCAGACAGGATCGCGTCGAAGAGCTCGATCGACTCCAGCGTCTCGCCGGTCCCGCGCAGCGCCACCGCCAGGTTGAACGCCGTCGGTGCATTGGGGTACAGGGCCAGCGACCGGCGCAGCAGGTCTCGCGCCTCGGCGACCCTCCCCGTCTGCAGGGCCAGCGTCGCGGTCTCGAACAACCGGCGCGCCTCGACCTCGCGGGAGTCCGCGATGGCCTGGCCCGCCCCGAGGATCAGGCAGAGAGCGACGATCGACCGGATCATCGCCCCCTCCAGTCCCAGTGCGGCACTCCCGGCCCGCCGCGGCTCCGAACGCGACCGCCGCGACGCGCACGCGGCGGAGAACGGTCGGCCTCGGCGTCCCCCGACGGTGCGGAGGCGTCGGGTGCTCCTCCGACGTCGGCGGCCTCGACCGCCTGGCTCGGTCCGGTATTCCCGCTCGGGCTCCGACCCGGTGAGGCGGAGCTCGACGCTGCCGTCGCCGTGGGCCGATCGCTCGGCTCCGAGGTCATGGTGCCGACCCAGATCGCGATCGCCGCGGTCGCGACGGCGACGGCGGCCATGAGGGCGACCCATCGAACGCGAGAGACGGACCGCGTGAGGAGAATCGTCGCAGGATCGCCGAGGGCAGCGTCGGATGGCCCGCGGGTCTTCCAGCTCCCTCCATCGAGGGACGAGAGCGCCCTGGCGACGGCGATGCGCCCCTCGAGGCGGAGCTCGCCGAACCGCGCCTCGAGGTGCTCCTCCAGTCGTGCCGGCCCTTCTTCCCGGGCGAGCTCGCCGAGGATCGCCTCGAGGCGGCGGGCGACCTCCCTAGCGTCGCGAGGCCGGTGCGCGGGCTGCTTGGCGAGCATTTCGAAGAGGAGCTCCACGAGCGCCGGCGGAACGTCGTCTCGGACCTCGCCGATGTCCGGCGGCGGCTCGTCGAGGATGCGCCTGGCGCTCGCGGGACCGTCCGAGCTCGGATACAGCCGCCTTGCGCCGAGCAGCTCGTAGAGCACCACGCCGAGCGAGAAGATGTCGCCGCGGCGATCGGGCTCCTCGAACCGGAGCTGCTCGGGCGACATGTACCCGACCTTCCCCTTGAGCAGCCCCGTCGTCGTCCGGGTGATCCGCCCGAACGCCTTGGCGACGCCGAAGTCCGTCACGCGCGCGACCCCGTCGAAGCCGACGAGGATATTCTGGGGAGACACGTCCCGGTGGACGAGCCCCATCGGTGCCCCGTCGTGCCCCACGAGATCGTGGGCCGCGTGCAGGCCAAGGGCTGCCTGCCGCACGATCTGGACGCAGAGCTGGACCGGTACGAGCGAGCCCTCCCCGCACGCCTGGGAGACGAGCGTCATGACGGACACGCCCTCGACGAAGTCCATCAGGAGGAACGGGCCCTCGTCGTCCTCCCCGACGTCGAGGACGCTCACGACGTTCGGATGGCGGATCAGTCCCGCGATGCGCGCCTCGTCGACGAACATGGCGCGCAGCTCGGGCTCGTCGCGCTGCGCCGGATGAAGGCGCTTCATCGCGTACAGGCGTCCGAACCTGCCTTCCTGGCGGAGGACGAGGTCGACGTGGCCCATCCCGCCCCTGGCGATCTCGAAGACCCGGCGGTACTGCGAGGGACGTGCGCCGCCGACCGACGACATCGACGGTAGTCTATCAGCGAACGGCAACCGGGCCGTGCTATACGGCAGGTCCATGCCCTCCGGTCCCATCGTGCGAGAGCCGACGCCCCAGGAGGATCGGATCCGTCCGGTGCCGCTGGTCGGCGTCGCGCTCGGCTCGCTCGCCGCGGGTTTCCTCGTCGTCTGGGCGCTGGGCCACAGCGCGGCCGAGGGGCCCGGCGCGCCGGATCGGGCTCGCCTGCAGGCCCCGCGAAAGGCGCGACCGCGCGCTGCGCGCCTCGTCTCGCCCGCGCCAGAGGAGCCGCCCGCGGCCGAGGCCCCCGGACCGGCCGCGACCGGCGCCCCCGGCCCGCCGGAGCCGGCCGCACCGGCGAGCCCCGAGCCGGCGTCATCGGGCGCTCCGGCGCCCGCCGGAGTGACGCTCGGCCAGGCCTTCTACTTCCGCTGCTGGGAGGCCGGCCACGACGATCCGGTGGAAGGCGAGTGCGACGAGCTTCCGGCGCTCGAGGAGCGCGTGCGAGAGCAGCTCGGAGAGATCGCGACCTGCGCCTCGGGCAGCTCGGGCACGCTCTCGATCGGCCTCGAGGTCCAGTTCGCCTCCCGCCGGACCCGCTGGTGGTCCGGGCGCTCGACGACGATCACTCCGGTCGAGCCGCTCATCCAGTGCGTGAGGGCGCGCCTCGCCGACACCAACGTCGAAGGGATCGAGCACCGGTACCAGAAGTACACCCTGTTCCTTCCGGTGCAGCTCCCCTGATCGTCACGACAGCTCGAGGAGCCCCGCCTCGATCCCGAGGAATATCCCCCTGAGCGCCTCCGCGTAGTCGGTGACACCGGACCGCGCGATGATTCCCCTGACGTCGGCCGCGCTCGTCGCGGCCTCGAGCACGCGCAGCCACACTGGCGGCAGGGGCAAGGCGAACAGACCCGGACCATGGGCGGCCGTCGGCTGCACACGCATCCCGTCCCATGCCTTGCCGATGGCCAGGATCTCGCGGTTCGAGTACCCGAACCCGACTCCCTCCACGATCAGCTCGAACGGATCGAGCCCGAGCGGGAAGCCGCCCGGGGGCGGCCGGAGTCCGCGGTCGAACGTGAAGGTCCCGCGGCGCCAGCGGAACATGTCGAGGAGCTTGCTCTTGACCTGATCGATGATGTGGCGAAGGAGCGACACCGGATCCAAGAGGCCGAGGGCCGTCAGGGTGTCGCCCAGCTTGCCGTTGAAGCGGGGGAGGATCGCGAGCGCCATGTCCAGCTCGCCGCGAGTGATCACCCGTCGCGCGACCAGGAACTCGCCGAGCATCTCTCCGGCGAGGTTCGACATGACGTTCTCGGGCTTGCCGTCGACGAGGTAGATCTCCTTGAGGACGGGCCCGCTGTGCGCGGTGAGCAGCCCCGTCTCGCGCGCGGTCGCGAGGCGGCTGAAGAGGCTGACCGTGCTGGTCTCTCCGATGTTGCCCTCGAAGCGTTCGGTCCCGCGCGGCTTGTCCGGAGCCTTCGAGGACCGCCGCGGCAGGTGCCGGGCGAGGTCCACGTCCTCGCTGAGCGGCTGCTCGGGCCCGCCGTTGCGCGAGATCATCGCGCCGGGGCCCAGGCCCCCGGTCGTGCAGAGCTCGACGAGGTCGGCGAACCGAAGCGGTCCCTTGCGGATCTCGCCGTCGCGCACGACGTAGAGCGTGGTCGGCTCGTCCGCGGCGAGGGCCTCGAGCGACTGCGACACTGGCCCGACGATGGGAGTCACCTCGTCCTCGGTCGGACGCAGCGCCTTCAGCGTCGAGGTGTCGTAGCTCGCGACGGCGGTGGCGGGCTCCTGCGACTCGCGAGCCCCCGCGGCTTGCGCAAAGGACACCCGCCGCCGCGGCGGACCCTCGATCGCGAGCTTGACCAGCCGGGCGACGTCGGCCGCCGTCGGTTCCATCCTGTGCGTCGTGAGCACCTTCTCGAGGGCGCCGGCGAACTCGCCGGCACTCGAGAATCGCGCCTCCGGTTCGCGCGCGAGCGCGCGGAGGAGCACCTCGTAGAGCCCCGCGGGCAAGGCGGGCGCGCGCTTGCGCAGGGGCGCGATGTCGACGTCGCGGACCGCCAGGAGGACCGACAGCTTGCTCGTGCCGGAGAACAGGGCGTGGCCGAGCAAGAGCTCCGCGAGGACCACGCCGGCGGCGAACAGGTCGGCCCGATGATCGAAGGGCCGCCCCAGGATCTGCTCCGGCGACATGTACCCGTACTTACCCTTCAGCGTGCCCTGCTCGGCGATCCTCTCCGAGACCCTCGCTCTGGCGATGCCGAAGTCGCCCAGCTTCACGTCGCCGCCGTCGGACACGTAGACGTTCGAAGGCGAGACGTCGCGGTGGACGATGCTCAGGGGCACGCCGTCGGCGTCGCGCGCATGGTGGACGCACTCGAGCCCGTGCAGCATCTCGCGGGTGATGTGCATGCATAT
Source organism: Deltaproteobacteria bacterium (assembly GCA_016190375.1). GTDB lineage: Bacteria > Myxococcota_A > Polyangia > JACPQR01 > JACPQR01 > JACPQR01. The sequence continues at coordinate 18,193 of JACPQR010000188.1, forward strand.
CTCTGCAGACATCCCTGGCTCGGTGCGGCCGATCCTCCGGAGCAGCCGCCACGCGTCGAGCCCCTGCACGTACTCCATCGCGAGGAAGTACTGTCCGTCGACCTCCCCGAAGTCGAAGACCTGCACGACGTTCTTGTGCTGCAGGTGCGCGGCGATCCGCGCCTCGTCGACGAACATCGAGACGAACTTCGGGTTGTCCGCGAGGTGCGGGAGGATCCTCTTGATCACGAGGACCTTCGCGAAGCCGTGCGACCCCACCAGGTTCGCCAGGAAGATCTCCGCCATCCCGCCGGCCGCGAGCCGGCGGACGAGCTCGTACTTGCCGAACGTCCCCAGAGTGGGCGGGTCCGACGAAGCGGTCCCAGGCGCCGGCGTGCCGCCCTCGGGAGTGAACTCGAGGGAATCGGAGGGTGGCGTCATGGCCGGAGTCGAGAGGATATCCTGGGGGCCCGTCGTGGTGAAGGAATCAAATGTGATACAGTCCGCCGACCGTCGCAGTCGGTGACAGGAGGGGCCCTCCCTGGACCTGCATTCAGTCATCAGAAGCCCGCTCATCGGAAGGAATGCCGAGCTGAGGGAGCTCGAGGAGCTCCTCGGCAGGGTCCTGGCCTACTCGTCGCCCCTCGCGGTGACGATCGTGGGCAACCCCGGCCTCGGCAAGACCCGGCTCATCAACGAGTTCCTGGGTCGGATCCGCGAGCGCGAGCCGGCGGTCCGCGCCTACCGCGGCGTGTGTCGCGAGCGGGGCGCGCCCTTCGCGCTGTTCGGCCGGATGCTCCGAGCGCGCTTCGGCCTCGTCGAGGGCGCGGACACGGCGGCCACGAGCGAGAAGTTTCGCGACCAGGTCTCCGAGCTCCTCGGCGACAAGCGGGTCACCGAGTTCCTCCACTTCCTGGGCCACTTCCTCGACCTCAAGTTCCCCGCGAGCCCGTTCATCAAGGCGATCGAGGAGGAGCCGGCGCAGTTCCAGCAGATCAGTCGCACGATCCTGCGGCGCTTCTTCGAGGCCGACGCGGCGCGGTCCCCCCTGGTCCTCACCTTCGAGGACCTGCACCTGGCGCAGAACGAGTCCCTCGACCTCATCCACTACCTCATCGACGAGCTCGAGGGCGCGCCGGTGCTGATCATCTGCACCTGCCGTCCCGAGATCCTCTCCCGGTACGGTGACTGGTGGGCGGGCACGAGCACGAGCGACCACGTCCGCATGGAGCTCGCCGCCCTGGGCCGCGACGATTCGGAGCAGCTCTTCGAGTCTCTCCTGCAGAAGTGCCCGGAGATCCCCGACGAGCTCGTCGAGGCCGCCTGCGACATGGCCGGCGGGAGCCCCTTCTTCCTCGAGCAGATGGTCCGGATCTTCCTCGAGAACGGGACGCTCCTCGCCAGGCGCGACGGCACGTGGGCGGTCGATCTCGAGCAGCTCGACTCCGCGCAGCTCCCGCTCACGGTCGACGACGCCATCCAGGCGCGCATCGGCGCCCTGAGCGCGCCGGAGCGCGAGCTCCTCGAGCGTGCGACGACGATGGGCAGCGTGTTCTGGCTGGGCGCGCTCGTCGCGCTCGGACGCGAAGGGCGCGATCCGCCCGAGCTGTGGGGTGGCGGCGAGGACCTGGCGCCGCAGTACCGCGACACCCTCGCGGGCCTGATGGATCGCGACTACATCCTGAAGCTGCCCGACTCCAGCATCGCCGGCGACGAGGAGTACGCGTTCAAGCACAACCTCGAGCGCGACATGCTCCATCGCCTGGCCTCGCCGGGCACGCTCAAGAGGAACCACCTGCTCCTGGCCCAGTGGCTGGAGCACCGCGTCGGCGAGAAGGCCGAGGAGCAGTACGAGCTCCTCGCCCAGCACTACGAGCTCGGGGGCGCACGCTTCCAGGCCGCGCACAACTACATCGCAGCGGGCGACCTCGCGCGACGGCGCTACGCCAACGCCAAGGCGGCGGACTACTACGGGCGCGGGCTGGAGATGCTCGGCGAGGACGACGCGGTCAAGCGGATCGACACGCTCCACAACCTCGGCGACGTCTGCCAGATCGCGGGCCGGAACGAGGAGGCCCTGCAGGCCTTCAACAGGATGCTGGTCCTCGCCTGGCGCCTCGACCTGCGAAGCAAGGGCGGCGCCGCCCACAACCGGATCGGCCGCGCCTACCGGGACACCGGCCGCCTCGAGGACGCCATGCGGCACCTCGGGGCGGGCCTCGCGCTGTTCGACGGGATCGACGACGAGCGCGGAAAGGCCTCGAGCCTCGACGACATCGGCAAGGTGCACTGGCTGCGAGGCAACTACGAGCTGTCGCTCAAGTTCCTGGAGCAGGCGCTCGACGCGAGGCGGCGACTGGGCGACAAGCGCTCGATCGCGCTCTCGCTCAACAACCTCGGTCTGGTCCACATGGACTCGGCGCACTACCGCGATGCGCGAGAGGCGTTCGAGCAGTCCCTGGCGCTGCGCCGGGAGATCGGCGACATGCCGGGCGTGGTCGCCTCGCTGAACAACCTGGGAACAGTCTTCCAGGACCAGGGCGACCACCGCCGATCGCTGGACCTCTGGGCCGAGGCGCTCGAAGGCGCCCGCGAGGTCGGCGACCGCCTGCGGCAGGCCTACCTGCTCACGAACATCGGCGAGGCGCACTACCGGATGAAGCAGTTCGACGAGTCGATCAGGATCCTCCGGCAGGCCGAGGAGATCGCGGATCAGCTCGGAGACAGGCTCCTCGGCGGCGAGTGCGCCCGGGGGCTGGGCAAGGCCCACATGCTCGCGGGCGACCTGCCGAAGGCGAGGGAGCTCTTGCGCAAGGCCATCGACCTGTTCGAGCAGCTCAAGAGCAAGGTCCACATAGGCGTCGCGCTCAGGACGCTCGGCGAGGTCACCGCCGAGGGCGCCTGGGGCGGCGAGGAGGCGGTCAAGGCGCGGGAGTGCTTCGACCGGAGCCTCTCCATCTTCGAGGAGCTGGGCAACGAGATCGAGCTCGGCAAGACGTGCCGCGCCTACGCGGCCTTCCTGACCAGGGCCGGGCTGCCGGACGAGGGCGCCATCTACCGGGATCGCGACGAGGCGATCATGCGCAAGCTCGGCGCCGCCGGATCTCCCACTGATCTGAACACATTGCCCGACATCGAGGTAGAGCTCGTCGAGTAGCTGGAGCAAGGAACGCTCTATGTTCCAGACCCCAGCGATTGGAGCGCCGGGCGCTCCAGGGGGGGCTCTGCTCACATGGATCTCGTGCTTTTATGTTCAGGGGCCGCGGGGCGCCGGGCACGACCGTTGCTTGCAACCCGGCACATGAAGCGATTTTCCGTCTGGCTGCTGGTGGGCGCGCTTGGCTGTTCCGACGGAGACATCGGGGTGACGGGTCCTGGTGTCGGTGGCGACGACGACGATGATGACGACATCACCGGCGGCTGCACCGACTCGGACGACGACGGCTTCGGAGTGGGGTGCGAGCAGGGAGTCGACTGCGACGACACCGACCCCAACCTCAGCTCCGACTGCGACTTGCGTGCGTTCGGCGACCCCTGGAACCCCGAGCAGGCCGACGGCCTCGTGATCGACGAGAACGGCGCGCTGACCCTGGGCGAAGACACGTTCGAGGACGACACGGTCTGGATCGCGAACGCGAACGAGAACACGGTCTCGAAGCTCGACGCCCCCACGGGCCGCGAGCTGGCGCGCTATCCCTCCGCGATCGCGGGCGGAAACGGCGCCCGCCCCTGGACCGAGGCCTGCAACTTCTCCTCGAGCGGCAACTGCCCGTCGCGGACCTCCATCGACTTCCGCCGCGACTGCTGGGTGGCGAACCGCGCGTTCGGCAATCAGGGCACGGTGACGAAGATCGCCAGCCGCATCGAGGACTGCGTCGACCGCAACGCAAACGGCGTCATCGACACCTCGCGCGACGCCAACGACGACGGTCGGATCGACGTGGGCGAGATGGTCGGCGACGACGAGTGCGTGCTGTTCACGGTCAACGTCGGCGGGCCGGGTGGCGTTCCGCGCGCCCTCGCCGTCGCGCCCGACACCCGCTTCGTCTCGGCCGGCGGCAACGCCTGGGTCGGCACGAACCTGGAGCGGTTGGCCTACGAGATCAACGGCAACGACGGCGCGATCCTCCGGACGGTCGAGCTGCCGATCAACCCGTACGGGGCGCTGGCCGGAAAGCTCCTCGGGCTGGTCTGGTTCGTGAACGCCGGCTGGCAGGCCGCGCCGAACAACCCGCCGGGGATCGTCGCCGTCGAGTTCGCCAACGGTACGGTCCATCCCCGCCAGGAGGTGCAGTCGACGATCGGATGCACGGGCACCTATGGCATCACCATCGACGGGCAGGGCCGCGTGTGGACGGGCGGCTATCCGTGCGAGGCGACCTTCCGCTACGAGGGGACGGCGGATGCGGGGAGCTGGCTCTCGGTGGACCTCGGCGGACAGGGCGCGACTCGCGGCCTGGTCGCGGCCGACGACGACAAGGTCTGGGTCGCCCACTCGCACTTCGGCGGCGGATCGGTGGGCAATCTCTCCTGCGTCGACGCCGAGACCGGCGCGGTCCTCGATCGGCTCACGCTGCCCACGGGCAAGGACGCGATCGGCGTCGACCTGGACCGCGAGGGGAACATCTGGACGATCGCTCGCGAGACCAACAACGCGGCGAAGTTCAACCCGAACACCGGCGTCTTCCAGGAGTTCCCGGTCGGCTCCGGCCCTTACACCTACAGCGACTTCACCGGCCACTCGCTGCGGCTCCAGTTCCCGCAGGGCGTCTACTCGGACGTCGCCGAGGCCTGCGGCGAGGCGGGAGCGACCTGGAAGACGGCGCACTGGGAGGGCGAGGTGCCCGAAGGGGCGGCCGTCGAGCTGAGGGTGAGGAGCGCTGCGACGCGCGAGGGTCTGGCCGACGCCACGTGGTACGGGCCGTGGCTCGAATCGCCCGCCGATCTCGAGGCGCCGCCGGGCCCGGTCCCGGAGGGGTCGTTCCTGGAGTTCGAGCTCACGCTGCGCTCTCTCGACAACGCCACGACGCCCCACATCACCGGCTTCGTGGTCACCTACTCCTGCGCCCTGCAGTAGCTATCCGGTCGCGGCGGCTGGAGGCAGCAGGGCCGGCAGCCGCAGCGCCTGGTACCTACCCGCTTGTCCGCTCCGACGCAATCCGTCATGCTTCTCGGTGCGACCATGACCTCGCGCGCGGCCGATCGATCCCGGAACGAGTGGGGTGCAGGCTGGCGATCGCCAGAAGCGGAAGCGCGCACCACTGCCGCGCTGGACTACTGCTGGAGGTTCTTCGTGGGAGAAGCGGAGGCCCAGAAGGCGGCGCGCAAGCTGGTCGACATCCTCGAGTCCGAAGGCGTGCCCTACGCGATCATCGGCGCCCTGGCGCTCAACGAGTACGGCCACCGGCGCGTGACGGTGGACGTCGATCTGGTGATGCGCAACGAGGACCTCGAGGCATTCAAGGCTCGTTGGCTCGGCAGAGGCTACTCGGAGCGAGTGCCAGGCACGGGCAAGCTCCTCGACATGGAGCACGGTGTGAACGTCGACGTGCTGAGCACGGGCCGGTTCCCTGGCGACGACAAGCCCAAGCCGATCGCGTTTCCGGATCCGGCGACCACCGCGATTCGAGGGAAGCCTTTTGCGATGCTCCCGCTCGAGCGATGGATCGAGCTCAAGCTCGCTTCAGGGATGGTCGCTCCGCACCGGCGCAAGGATCTCGCCGACGTGCAGGATCTCATTCGCAGCGCTGGCCTTCCGCGCGAGCTCTCCGACTCTCTCCACCCGTGGGTGCGCCCCACGTTCCTCGAGATCTGGCAAGAAGTCGCCGACGGCGAAGCGATCGATCCGTTCTGAGGCGCACGACTCCTAGACGTCGATCTCTTCCACTTCCCTCGCGCGCTCGACGATGAAGCGGTAGCGCGCCTGCACGTCCTTGCCCATCAGCTCGGTCAGGATCTGATCGGTTCGGATCTCGTCGTCGATGATGATGCGGAGCAGCCGCCGCTGCCGCGGGTCGAGCGTCGTGTCGCGCAGGACGTTCGGCATCATCTCGCCCAGGCCCTTGAACCTGGAGATCTCCGGCTTCGCGCGGCCCCCGATCATCCGGAGGACGCGGTCGCGCTCCGAGTCGTCCTTGGCCCAGTGGGTGTCGCTTCCGGCGTCGATCCGGTAGAGCGGCGGCTGTGCCAGAAAGACGTGTCCCGCGCGGATGAGCCCGGGCAGGTGGCGGCAGAAGAACGTGAGCAGGAGCGTCGCGATGTGGTGTCCGTCGCTGTCGGCGTCCGTCAGGATGATGACCCGCCCGTAGCGGAGCTTGGCGACGTCGAAGTCCTTGCCCACGCCGCAGCCGAGGGCCGACACGAGATCCTGCAGCTCCTTGTTCGCCAGGACCTTGGAGCTCGACGCCTGCTCCGTGTTCAGGACCTTCCCCTTCAGCGGCAGGATGGCCTGCGTGCGGCGGTCGCGGCCCTGCTTGGCGCTGCCGCCGGCGGAGTCGCCCTCGACGATGAACAGCTCGCAGTGCGAGGGGTCCGTGGAGCTGCAGTCGGCGAGCTTTCCGGGGAGGTTCAGCCGATGGCTGACCGCGCTCTTGCGCTGGACCTCGCTCGCCGCCGTTCGCGCGGCTTCTCTGGCCCGCGCGGCGAGGGACATCCGGGCGACCAGCGTCTCGGCGACCGACGGGTTCTCGAGGAGCCAGTTCTCGAGCGCGCCGCGCACGCCTGCGTCGACGAACCCGAGCACCTCGGGGTTGTTCAGCCTGTCCTTCGTCTGCCCCTCGAACTGGGGCTCCTCGACGTAGACCGACAGCACGACCGCCATCCCCTCGCGGATGTCCTCCGCCGCGAGGTTCACCCCACGCGGGCAGAGCTCCGGTCGCGCGCCGATGAGGTTCCGGACGGCCTTGACGATCCCCGATCGCAGCCCGTTCTCGTGGGAGCCGCCGGACGGCGTCTGAACGCCGTTCGCGTAGGAACGCACCGACTCCTCGGTCGAATCGGTCCACGCGAGGGCGAGATCGAGGCGGATCCCGTTGTCCTTGTGCAGCGTGAAGGTGGCGGGGACGCTCGGGCGCTTGCCGGCCGCGGACAGGATCTTCTCGAGGTACTCGGACAGGCCCCCCTCGTGCACGAAGGTGTCGACGCGACCCGAGGTCTCGTCGCGCACCGTGATCTTCAGCCCCGGGACGAGGTAGGCCTTCGCCTCGATCCGCGTCCGCACGAGGTCGCCGTCCCAGCGGGCGGCGCCGAAGACGTCCTCGTCGGCGCGGTAGGTGATGCGCGTCCCGTGCCCGCGCGCCTTGCCCAGACCTCGCAGCTTCGAGGTCGGCTTGCCACGCGAGAAGCTCTGCTCCCAGGACCCGCCGTCGCGGGTCACCTTGACCATCATCTCGTCCGCGAGGGCGCAGACCACCGACGAGCCGACGCCGTGCAGGCCGCCGGAGCGCTTGTAATTCGTCCTGTCGAACTTCCCGCCGGCGTGCATCGTGGTCAGGATCAGCTCGAGCGCGGGGCGCTTGTACTTGGCGTGCATGTCGACGGGGATGCCGCGGCCGTCGTCCTCCACGGTCGCGCTGCGCCCGTCGGCGTGCAAGGTGACGTCGATCGAGCTTCCGTGTCCGTTCTGGATCTCGTCGACGCTGTTGTCGACGAGCTCCCAGAGCAGGTGATGGAAGCCGCGCGCGTCGGTCGAGCCGATGAACATCGCGGGCCGCTTGCGGATGGGCTCGAGGCCCTCGAGGACCGTGATGTCCTTGGCCGTGTAAGTCGCCACGCTCAATTGACCTCCTCGGGCTCCAGCTTGGGGATCACGATCTCGTGCGGGATCCAGCGGACGATCCGGCCTCGCTTGAGGAGCACGTGGCCGCGGCCACCGCGCGCGGTCACCTCGTAGCGGCCGAGCGTGATCTCGAAGGTCCTGCCTCCCTCGCTCTGCACGACGAGGGCGTCGTGCTTGGTCACGAGGAGCTCCGCGCCGATCACGGGGTCCTCGGGGTCGGTCTTGATCACCGTGACACCCTTGCCCGCGCCGGCGAGGAGGTTGACCTCGGACACCTCGCAGACGATCGCCCGTCCGCCGGCGGTCGCGACCGCGAGCTTCTCCTTCCCGCCGGCCGGCATCACGGCGATGACCTCGTCGCCCTGGACGGGTCTGGCGAAGCGGCGCCCCGAGCGGGTCGACGGCTCCCGGTGCCCGCGCAGCGAGAACCTCAGGCCGAAGCCGCTCTTCGTCACGGCGACCGCGTGCGGCGGCTCGGGCTCGGGTGCGCCCTCGGTCGCCGCGGGCACGTCACCCAGACGCGGATCGAGAGAGAGCATCCCGACGATGCGCTCGCCGTCCTCGAGCTTGAAGAGCTTCTGGACCGGATCGCCATACCCGGTCGTGGCGGGGACGTCGGCGAACAGCGTGACGTAGGCGCTGCCGTGGTTCGAGAAGAACGCGAGACACGCCTTCGTCGAGCCGGCGGTGACGGCGAGGACCTCGTCGCCCTCGCGCAGGCGGGTCGACGCCGGGTCCTTGACCTCCCGCTGTCGCTTCACCCAGCCGTCGCGCGTGAGGATGACGTGCACGTCCTCCTCGACGATGAACGCCGTCTCGTCGAGCTCTGGCGCGTCATCCGCGACGATGCGGGTTCGCCGCTTGTCCGCGTAGCGCGCCTTGATGGCGGCGAGCTCGTCCGAGATGATCTCCCAGCGCTTCTTCGCGCTCTTGAGGACGGCCTCGATCCGCTTGGCCGCCGCGCGCTTCTCCTCGAGCTCCTTGCGGATCGCCTCGATCTCGAGCCGGGCGAGCTTGTAGAGCTTGAGCTCGACGACGGCCTCGGACTGGAGCTCGTCGAGGCCGAACCGCTTCTCCAGCTTCGCCCGCGAGTCGGCCTTGCCGTCGCTCTTGCGGATCAGGCGGATGGCCTCGTCGAGGGCGTCGAAGATCGCCTCGAAGCCCTCGAGGACGTGGATTCGCCGCCTGAGCTCGGCGAGCTCGAACTCGAAGCGCCGCGTCACCACCTCGAAGCGGAAGTCGAGGAAGTGGCGGCAGATCTCCTTCAGGCCAATCCGCGCGGGCGCCTGCACCTCCGGCTTCTCGGTCGGGAGCAGGCACGTGAGGTTCACGCCGAACGAGGTCGACAGCGGCGTGTGCTTGTACAGGTACGCCATGACGAGGGCCGGGTCCGCCTCGCGCTTGATCTCGAGGACGATCCTGACCTCCGTCGTCGACTCGTCGCGGACGTCGACGAGCTGGGGGACCTTCCTGCCCACGATCACCTCGGCGATCTTCTCGACGATCGTCGCCTTCGAGATGCCGTACGGCACGGACGTCACGACGATCTGCCGGACGCCGCGATCGCGCTCCTCGACCTTGTACTCTCCGCGCAACTTCAAGGAGCCGCTGCCCGTCTCGTAGATCTGCGCGAGCTCCCGCCGCGTGGAGAGCACCTGGCCGCCCGTGGGGAAGTCGGGGCCCTTGATGTGCTTGACGAGGTCCTTCGAGCCGAGCTTCGGGTCCGCGATGAGCGCCTCGAGAGCGTCGATCGTCTCGCCGAGGTTGTGGGGCGGGATCGAGGTCGCCATCCCGACCGCGATGCCCGTGCAGCCGTTGACGAGGAGGTTCGGCAGCCGGGCCGGGATCACGATGGGCTCGGTGGTGGTGCCGTCGTAGTTCGCCCTGCGCGGGACGGTGTCTTGCCGTAGCTCCTCGAGCAAGTCCATCGCCGCCGGAGCCAGCCTCGCCTCCGTGTAGCGCATGGCCGCGGGGCTGTCGGCGTCCAGCGACCCGAAGTTCCCCTGGCCCGCGACGAGCGGCATCCTCAGCGAGAACGATTGGGCCATCCGGACGAGCGCGTCGTAGATCGCGGTGTCGCCGTGCGGGTGGTACTTGCCCATCACGTCGCCCACCACCGCCGCGCACTTCTTGAAGCGCGAGTCGGGGTACAGGTGGAGCTCGTGGAACATCGTGTAGAGGATCCGGCGCTGGACCGGCTTGAGGCCGTCGCGCACGTCGGGCAGCGCCCGGGACGTGATGACCGAGACCGCGTAGCTCAGGTACCGCCGCTGGGCCTCGTCCGCGAGCGCCACGTCGGTCGGGCCGCCGCCTCCGGGCGCGTTGCCGCCGGACGCTGGGGGCCGGCCTTGGGCTCCTCCGCCCTTGCCGTTGATCTTCTTTCCGGGCTTCGGGAAAAGGTCGAGCTGACCACGAGTTGCCATTACGCTGCCCAGACGTTCAGCAGATAAGCCTGCCCATGTCAAGTTTCTTCGGGCCGATTGCACCCCGGCGAGCTGCGCTCGCTGGGGGACCCCGCGATTTCGGGTATGCTCCGCGGCCGTGGGTCGGGCGATTCCGCTCCTGGCGGTCCTGGTCCTCGGGTGCGGCGCGAGCGAGCGCGCACCCGTGCGCGCTCCCTCGGTGAGCGACAGGCTGGACGCGCTCGCCCGCGATCTGTTCCGGCGATTGACCTCGGGCGACCTCGAGATGGTGAACGGGCTTCGCGCCGGCGAGGCGGTGGTCCGGGACCTCTTCGACCCCGGTTTCTCGGAGGTCGTCCTCGACCAGCGCCGGATGGACTCCGACGGCCCGGCCCGCATCATCCGCGACTGGCGCCCCTTCGTGGGCGCCCGGTACGCCGGGTTCTGCGCGAGGAGGGTCGGGGCGGGCGCCGCCGACCTGCCCGGCCTGGTCGACGGAGCCCTCGCCATCGGCGAGCTGACAATTGCCGGTCGGGACGCCGCGGGCGAATGGGCAGGCCTGGTCCGGGACCTCGTCCTGACCCCGGACGGCTACCGGCTCGTACGCTGGAGCGTGGAGAGCCCGCGCAGGGAGCACTTCGACCTCGAGAGCTGGACCTGCGATTTCTCCCGAAGACCAGATCACTGAACGGAATTCTACGCCTGAACAGTCGTTAACGCTTGCGCATCCGTATAGTATTCTGGTAATGCCAATTACTGGCGTGGCTTACGGCTGATCCGTTAAGCCGTGCTGTAAGGATGGGGCTCACCGGCATGCATGCGCCGGTCGCGAGCGGGAGCGGCATGAAAATCAAGCGTCTCGAGATCTGTGGCTTCAAGTCGTTCGCCGACCGGACGGTCCTCGCCTTCGACGAGGACATCACCGGCGTCGTCGGGCCGAACGGCTGCGGCAAGTCGAACGTCGTCGACGCCATTCGGTGGGTGATGGGCGAGCAGAGCGCCAAGCACCTGCGCGGGCGCGAGATGTTCGATGTCATCTTCGCCGGCTCCGAGTCGCGCGAGGGGACGGGGATGGCGGAGGTGACGCTGACGTTCGACAACAAGGACGGCCTCGCGCCGCTCGAGCTCGCCGCGTATCCGGAGATCGCGATCACACGCCGGCTCTTCCGGACGGGGGAGAGCGAGTACCTGCTCAACAAGACGCCCTGCCGCCTGAAGGACATCACGGACGTCTTCCTCGGCACCGGCGTGGGGACCAAGGCGTACTCGATCGTGGAGCAGGGGCGCATCGGCTTCATCGTGAGCTCGCGCCCGCAGGACCGGCGGCACCTCATCGAGGAGGCGGCCGGCATCACGAAGTACCAGTCACGCAAGAAGGCCGCCGAGCGCAAGATGGAGGCGACGCGCCAGAACCTGCTTCGCGTGGGCGACGTCGTCGCCGAGATCCAGAAGAACCTCTCCTCGCTCAAGTACCAGGCTCAGAAGGCGGAGCGCTACAAGACCTACAAGGCCGAGATCCGCGACATCGATCTGCACGTGGCCGCGCATCGCTGGCTGGAGCTCGCGGCCTCGGGCAAGGTCCTCGAGGGCCTCTTCGCCGGCCATTCGGAGGAGGCGGCGTCGCTCGAGCGAGGTCACGAGCGGGGCGAGGTGGAGATCGATGCGCTTCGTCTGGACCTGGCCACGAGCGAGGCCGAGCTCGATCGCCGGCAGGGGCAGAGCTACGAGCTCGACAACCGCGTCCGGCTTCGAGAGAGCGAGATCGAACATCTGCGCCAGGACCTCGATGCGCTGCGAGCGCGCGAGCGAGACGCCGAGTCGGAGATCCGAGCGCTCGAGGACTCGAGGCGATCGCTCGGCGAGGAGCGCGAGCGGCTCGACGCCGAGCTGTCCGGTCTCGCCGAGACCGAGCGGCTCGAGGCGGAGCGACTCGAACGCGCGGAGGACGAGCTCGTCCGCGCCCGCGAGGCAGAGGGCGCGATCGAGTCGCGGAACGAGGAATGGCGAGGCGCCCACGGTCAGGCGGTCGCCCGGCTGGCTGCCGCCCAGAGCGCCATCCGCAGCCTCGAGCGTCGCTGCGAGGAGTCCGAGGCCCGTCTCGAGCGGGCGCGCGCCGAGCGCGAGTCGGCGGAGTCGAGGCTCATCGAGGTCACCGCCGAGGCCCTGGCGTTCGAAGAGAAGGTCTCGGAGCTGCGGGAGCGACGCTCCAGCATAGGGACTCGGCGCTCGGAGGTGGAGGACAGACTTCGGGCCCTCGGCGATCTCGTCGGCGCGGCCGAGCGTGACCTCGAATCGATCAAGGAGGAGCTCGGCCGCAAGCGCTCGCGGCTGCACGCGCTCGAGGAGATGCTCGCCCGTTACGACGGCGCGAGCCGGGGGGCCCGTGCGCTGCTCGAGACCGGCGACCTCCGCGTGGTGGCGGACGTGTTCGACGTCCCGCCCGCGCTCGAGCCACCGATGGCCGCGGTCCTGGGCCGGCGGATCCAGCACGTGGTGATGGCAGGCGTACCCGATGCCCTGTCGGCCATCCAGCGGCTGAGGACCTGCGAGCTCGGCCGGGCGAACGTCGTCCCCGCGGCTCCACGGACCGTCGTGGGACCGAGACGCGAGCTTCCCGACCGCCCAGGCGTGGTCGGGTACCTCGCGGATCAGGTCGGCCACGCTCCCCAGGACGATGCACTGGCGCGGCTCCTGATCGGAGACGTGATCCTCGTCGAGGACCTCGAGGCGGGCATCGCGCTGTGGCAGCGCGGCACCGACGGCCGCGATCTCGTCACGCGGGAAGGGGAGCTGATCGAGGCGTCCGGCGCCATGGCGGGCGGCGGGCGTGAGGAGACCGCGGAGGGGCTGCTTCACGCGCGGCACGAGGTCAGGACGCTCGCGCGCGAGGTGGAGGCGCTGGAGGCTCGCTTCGCCTGCGCGGCGACCGTCTTCGCCTCGCACAAGGCGGAGAAGCACGAGCTCGAGACCGCCGTCGAGGCGCTCCTGGGCGAGTCCCACCAGGGCGAGCTCGAGATCGTGACCTCCGAGCAGGCCTGGCGGCGGGCACAGGAGGAGGTCACCCGGACCCAGGACCGGATCGACGCCCTGGCGCGCGAGGCGTGCGACCTGGCGGGTGTGATGGCCGAGGCGGCGCTGGAGCTCGGCATTGCCAGGAGCGACGCCGACCGCGCGCGGCGCGAGGGGGACGAGCTCGCGGCCATGCTCGAGGAAGGGTCGCGCGATCTCGACGCCGCGCGACGGGCCACGCTGGCGAGGGCGGACGAGGTCACGGAGTCCAAGGTGCGGGCGGCCGCGGCCCGCGAGAAGGCCGAAGGCGTCAGGGCCGCCGCGTGCCGGGTGGACCAGGCGCAGGACGAGGTCGGTCAGCGCGGCGCCCGCCTGAAGGACGAGATCGAGCGCGGGGCGGCCAAGCAGGGCCACTCCGCCGCTGCGCTCCTCGGCGCCCGCGAGGAGCTCTGCGACCTCGTCGTGCAGGCCGAGGCCGCCCGGAGCGCGGCGGCCGAGATGCGCGCGAGGTGCGAAGGGGAGCGGCAGGATCTCGGTGAGCGGGAATCGGCGCTGAAGCTGGTGCGGTCGAGGCTCGACGAGGTCCGCCAGAAGCTGGGCCGGCTCGAGCTCTCGATGCGCGAAGAGGAGGTCCACCTGTCGCACCTTCTGGAGCAAGTCCAGGAGCGGTACGGCATCGCGCTGCCATCCGTCCTCGGCGACTACCACATGCGCGAGCAGCCCGACGACTCGCTGCGCGAGCGCCTGGGGGAGCTCAACCGGCTCGTCGCGCGGATGGGCGAGATCAACCTCACCGCGATCCAGGATCACGCGGAACAGTCGAAGCGGCTCGAGTTCCTGACCGATCAGAAGTCGGACCTCGAGAACGCGCTCGGGCAGCTCGAGAGCGCCATCACGAAGATGAACCGGGAGTCCCGCAAGCTCTTCCGCGAGACGTTCGACGCGGTGAACGAGCGGTTCAAGGAGCTGTTCCCGAGGCTCTTCCGGGGCGGACGGGCGAGCCTCGAGCTGACCGCGCCGGACGATCTGCTCGAGACCGGCGTCGAGATCCTCGCTCAACCCCCGGGCAAGAAGCTGGCCAGCATCGAGCTCATGAGCGGCGGCGAGAAGGCTCTGACCGCGGTCGCGCTCATCTTCGCGATGTTCCAGGTGCGCCCGAGCCCCTTCTGCCTGCTCGATGAGGTCGATGCGCCGCTCGACGAGGCAAACGTCGGTCGGTTCATCGAGGTCATCCGCGAGATGACCGAGCGATCGCAGTTCATCCTCATCACCCACTCGAAGCGGACGATGGAGAAGACCGACATCCTCTACGGAATCACGATGCAGGAGCCCGGGATCTCGAAGCTGGTGTCCGTCCGCCTCCGCGAGGCCGCACCACCCGCCGTCGCAGCGTGAGGGGACGGATCACGGTTTCTCGGTTTCTCGGTCTTCACCCGCCTGGCTTCGGAGGCGAGACCGACACACGAGCGTCGGTGGCGACCACTCCCTGTCCCTTCGCCCGGACCACGACCGGGTCGAGCACTACCTCGGAGACCGAATCCCGGAAGTCCGAGGCGAAGGCCACGAGGCGCGCGATCGTTTCCGCGAGCGCCCGCAGATCGCCGGGCTCACGCCCGAAGGAGCCGTCGTAGTAGCGCGCGACCGGTGCGGCCGCGACGAGCTCGACGACGTCGGCCCTCGTGGCAGGCACCAGCATCACGGGATCGGGTGGCAGGCCCAGCCCCAGATCCCCGCTTCCGCCGAGCTGGATGAGGAAGCCAAGGTCGGGATCGCGGACGGCCCGGATCCTCACCTCGGCGATTCCCCGGATGGTCTCGGACAGGAGAACTCCGAGGATCCGCGCGTCCGCCCGTGCTCGCAGCGCGGCGCGCACGAGCGAGTGATAGGCGGTGCGTGCCCCCTGACGGCTGGTGATCTCCCGCAGGATCCCCCTGCCGGCCAGCTTGTCGAGCAGATCCGGCGAGGCGATCTTCGCGATGAGCGGCGGTCGCATGGAGCGCGCCGCCTGCTCCGCCATGCTCGCGCTCGTGGACAGGACCTCGCGCCCAAACGGGATTCCGTAGGGAGAGAGCGCTCGCTTGGACGATGGCTCGGAGAGCACTCTCGCCGGGCCCTCGAGGATCGCGCGGGCCGCGTCGGGTTCGATCCCGTTCGGCCGCGGGCTTGCCTTCGCGGTGCCCTTGGGCCGTGGACGACCCACAGCCTGAAGGAGCCGCAGCAAGGCGACCAGCCGCTCTCCGCCCCGAACGGCGCCCCTCGCTGGTGTCCCGCGCCCGCCGCCGCCCGCGGGCACCTCGGCCCGAACAATCGTTCGCCCCGGCGCCAGCGCCCGAGGGAGCCGGGCGTCGTTTCCGGCCAGGGCGATGATGTCGCTTGGCCCGAGCGTGCGCGCAAGGCCCCTGTCACGGCCGTCGATCAGCGTGGCGTCGAGGCCACGTCGCACGGCGAGCTCGGCCAGATCGCGCGCGACCGGCGTCGAGCCGCATACGATCGCCACCCGCGGCCCGCGGGGAAGGGCCGACGCCGCCATCGTCGCGCAGGCATCCAGGAGCGAGTCGAGGCTCCCCGCGACGCCGAGCGCGTGCTGACGAGCCACGGCATGGAGTGCCGCGTCGTGCGCCCTCGGCATCGCCAGGGGCAGCGCGACCAGCGCGCTGCCGGCATCGCGCGCCCGATCGGCCAGCGCGCCAAGTCCCGCCGGGTCCTCGAGCCGCGCCAGGACGACGCCGATCACGCGCGCTCGCGCGGGCGAGGACAGCGCGGCTTCGATCGCGGTCGCGACCGAGCCCTCTTCGTCAGCCACGACGCCCCGTCCGAACGGCGCCAGCACCTCCCGCATGTCGGCGTGCTGGGTGACGAGCACGATCCCCGCGCGACTCACGGGCTCCATCTTACACAGATCGAGACCCGCCACGCGTCAGCCAATCGCGCCCCTCGATCTCGGGTGCGTTGCACGGTCCCGGGTTTCGCTGGTCGTCGCCGTCGCCGTTGACGTGGACCTTGACGGCGACGTGGACGTGGAC
>JACPQR010000190.1 GCA_016190375.1 Deltaproteobacteria bacterium
ATGTCAATCCATGCGGGTGCGTTGCACGGTCCCGGGTTTTTCGCCGCCGCCCAGACCAACGCAGGCTTGAATCCGGAACAGGCAACAGGCGACTGGCAACAGGCAACTGGCAATTCCGGACAGCGGATTGCACGCACCGCTCACGGCTTGACCGAACCAGCGCGGTTCCGGCTCCGACGCTTCCCGGTCGCCTGTCGCCTGTCGCTTCGTCCTACCGGCGATGCTGGTGGAGATCAACAAACCGGCTCGCCGCGGGGGTTGGCCATGCCGAACCCGGGTCCGTGCAACGCACCCGCCGCAAAGGGCCGGAGGGGATCCGGCCCGCAACGGTCGTGCTCGAGTCGCCGCCGTGGCGACGATCCGTGTTCCGGCTCTTGGCGGCTTGGCGCCTTTGCGAGAGTCGTTTTTCCCGGCCGGGGTCGAGAGGCTGCGGCCGGTTCGGCTCGGGGCTCGGGCCTGCCTGGCATCAATGGTTCCATTGCGCGGCAGGCGCGATACGTAGTTGCGTTCACCCCGGCGTTTTCCTACGCTTGTCGCGTCCATGAACGATCTCGCGAAGATCCTGGGAGCGGCTCTGGCCCTGGCCGCCTGTGGTGGAGGCAGTGGCGGTGCGTCATCGGGGCGGCCGACCACGCCCGAGGGAAGCCGCGGCGGCACCACTGCGCTGGCGAGCTGCGAGGGTGGCGGCGGGCGACGCGAGGCGACGCTCGACGTGAACGGGGACGGCAGTCCCGACCTGCGACAGATCTTCGAGGGACCGACCGAAGTCTGCCGGGAGGTGGACCTCAACTTCGACGGCCGCAAGGACGTGTTCCACTACTACGACAGGTCGGGAAGGGAGATCCGCCTCGAGGATGACCTCGACTTCGACAGCCGCGTCGACCAGATCACATTCTTCCAGGCCGGCCAGGTCACCCGCAGAGAGCTGGACACGAACTTCGACAACCGCTTCGACACCTGGGAGTACTACGCGGGTGGCATGATCGCCCGGACGGAGCGCGACACGAACGGCGACGGCCGGGCGGATTTCTGGGAGCGCTACTCGTCGGGCCGTCTCGATCGCATCCAGTACGACGAGGACGGAGACGGCCGGCCCGATCGGACCGACGAGGACCCCGAGCTGGGCGAGCGCGGAGCGCCGCAAGCTCAACCGGGTCGGGGCGCCGAGCCACAACCGCCACCCGCGGCGCCGGAGCCTTCGCCGGGCGGCGAGGGGGCCGAGACCTCCGCCGGGGCGGAGGGCTGATGCCATGCGCGACAAGATCACGATCGCCTGCCTCCTCATCATCACGGGCGCGCCGGGACTGGACGGCTGCGGAGGCGAGCAACAGGCGAGACGGCAGCGGGCGCGACGCGGTGAGCGTGCGCAGGGGCTGAGGGGCTCCCACGCCGAACAGGACCAGGGCCGCTGCGACCGTCAGGGTCGCGAGGTCCAGGACCAGGACACCGACGAGGACGGCGTCCCCGACATCCGGAAGGTGTACGTCCGCGTCGGCGAAGGAGAGGAGTCGCACCTGGTGATGGTCTGCCGGGAGATCGATCTCAATCGCGACGGTGTGAAGGACGTCTTCCGCTACTACACCGACGAGGGGCGTCCGCTGCGCGAGGAGAGCGACCGAGACTTCGACGGTCGCATCGACTCCGTCAACTTCTTCGAGAGCGGCGCGGTGGCCAGGCGCGAGACCGACACGAACCGGGACGGTCGCGTGGACACCTGGGTGTACCTCGATCGGGGGACCGTCTCGCGCGCGGAGCGCGACTCCAACGCCGACGGTCGCAAGGACGTCTGGGAGTACTACGAGAACGGCCACGTCATCCGCGTGGGCAAGGACGTGGACGGCGACGGCCGGGTGGACCACTGGGACCGCAACGAGGCCGCCATCCAGCAGGAGGAGTCGGCCGGTACCGGCGTGACACGGGACGAGGCCGACGGGGGAACCGCCGAGGACGAGGAGCCCGCGCCGCCGACCAAGGCGCCGGCCAAGACCAAGGCGCCGTCGAAGCGCGGCAACTAGGCTCCTGTCGCAGCAAGACGTCGCCGACCGGTGAGCTCCGCGAGCTCGGCCTCGGCTCGGTCTTCGCCGAAGACGAAGTCCCTTTCCAGCGCCTCGAGGGAGGTTCGAGGCAGGATGGCGCGGCGCGGGTCGTCGAGGATCCGCTCCGCGGCCTCCCAGTGACCCGTCTCCCGCAGCGCTTGCTCGAGCCAGTGCGAGCGCTCGTCCGCGTCACGGGCGAAGAAGGTCGTGAGGTGAAGGTCGTGGCCCGCGCGCTGCGCGAGGGCGGCCATGCGCACCATCTCCACCCACTCGCGCGCGTCGAGACCGTTCTCGCCGAGGAAGGCAGTCATGCTCTGCGGGGTCGAGAGGCCGTGGCGGACGCGATAGGCGATGGCCCACCGCTTCAGGGACTCCGCGTCGGCATCGATCCCGGCGCTCTCGAAGGCCAGATCGACGAGACGCCAGGCCCTGGCGAGGAGGGGCACGGTGGCGGCCGATGGCTCGCGTTCCCGATCCCGACCACGCTCAGACCCACTGGCACGTCCATCGCGGGCTTGGGGACGTGCAAGGAAGGCGCCCTGGCCGGGCGCGGTATCTGGAACACGTTCCCGGAAGTGGGCCCGGACGAAGAGCTCGTAGCGACCGATGTCGAGCCGTACCAGCCACCGGACATGGGCGGCCACGTCGTCGGGGCGGGTCGAGTCGAGTAGCGTCGCCTCGAGCTCGTCGAGCGAGGTCACGTCATCCTGCGAGACGAGGTCCCGGAGCGCCGCTCGAAGGAGCGCCAGCTCCTTCGTCTGAACGTACGTGCTGCCGAGATACCGCGCCGCAAGGAGCACTCGTTCGCGCTCGGGGAGCCCCGGGGAGGGCGAGTGAAGGGGGCTGCAGCTCGCGAGACGGAGCGCGCACCGGAGGAAGGTGGTTCGCGGGGTCGCGACCGGGGGAGGCGAGGGCCACGCCGTCTCGTCGAAGCCGCGAGCCAGCACGAGCGCTGCCATGGCGTCCTGCCGCTTGATGTCGACGACGCCGTGCTCGCGGATCCACGCCTCGAGCGGGACGAGCTCCGGGTCTCGGGACACGAGGTCGAACAGGCTGCGCTCGGCGTAGAAGACGGCCTTGGCCTGGGCGAGAAAGCGACGGGCCGAATGTCCCGAAACGATCTTCGCCTCCACGGCTCGCGCCACCGTTGCCCGCACGTTGACCATCGCGTCGCTGAGCGCCTCGCCATCCGCGCCCTGGACGACCGCCACCTCGTCATCGTCCATCAGGGCCCCGTCGCGGAACTGCTCGAATATCCAGCCCACTCCCAGCATCCCGACTGGCCACATCTCGGCGGCACGCAGCGCGCCCATGCTCGCGGCCCCGAGGACGGGGACACCTCGCTCGAGAGTGAGCGCGATCTCCTTGTGCCAGACGGCGGGCCGCTGCTCGAAGAGCCCGTCGATCAGCACGATGGCCCTCGGATTCATGCGCAAGACGCGCAAGAGATCGCCGCACTGTGCGGGCGGCAGGAAGAGCGCCCCCGGCAGAAGCCTCCGCGCCGTCTCCGGGTCCAGCGAGGGGCCGAGAAAGACGATCGTCGAGCTCACCCGAGTCCTCAGTGCTGGAGTTGCTGGAGCCCCGGGACCAGAACGAACACGACTGGAACTCCGAGCTCGGGCTTCGTGAGGTCGACGACGACCGCGTGCCTCGCCCCGAGGTTCCGTACCCGTCTCGTGAGGTCGGCCACGATCTCCGGGAAGCTTCCCGGGATCTCGGGGGACGGCAGCGACGGATACGCCCTGGTCCCGGCCGAGCCCGCAAGCGGCGGCTCCTCGTGCGCCGATCGACGCATCTCGGCGTACCGCGACGAATCGAGGTCGTCCCGCGAGCCGGTGATGAGCGTGAGCCTGGACTGGACGGCCTCGGTGAGGGCGCGCAGGAGAGCGATGTCCCTGGAGAGGTGGGCGCCCTGCCCGACGCACGTCGCCAGGCCGCGCAGCTCGGCGTCCCCACGCAGGCGACACGCGAATGTCGGTACGCCTGCCGCCGACGTGGCGTCGTGTACGCGGACGCGCATGCCAACCTCGAGGAGTCGGTCCACGATCGGCCGTGCGGGTCCGTCCACCGAGGCGAGGTCGACCTCGGCGGTGGCCGCGCGCCCGGGATCGCGCTCGAGATGCGCCACGCCGTCGCGCTCGATCACCTCGAGGAGCGCGTGGCAGATCGCCTCGTCGCGGGTGTTGCCCGAGGCGAGGCCGTTCGTGGTGCACAGGACCGTGGCCCACTCGGGTCTCGGCTCGTCGGCGCGCACGTCGATCGCGTAGTCGGGCACGAGGAGCTCGTGGCCGGTGATGAGGTCGGTCCCGCGGTACCAGCCGGCGGGCGTCTCGCGAAGGTCGGCACGTCCGCGGTACAGGCCTGGTGGGAGCTCCGAGGGATCGACCATGGCGTGGCGCGCGGCGAGACGCGAGAAAGTGCCCTCGGCGTCAGGGGGAGCCAGATGCTCGGCGTGCCACAGCTCGATGGACTCCATCGCCGCCGAAGCGTCGGCCAGCTCGGCGGTGAGCCCCTTGCCCTGCGAGACCGTGAGCGAGCGGGACAGAGGCCGCACGGCGATCGTGACCTCGACGCCGATCCTGTCGAGGCCCGTCACGCGCGCGAGCCGGGTCAACCCGAAGGTGGGGAACATGGGCCGTATCCGGGCCAGCGTCTCGTCCGGCCGACACGCCCGGAGCGTCCCCACGAGATCGAGGAGCGCCGTGCCCGCGATCAACGGCGCTCCCCTCGCACCATCTTCCCGTCCCGTGCGGTCTAGCGAACCGCTCCGAGCGCCGATTCGACGTATGCGTTGATCTTGATGCCCCGGACGTCGAGGCTCCCTTGGGTGGGGGCGCCGCCGACGATGATTATCCCGCCTGCGACCTGTCCGAGCTCCGCGTCGGAAAGAGCGCCGGTCTTTCCCATCGCGGCTCGCAGGTCGGTCGCCGAGAACTCGAACCCGCGAGACCTGGCGATGGCGCTGATACGCTCGGCGGCCGATGCTCCAGGCTCGACGGCCTGAAGCTCCTTCTGGATCGTCTCATCCGAGCAGGCTGCTTCGAAGAAGGTCTGGATGGTCTTGGTGTCCATGCGCTTCGCTCCCCTCGTGAGGGCGCCAGCCTACCCCGAGCCTCACGGGGCGGCAATGGGGCCAGGCTCGATCGGGCTCCGTCGCCGCTCCGGCCTCCGACCGCGATTGGCGTCAGCGGTACACGTACACCGCGCCGCTGTTGCTCGTCGCATCGCTCCCCTGGTCGCCATCCACTCCCGTCGCGGCGCTGTCCTCCGTGTAGGCGGCCACCGCCAGGGCGCTCCCGTTCGCCGAGAGCCCGACGCGCCCGCCGAACCAGTCGTCGAGCCCGCCGTTGGACGCCTTGACGTACGTCTCCTGTGCCCACGCTCCGCCCGCGAAGCGAAAGACGTATGCCGCCCCGCTATCGAGCGCCAGGTCGCTCTCCTCGTCGCCGCCGACGCCCGTCGCGGCGCTGTCCTCCAACGTCGCGCCCACCGCGAGGACGCCGCCGTCCGCCGAGAGCGCGACGCTCTCGCCGAACCGGTCATCTGCGTCCGTGTTGGATGCCTTGACGTACGCCTCCTGCGCCCAAGCGCTGTCGGAGCGGCGGAAGACGTACACGGCGCCGCTCTGGCTGGCCAGGTCGCTCCCCTGGTCGCCGCCCACGCCGGTCGCGGCGCTGTCCTCGAGCCGAGCGCTCACCGCCATGACGGTCCCGCCCTCCGAGAGCGCCACGCTGTAGCCGAACCAGTCCTCCACGCCGGTGTTGGATGCCTTGACGTACGCCGCAGCCCACGGTCTCGCCGAGCGTCGCGCTGAGGAGCACGAGAAGTCCGAGAAGTCCGAGAAGCCGTTTGCGCATTTCAAGTTCCTCCAAGTCTGGGGCCGGGATACGGCGGCGATGGTAGGCATCACGCGCTCAGGGCTGCAAGGTCGGAGGCCGGCGCATGTCGGAGGTCGCACGGGAAGAGAGCGCGCGCATGCGCGTTGTCATCCGAGCACCCTGCCAGTGTGGGTCTTCGGATGGAGCGCCGAGTTTCCTCTGGGGACGCGGGAGGGGCGAGGGTACGATGAGCCCCATGCGGCTCGTCGTGCACTCCTCCTGGTTGGTCATGCTCCTGCTCTCGAGCTGCGGCGGAGGCGACGATGCTTCCGACGCCGACGCCGACGCCGACGCCGACGCCGACGCCGATGGCGACGCCGATGGCGACGGCGATGCCGACGGGGATGCGGACGGGGATGCGGACGGGGATTGTGGGGGACAGGGCTGCCTGCCGGACCAGGGCGCCTGCGTCGATGACCAGTGCGTCTGTGGGCCCGATCCCGCCTGCGACGGGACCCGCTCCTCGACCTGCTGCGCATCGGGCTGCGCGGACACCGAGACGGATCCGGAGAACTGCGGCACCTGCGATGTACGGTGCGCGGAGGGCGACGAGTGTGCGGGCGGCGAGTGCGCCTGCGTCCCCGGCAGCCCGGCCGGCTTCGTCGACGTCTGGGACTGCGGCTGCATGGAGGGGCAGATCCTCGGCTACGACTGCGACGACGTCACCTGCGACGACGCCTCCGATTGCACCTCGATCGACATCGACCCGTGCTGTCACTCCCAGCTCGCGGCGGTCCGCGTGGATCGGGCCTTCGATCTCGAGGCCGCGGTCGGGGCCTGCGAGACGCCCGATCCCCTCTGCGTGCAGTGCCCGAACGTCGCCCCCGACGTGGCGTGCGTCCTGGGTCGGTGCGCCTTCGAAAGACCCACCTGCATCCCGCTCGAGGACGCCGAGCGGATCGCGGTCGAGACCGTCTACCCGGACGTCGAGGATCCGGGAGCCGAGCAGGTCCTGGGTAGCGCCGGGGGGCCCTCTTGCGAGGCGTACATCGTCGGGGTCTGCGACCTGAACCCCGAGTGTCTCTGCGAGGAGGAGCGCGGCTGGGGCGTGCTCGTCGGCTGCGACGGCACCGTCGAGCTCGCGACCGCGAACAACCTGTGCACAGAAGGGGACGATTGTCCCGACGCCATCGAGAGCCAGATCGACGTCGACGCCGAAGGAGACACGACCTGGTCGGGGGATGACCACGATGCGTCCTGCATGGACGACGACACCGGCCGTGACGTGTTCTTCTCCTTCACCGCCGAGGCGGCGGGTTACCTCGAGGCGTCGATCGATTTCGAGGTGGGGGTGACGAGGAGCCTCTCCCTGTTTGGCGATTGCGGATCGGAGGACGTCGGCTGCCGCGTCGCGAGCTCCAGGGGCGATGGCGCGACAGTCGGCATCTGCGTCGACCAGGGTGAGGTGGTCCACGCCGTCGTCTCCGACGGCTCGTACGACGATCGCGGGCCGGTCGTCGTGTCGAGCGCGTTCGAGGATTGCGGCGTGTGCATCGACGATCTGGGCTGCGTCGAGCGTTGACTGGGGCCCGACGATCGTGAACGCGGATCTTCTCGTGTGACCCCTGCTGTGGTGTGATCGCCACAGGTCGTCGGATTTCCGACGACTTGTCGGCCATCGCCGGGGGTTTCGGGGCGGCGCGGGGTTTGCTCGGAGGTTTGGCTCGATGAGGTCACGACTGGGCCTTCTGCTTCTGGCGGGCGGGCTTGCCTGGGCACCCAGCGCCCGGGCCGAGCAAGGAACGCACTTCCTGCTCGAGCTGCACGGCGGGATCGCGGGGACCGCAGCGGACTACCTCGACCTCGGCTGGAGCTTCGGCGGGGTCGTCGGGGTCGGGGGGAAGTTCCGTGGGTTTCCGCCCCGCTTCTACGTCGTCGGAAGCTACCGGTCCTCGTTCTTCGCAGGTGACGGGATCCACTACGGGACGGGCGTTCCCTTCGAGGCGTGGGAAGCGGATCACGATCTGGCGGGCGGCATGCGGACGGTCTTTCCGCTGTGGTCGCGCATCTTCCGGCTCTACGTCGACGTCCTCGGCGGCACGGCGGGCCACACGGCAACGCTCGAGCGCCAGGGGGAGCGAGCGCTTCAGTCGACGAGCTGGGGTGGCGTCTTCGTGCTCGGGGTCGGCCTGCAGGCGCGCTGGCACCCGAGCGCCTCGGCGGGGCTGCGCTTCGAGTGGTCGATCGCCGACCGTGGAGCAGACCTCGTCGCGGTCGCCTCGGGTCACGGCGACGATGCGGACAACGAGCGAAAGGCCCTGTACCTCTCGAACACCTGGTACTTCTGATGCGGGCTGACGGAGCTCTCTTCCTGGCCGGCGCCAGTTCCGCGCTCATGTGCTTCTGCTCTTCCGGGGAGGACGACAGCGAGGTCGCCCTCACGATCTTCGACGAGGCCGTCATCTGCGATCGGGAGGCCTGCGTCGACACCGCTGGAAACGAGGTTCGTGGCGAGCAGGCGTCCGCCGAGGCGATCGTCTCGCGCGCGGGCTCGCGCTACTCGCCTGGCGTCTACCTGTACGTCGGGACCTTCCGGGTCGATTCGCGCTACCTCGAGCTCGAGCTCGACGTTCCGACCGCGCGAACGGGCACGACGGGCGTCGACGCGCGGTATCGCGAGTACCTGGACGGCGAGCCGATCTTCGAGAGCGAGTCGGGCTCGGGGGAGGTGCGCCTGATCCTCGAGGACCGCGCGGCAAGCCCTCCGGCGGGTAGATTCGACCTGGCCTTCACGGATGGGTATGGACACGTCCGGCGCGTCGTCGGCGCCTTCTACCGTCCCGACGTGCCCCCGCTGTCGGACGAGCCGCTCGCGGACCAGACCTACGGCGAGGACGCCGAGGGGGACGTCTACGTCGACTACGACCCTCCGCCGAGGGACTGGGACCTGTACCTCGACTACGGCTGCGGCACCGACCCCGAGCCCGCTCCGGAGACCAGCAGCGGGGGCGGGGGCAACGGGTGCGAGGGCGACTCGGGCGGCGACATAGAGGACGGCAGCTCCGGGGGTGACGGTTGCGAGGGCGGCTCGAGCGAGGGTGGCTCCGGCGGCGGGAGCGGATGCGAGGGCGACTCCGGCGGAGGGGGAAGCTCGGGGGGCGGCTGCGAGGGCGACGC
>JACPQR010000026.1 GCA_016190375.1 Deltaproteobacteria bacterium
CGTCGGCGTCCGCGTCGGCGTCCGCATCGGCGTCCGCGTCGGTGTCGCTGTCCGCATCGGCGTCCGCGTCGGTGTCGCTGTCCGCGTCGGCGTCCGCGTCGCCATCGGCATCGGCGTCTGCGTCTGCGTCTGCGTCCGAGTCGGCGTCACCGTCACCGCCCGCATCCGACTCCATCCGCGTGCACTCGCCGTCCCGGAGCTCCGTGCCCGCCGGGCAGTCGATGTCGGAACAGCCGACCAGCGAGATCGCGAGGACGGCGGAGCCGAGGCCGAGAATCGACGTCGAACGGGCGTTGACAATGCGGCTCATCGCTCCACCGGGTGGGCCTGCTCGGCCCCCCGGCCCCCCCGCTCGATCCACCCCAGCCGAGCTTCGCTCGCTGGGGGCCCCGGGCTCCCGTGGAGTGAATCCGCGTCCGCTCGTTCGCGACTCGCTTCGCTCATCCGCCCTCCCAGTGCCCCGCGGCGGTCGGCAACCCCGGGACGTCAAGCCGACGAGCAGGGTAGCACGAGGGGTGCTCGCAGATCTTGATGGAGAGCGCTGGCCGTGGCCCTCGTAGTCGTGGTCGACGCCATGGGTGGCCGCACGCACCGCGAGCACGATCTCGAGCCGAACTGCGACATCGAGCGCGAGCGGCTACACCAGGCACCGTCGCCGGCATTCCCGCCTGACCACGGGGAGCCTCCTTCGCCGGACCTGGCCGATGCTCGGCGACGACACGGTCGAAAGCGGTGCGGGCGAGGAGCCCACCTGGCTCGATTGAGCCTGCTGGAGCCGCCGCCGCGGCAAGCGGGCGCCGAGCTTCGCGAGCCCGAGGCCGCTACCGCTCCGATGATCCGCTGTCGACTGATGGGCGAGGAGGCTCGGCGCCGCGGCCACTACGGCCCACAACCATACGGGGCCACGAAGACCTCCTGGTCCGTCCCGTCCGGAATGTCCGTGTAAGCGATGCCGTATCCGTCGCCGTTCCAGACGACCCGCGGAGTGACGACGGGCTCCGACGTTCTCGGCAAGGCGACCGGCGAGCCGAGGACCGTTCCATCGGGCGCCAGGCGCACGGCGAGGATCTCCGCGTCCTGGCGGTACGCCACGAGGTAGTCCAGCCCGGATGACGCGACACCATCGGCCGCGATCCTTCCGCTGCCGTCGACCTCCCGGAAATCCGCCAGGGCCAGCTCGGTGTCCATGGGGAGGGCATTCATCGGACCGGCTCCCCCGTCCGTCGAATAGACGACGAGGATCGAGTCCTGGCCGTGAGCAATCGCGACGGAGGTGCCGACCTCGCCCGTCCGGACCTGCCCGCGGGTGATCACAGCGGAGGGGTTGAGAAGCTCGACCACGATCTCTGCCGTGCCGGCGTCGATGAAGGCGCCGGCGACGACGTCCCCGCCTGGATTGGCGTCGCCGTCCGGCAGGTACAAGCCGACGTCACCCACGCCTACCGGATCCTCGCCTGGCTCCGAATGCCACCGATAGGTAACCTCGTCGTCGACATCGAGCCACCCGGAGAAGCCCAGGACGCCCGTCGTGGTCGGAGTCATGTCCACGGTTCTGCCACCTCCGCCGAGCGGCAGCCAGTCGGATTGGACGAAGGTTCCGTCGAGCTGACGCTCCATCACCTGGCCCGAGCTCCAGCTCACGAACAACGATCCGGCTGCGGCAGCGATATCGGCCTGCCCGTCGCCGAACGCGTTGCCAGCGATGGTCATGGGCGCGACATCGAAGGCTCCGCTCGATCGGACGACGGCAATCCAGGTGGCGCTGCCGCTGGAGGTATCCCACCACGTCAATGCGTATGCGGCGCCTGTCCACGAGATACGAGGATTCAGAGAATCCATGTTGTTGGTCGTGACGCGAACGGGCACGCCGGCGAAGCCCTGCATGTCGTCACCTTGGTCATCGACGTCGATCAGCCCGTCGCAGTCGTCATCGGTGTAGTTGCACGTCTCGGCAGGCGGAACGCAAAGGCCCGACCACGAGCAATCCACGCATGCCTCGGTCCCCGTCGTCGCGCACGAGGAGACGCACGACCTGCTCGACCCGTCGACGCAGGCGAAGATCTCGTCGGCGCTGCCATCGCAGTCGTCGTCGGCGCCGTTGCAGACCTCCGCCGGCGGAACGCAGGCCGACCAGGAACAGTCGACGCAGGTGGACAGACCCGTCGTGGAGCAGGCCGTCTGACACACGTCCGTGGCGCCGAGAACGCAGGCAAAGGTCTGGTCCGGTCCACCGGCGCAATCGTCGTCTAACCCGTTGCAAATCTCGGCCGCCGACGGGTTGATCTGGCTCACTCCGTCGTCACAGTCGTCGCCCCCGGACGCCACCGATGCATGCCCGTCCTGGTCCGCGTCGACGCCGTCGAGCCCGTCGCAATCGTCGTCGATCGCGTTGCCGACCGTGTCGGCGGCACCCGGGTACGTCGCCGCGCGGCCATCGTCGCAGTCGTCGCCACCAGACGCCAGCGAGGCATGCCCGTCGCCGTCACCGTCGGTCCCGTCGATGCCGTCGCAGCTCTGGTCGACGCCATCGCCCACCGTGTCGGCGGCTCCGGGACGCACCGAAGCGTCACCGTCGTCGCAGTCGTTGCCGGCGGAGGCAATCGATGCGACGCCATCGCCGTCTCCGTCGACGCCATCGACGCCGTCGCAGTTGTCATCGCGCGAATTGCCCAACGAGTCGGCCGCGCCGGGGAACACGTCGGCGTTCATGTCGTCGCAGTCACCTCCTCCGCAGGCCGCCGCCGCCACACCGTCATGGTCGTCGTCGCCGGTGTCCGTCCCGTCGCAATCCTGATCGGTGCAGTCGGGCGGATCGTCCGCGCCAGGAAGGACATCGGCGCGGTCGTCGTCGCAGTCATCGCCCGTATCCACGTAGCCGTCGACCGGGTCGCAGGACTCGATTGCGATCGATGGGTCGCCGTGCCCGTCCTCGTCCGCGTCGGCGTAGAGCACCTGGGGCTCGGGGCATTCGCCCTCGCCCTCGCCCTCGCCTTCGCCCTCGCCTTCACCCTCGCCCTCGCCCTCGGCGCCGGCGTCGGCCTCGGCGCCGGCGTCGGCCTCGACGCGTACGCACTCGCCCTCGCGCTCGGCCGTGCCCTCCGGGCACTCGCCCGTCGGGCAGGCCGCGAGGAGGAGCCCGCTCAGTGACAGGAAGCGCATCAGTTGCTTGAGACATTGCATAGGCCAGGGACCATCGTGCCGCAGCCGAAGGGGCTCGGGCAATCCCCACTGCTGGTGCAGGGGTAGGTACAGCGGCGAACATCCTGGGCGTTGGTGATGCAGAACCCATCACCGTCCCCGTCCTCACCGTCATGGCTGCAGAAGCCCTGGAGTCCGGCGCACCCGTTGTCGTTGTGCCGGCCGTACGCCTCGCAGGTGGTCGTGGCTGGTACGCATAAGTCGTTATTCTGTAAACTACGCGTCTGAACGGATAAGCAGCGGTTCCCTCGGCCCACGTTCGAGGAGCAATAGACGTCTGGCGGTAGCCCGTCAGGGTCCGAGCACTGGAGCGCGCAGTACGTCCCCACCTCCACCGCCGGGTCGCCGAACGTCACCACCACGCAGGCGCTCGAGCCGTCCAGCGAGCAGTCCAGGTCCGACACGCACGGCTGGCACTGGCTCACGTCGCCCGCGACGGCCCCCGAGCAGGTGTTCTCCCTAGGGTCGCAGCCGTGCAGCGTCTCGCCGTCCGTGCAGTCCGCATCCTCGTCGCAGTCCACGCATTCGCCCGTGCCCAGGCAGCCCTTGCCCAGCCCCGCGTCGTCGCACTCCTGGTCCGTGTCGCAGCCGCGGCAGACGTGCGTGCCCGCGTCGCAGAAGGACGCCGTCGCTTCCGGGCAGTCCGCGTCTGTCCGGCAGGCCCGGCAGGTGCGGGGGTCGCCTTCGTTGCAGAAGGGCTCTCCGACCGTGCAGCCCGGGTCGGTCGCGCCGTCGTTCCCGTCCGTCCTGCACGCCACGCACGCAAGATCGTCGCAGGCCGGGCCGCCGGGGCTCCCCGCGCAGTCGCCGTCGTCGTCGCACTCCTCGCAGTCGCCGTCCACGCAGGCCTGGCCCAGCGCAGCGCCCGCGCACTCCGCGCCGTCTGCGCAGGCCCGGCAGGCGTGGGTGCCCCCGTCGCAGAAGCGCTGTGGATCGTTCGGACAGTCCGCGTTCGTGCGGCAGGCCCAGCACTCGCGCGAAAACTCGTCGCAGTGGGGAGAGCCGGCCGTGCAGCCCGGGTCCTGGTCGTCGCCGCCGTCCAGGCAATTCACGCACTGGCCCTCGTCGCACTGCTGGCCTCCGCACTCCCCGCCGCCCAGGCAGCCGCGGCACTGGTGGTTCGCGCCGCAGATCGGCGTCCCGGCGTCGTCGCAGTCGTCGTCGTCCCGGCAGCCCCAGCACTCCCTCGAGCCCTCGTCGCAGTACGGCGAGCCCGGCTCGTCGCAG
>JACPQR010000178.1 GCA_016190375.1 Deltaproteobacteria bacterium
GAGCTCGAGCGCCTGGTCGACGATGAGGAGGTCGCCGACCGCATCACTCCGAGGTGAGGCGGTTGTGTCTACGGCCCCCACGTAACCTGCCGGAATCCCGACGTGTCACGCAGGGGGTGGTCAAAAAGGGGCCGCCTGTTGCCTGTTGCCTGTTGCCTGTTGTCCTCTCCGCCTTTCGCCTCGGCCCAACGCCTGGCCGAACCTGCGCCGCGCCGCACTAGTGAGATCTCAGCGCGCCTCGCTGAGCACGCGCTGGACCTCGTCGAGGGTCGTCTCGCCCGCCAGGGCGCGCCGGACGCCGGCGTCGTAGAGCATCGCCATTCCGCCGGCCTGGGCGGCGGCGAGGATCTTCTCGACGGGTGCGCCCGAGCGAACGAGCTCCCTCAGCTCGTTCGTGACGTTGAGGAGCTCGTAGACCGCGATCCGGCCGCGGTAGCCCGAGTTCATGCAGGCGTCGCACCCTGCGCCCTTCCTCATCTTGGCGCCGGCGAGGATCTGCGGGGTCAGGTGGAAGCTCTTCGCCTCCTCGGGCGTCGGCTGGTAGGGCTTCGCGCACTCGGCGCAGATGCGTCGAACCAGGCGCTGCGCGATGATCATGATGAGGGCGTTCGCGAGCAGGTACGGCGGAACGCCCATGTCCGCGAGGCGCATGAGCGACTCGGCCGCGCTGTTCGTGTGCAAGGTCGAGAGGACGAGGTGCCCGGTCAGAGCCGCGCGGACCGCGATCGCCGAGACCTCTGGGTCTCGCATCTCTCCCACGAACACCACGTCCGGGTCCTGGCGGAGGATCGACCTCAGGCCGCTAGAGAAGCTCAGGCCGCTCGCGTCGTTGATCTGCACGTGGTTGATCCCGGAGATGCTCGCCTCGACCGGATCCTCGAGGGTGACGATGTTCGTGTCGGTCTTGTTGATCTCGCCCAGCCCGGCGTGCACCGTCGTGGTCTTGCCGCTGCCCGTCGGACCCGTCACGAGGACGATCCCCTGCGGCATGTGCAGCGCCGCGCGTACGACCTCGAGCTCCTCTGGGGAGAACCCGATGACCTCCAGCGACTGCAGGCCGGCGTCCTTCTTGAGCAGCCGGATGACGCACTTCTCGCCGTAGACGGTCGGAAGCGTCGAGACCCGGTAATGAACGGTCTCGCCGCCGTAGACGATGGCGATGTGGCCGTCCTGCGGAATGCGTCTCTTGGCGATGTCCATCTCGGACATGACCTTGAGGCGGCAGATCATCGGGCCGTGCAGCCGCTGGGGCGGTGTCAGGAGCGTGTGCAGACGGCCGTCGATCCGCAGGCGCACGCGGAAATACGTCTCGTACGCCTCGATGTGAATGTCGCTCGCGCGCCGCTTGATCGACTCCACGAGGAGGAAGTTGCACAGGGTCACGATCGGCGCCTGCTCCCCGGCGAGCTTGAGGTCGTGGACGATCTCGGGCCTCTCGTCCTCGACCTCGGGCACCCCTCCGCTCTCGATGGAGGAGACGGCCTTCTCGTAGAAGTCGCCGCCCTCGAGGATCTCGTGCACGAGGCTCTGAGCAGCGAGCTTCTCCTGGATGAACTTGTTGAAGTCGCTCTCGGTGCAGGTGACCGCGACGATCTTGCGGGTGCCCGTGCAGAAGCGAATGTCGTCGAGCGCGGTGAGGTTGTACGGGTCCATCATCGCGACCCAGATCGTGTCCTCCTCGACCCGGAGCGGGACGGCCTCGTACTTCTTGATGAGCTCGATGGGCAACAGGTTCAGGACGGCGGGATCGGGCGCGAACTCCGCGAGCTCGACGACGTTGACGTCGAACTGGCGGGCGAGGGCTTCGCGGATCTGCGCGTCCGTGCAGAGCTTGAGCTTGACGAAGATCGAGCCCAGCCGGCCGCCGCCCATCGTCTGGACCCCGAGCGCGCGATCGACGGCCGCCTCGTCGACGACTCCCGCCTGCATGAGAAGCTCGCCGAGCCGAAGCCGCCTGCGGGGCGGGGGCTTGCGAGCATCGTCGGGAACCGGGGGCGGCGTGGACCGCGAGGCGGGCTCGGGCTCGAGCTCCGGCAGCGTCGCATCGGGTGGCGGCGGCGCGAAGACCAGCACCGGAGGTGGTGTCGGTTCAGGCTCAGCGGAGGCGGTGACGGGTCCGGGCGCCCAGGCCAGGGGGGCAGCCGACGCGAGCGCCGCGGGCGCGGGCGTGATGGTCGCGGGAGTCGGGGGATCTTCGGTCGCGGGCGCTCCGGTCACGGGCGCTGGCGCCGTTGGCGCGGTAGTCGTGGGATCTTCGGTCGCGGGCGCCGGTGGTGGGGGAGCGCCGGGAGAGACCTTCCCCGTGGTCCGCGGCAGGGGGGCCGGCTTCGAAGGCTTCGGCGCCCCGGAACGGCCCCCGGCTGCTGGCTTATCCATCTGCCCTCCGCTCCTCGGCCATTCCCCGCGTGCCCAAGGTCCTCACAGCGCCTTTCGGAACCTGCCCAGCGAACGCAGCGGCGATCCCTTCCCCGACGCGTGGGCTCGCTCGCCCACGCGCCTCATCCACTCGATCTCCTCCGTGCTCATCGGGCCGCGATCGAGCGCCTCCATCGCCTCGTCGAGCTCGCGGCCGTTCGACGGACCGGCGAGGCAGACGTCCACGTGAGAGCTGGCGAGGGCGAAGCGATAGCAGTCCGAGGCGCGCACCGGACGCGGGCCGCCCTCGTTCCACCTGGCCTCGAGGAGCGTCCCCCAGCGGGTCGCGGTGAAGGCGATGACGCCTGGCCGGCGCTTCACGAGGTGCGGGAAGACGTCGCGTTCGGCTCCGGTGTGGGCGGCGTTGTACCGGACCATGAGCGCCCCGTAGGCAGGCTCCTCGACGTAGCGCTCGAACGTCGGTCGATCGTGGCAGGAGATCATCAGGTGCCGCACCTTGCCCGAGTCCACGAGCCTGAGCGCAGCGTCGAGGATCCGGCGGGGCGGGGGTCGGTTCCAGAGGGCCAGGCCCAAGAGGTCGACGTAGTCCGTTCCGAGCCGCCGGAGCGCGATCTCGACCGACGGCGCGACGAGCGTGGCCGCACGCGCGTAGGTCTGGATCGCCACGACGATCTTCTGCCGCCTGCCCGATTGCTCGATGCGCGCGATTGCCCGGCCAAATCGCGCGCGGCGCAGCGAGCCCCAGAGGAAGAAGTTGATCCCGCGCTCGAAGGCGCGCTCGACGTCGGCGGTCCCGACGCCGTAGCTCGAGCCCAGGCCGAGGGGAGAGACCCGGAAGCCGGTCTCCCCCAGGGTCACGTGGTTCCAGTCGGCCGGCACTTGGCGAATCGTACACCGGCGCCATAAGCTTCGTCGTTCAATGCGCAGCGGCCTGCTTTTCGTGGTTGTCGCGGGATGCGGAGCCTCGCACGCTACCCGTATCGTGACCGAACGACCTGCAAGACCTGCCGAGACCGAGGCGGCGGCGCCGCCCTCCGAACGCCTCGCGGAGCTCGCGCGGCGGACCTGGGAGTGGATGCTCGATCGGAGCCCCGAGCTCGGGACGAGCGTGGGCGACGACCGTCGCGACGACCGGCTCGCCGACCTGTCTGACGAAGCCGAGCGAACGAGGGCCGAGGAGGCGGCGCGTCTGCGCGCGGAGCTAGGGCGCATCGACCCCAGGGCGCTCGGCGGGCAGGACCGGATCACCTGGGAGATTCTCGACCGAAAGCTCGAGAGCGCCGCCGAGTCGTATCGGCTGCTCTTCCACCTCTGGCGGGTCGACCACGTCTACGGGATCCACATCTCGTTTCCGGCCCTCGTCCGCCAGGAGCACCCGCGACGGAGCGTGCGGGACATCGAGAACCTCATGGCCCGGTACCGCGCCTATCCCAGGCAGGTCGACGACGTCGTCCGGAACCTGAGGGCCGGGCTCCAGCAGGGCTTCGTCGCGCCTCGGGAGTCGGTGCGGCGGACCATCCGGCAGATCGAAGAGGAGCTGGCGAAGCCCGCCGCCGAGCGGACGCTCGCGGTCGATCTCGCGACGCTGCCGGCGTCGATCCCCGAGGCCTCTCGGCGCGAGCTGGCCCGGTCGATGAACGACGTCCTCGAGCGGGAGATCTCGCCGGCGCTGGAGCGCATGCGCCGGATGCTCGCCGACGAGTACCTGCCGCGGACCCGACCGGAGGTGGGCATCTGGACCGTGCCGAACGGCGCCGACGCCTATGCCTTCCTGATCCGCGAGCACACGTCGACCACGCTGGAAGCTCGAACCATCCACGAGATCGGCCAGCGCGAGCTCCGCTCGATCGAGGACGAGATGCGGCAGATCGCCGCGCGGCTCGGCCATCGTGGCGAGCTGCAGGCGTTCTCCCGGAGGATCCGGTCGGACCCGCGAAACGCATTCGCCACGCGAGAGGATCTCCTCGCCGCCTTCCGCGAGATCCACGACCGCGCCTGGGAGGCGCTGCCGCGCGCCTTCGGTCGGCTTCCCACCATCCGGAGCGAGGTGCGTCCGATGGAGGCGTTCATGGAGCGCGACGCGCCGGCAGCCTTCTACGGCGGGCCGACGGAGGACGGCTCGCGGCCGGGGATCTTCTGGGCGAACCTCCACGAGCCGGGCACGCGCCCGAAGTACGACATGGAGGCCCTGACCTTCCACGAGGCCGTGCCGGGCCACCACCTGCAGATCGCGATCGCGAGCGAGCTTCGCGGGCTGCCGCCGCTACGCCGGCACATGGACTTCACGGTCTTCGTAGAGGGCTGGGCCCTGTACACCGAGCGTCTCGCGGACGAGCTGGGCCTGTACTCGGACGATCTGTCGCGCTACGGCATGCTGGGCTACCAGGCCTGGCGCGCGTGTCGGCTGATCGTGGACACCGGGATGCACGAGCTGCGCTGGAGCCGCCAGGACGCGATCGACTTCCTCACCGCTCACAGCGCCCTGCCCGCGAACGAGGTGACGAACGAGGTCGACCGGTACGTCGTCTGGCCCGGGCAGGCGCTCGCCTACATGATCGGCGAGCTCGAGCTCCGGAGGATTCGCCGCAAGGCCGAGGACGCGCTCGGCGATCGCTTCGATCTGCGAGCCTTTCACGACGTCGTGCTCGGATCGGGCGCGGTGCCGATGGCCACGCTCGAGCGCATCGTCGACGAGTGGGTCGCCGAGCGCTCGGGGTCCTGATCGCGCCACATGGTAGACTGATCGGCGATGGCCACGAAGAAGCGCGGCAACGGGAAGGTCGCGGACCTCACGGTCGAGATTCTCCGCGAGATCAGGGATCAACTTCAGCTCACCAACAAGCGGCTCGAGAAGGTGGAGAAACGGCTCGAGAGCCTGGAGAAGCTTCAAGTGGCCACGGTGGCGGGGCTGAACGATCTGCGGAGCCGGTTCGACAACCTTCTCGAGTTTGCCGGCGACAGGTACCGGGATCACGAGCAGCGCCTCCGCGCGCTGGAGCAGCGCGCGTCGCGGGAGCAGTAGCTGCGAGGGGTTCGACACCGACCCGGCGTGCGACAATCGCTTGGGATGGCGGCCCCCCTTTCACGAGCCACGCTGTTCATCGTTGGCCTGGCGGGATGCGGAGGCGAGGTCGGCGGGGAGCGAGCGGACGGCGGTGCGGACGAGGGTTGCGACGAGATCGTCTGCCAGGCGGGCGCGCGGTGCGTCGCCGGGGAATGCGTGGTCGACGAGCCCTGCGCCGACGTGGTCTGCCCGAACCCTGGAGAGGTCTGCTCCGAGGGCGTCTGCTCGCAGCCGTGGAGCGACTGTAGCTGCCTGCACGATCCCGACTGGACGGCCCTCGGCGGCGGCCACCACTGCGGCGAGGACTGGGCCCCCGCCGGCGGAGAGGTGGTGGGGGGCGAGCACCGCTGCGTGGCCCGCCTCGTCGTCGCCGTGGGCACGACGGTGCGGGTCCAGCCGGACGAGGGCGGGACGGGCGGGTCGGTGACGATCGACGCGGAGTCGATCGAGATCTCGGGCGTCCTCGACGCCACGGCCGCCGGCCCAAGGGGAGGCGACGGAGGGCAGGGCGCCAGCTCGGGAAATCCGTACTGCGGCGGTGCCGGCGCAGCGGGCGGCACGGGCGGCGGCGACTTCGGCGGCGGCGGAGGGGCCGGCGGCCACGGCCACGGAGGCGACTCGAGCGAGGACGACGGATGCCGCTACGCGAACGGCGGGTCAGGTGACAGGGGCGCGGCGGGCGGGTATCGGGCACCCGGCGCGAACGGCGACGCGCCCGAGGGCGAGGAGGTCTTCATGGGCTCGGGCGGCGGAGGTGGAGGGGGCGGCGGCTCCGGCTCGCGCTACGGGAGCAACGACAACTACCCGGCCGGAACGGGCGGCGGCGGGGGCGGCGGGGGTCGCGGCGGCGGCGCGATCAGGCTCCGCGCCACGGCCCGGATCGTCGTGGCCGGCGAGATCCTCGCGCGCGGCGCGGCCGGAGGCGCGCCGGGTGGCGACGGCGAGCGCCCGGATCCGTGCCGCGACCGCTACGACAATCCATCGGGCGGGAGCGGAGGCTCGGGCGCGGTCCCGGGAAACGGGGCCGCCGGTGACGGCGCTCGCATGGACGTCGATTGCGGCGGCGCCAGCAACACCGGCGGCGGCGATGGAGGCGCAGGGGGGCCTGGAGCAGGCGGCGGTGTGCTCCTGCGAGCGCCGGTCGTCACGGTCACGGGCGTCGTCGACACGAGCGGAGGACTGTCGTTGGACAACGGCGGAACCCTGCGCGTCGTCGCTCGCGAGCACACTCCGGGCACCTACCGGACCGGAGCGACCTTCGAGGCGATGCTCGGCGACGATTGATCTGCCCTGCCTTGCCGCGTAGCCTCCTCCCGATGCGCCTGTTCAGACTGTTCGCCGTGGTGATGCTGGTTGGCTGCGGCTCGGAGCGCGACGACGGAGGCGACGCCGATGCGGACGCCGACTCGGATGCAGACGGCGACGCAGACACCGACTCGGATGCAGACACCGACGCCGACACCGACACCGACGCCGACGGCGACGCCGACGGCGACGACCAGAGCGCAGTCCTGTACGCGGCCCAGGAGCTTCCGCTCCTCGAGATCGAGCTTCCGCCCGAGTCGGTCGAGGCGTTGTCGTCCGCTCCGCGCACGTACGTGACCGGCTCGCTGAGCTACGGCGGGGAGTCGGTCCAGAACGTCGGAATACGGCTGCGCGGCGCCGACAGCTTCCGCACCCTCGACGAGAAAGCGGCCTTCAAGATCAAGTTCGACGAGTTCGTCGAGGGACAGACGTTCCTTGGCCTCAGGCGCATGACGCTCAACAACCTCGTCGGCGATCCCTCGTTCGTGGCGGAGCGGATCACGTACCAGGTCTTCCGCGCCGCGGGGCTACCCGCCCCCCGCTGCAACAACGCCATCGTGACGGTCAACGGCGATCTGTTCGGCGTCTACGCGAACGTCGAGACCGAGGACAAGACGTTCTTGCGCCGCTGGTTCGAGTCCGACGACGGCAACCTCTACGAGGGCGAGGAGGACGATCTGTACCCGGGAAACGAGGACCTCTTCGACCTCGAGACGAACGAGCTGGAAAACGACCGGAGCGACCTCGTCGCTCTCATCGCGGCGATCGACTCGGCCGGACCCCAGACGTTCATGGACGACGTGGCGTCCGTGCTCGACATCGACGAGCTCCTGCGGTTCGCGGCCGTCGAAGGCATCATGAATGCCTGGGACGGATACTCGCACCACGACGTCGATCCGAGCCCCCACAACTACCGGCTGTACGACGATCCGACCACTGGCCAGTTCCACTTCATCCCCTGGGGCACCGACAAGACCCTCAAGCCGCACGGAGACGAGACGTTCCTGGATGTCTGGCACACGAACGGGCTCGTCCTCGTGCGATGCCTCGAGTCGACGGAATGCCGCGACGCCTACGGGGAGGCGCTGGAGGAGATGATCGGGGTCTTCGAGGAGCAGGGCCTCGTCGACCTGTTCGACACCTTCACGGCCCAGATCCAGCCGCACGTCGAGGACGACCCGCGGCGCGAGTTCGACCTCGGCGGATACGAGTGGGGCCGCGACGTCGCCCGGGAGTTCCTCGAGGGGCGATCGCAGGACGTGCGGGGCGCGCTCTAGATCCTGACGCGTCGTGCCCGGTACTGTCCGCAGTCGTCGTCGTCCGCGTCTATCTGGCCGTCGCAGTCGTCGTCAATGCCGTTGGGGTGCGGCCCACCCGCGAACGTCCGAGGCTCCGGTTGCGGGCGACCGCCATCACCCGGAGAGCTCACAAGACGGGGAATCTGGGGAGATGTTGGTGGCACGGCGCCTGCTCCTACCGCCCGCGAACGGGGAAGGAGAGGAGAATGACAGCACTCGGACGGTGGATGGGTGTCTTCGCGATTGCGGGGTGCGCGGGGAACATCGGCTCGGAGTCGGCCGCGCGGACGTGGGCGCTCGAGACCGACGGGAACCTCGCGTTCTTCGACCCGGCTCATCCGGAGTACGGGACGTACGCCAACCCCTTCGAGCTCCTGCGGCTCGAGGTCGTCCTGCGGCCGGACGGGACGCTCTGCGCAACCGATGGCGAGGCCTGGGAGCGTTGCGGCGGTCCGTTCGACGGCATTCCGTACACGGCACGGGCGCACGCCGAGGGCGACAAGCTGTGCCTCGACGTCGTGGACGTGCGGGGAAACCACGTCGAGAGCTGGTGCCACGAGCGGATCGGAGAGGCTGGTTCCGGCGCGCCGGCCTCGAGCGCGGAACCGACGTGCCGCGCGGCGACCACGGCAGCGGGCGAATCGTGCAGCCTCTGCACGGACGCCGGTGGGACGATCACGCTGAATACCTGCGCGACGGACGACTCCACCATCGACGAGCTCGGCGGCGCGACCGATCCCTCGGACTGCGCGAGCCCGGACGGGGCGGTGCGCTTCGGGGCGGGGTTGTTCGCGCAGACCTTCAACGAGTACATGGACCGGATCGGCCTGGATCTCGGCGTGGACGCCTCGCGGCTCGACCTCGGCGCGCTCACGGGCTTCGACGAGGGCGAGATCAGCCTCGAGAGCCCCGACTGCGCGGACATAGTCGAGTATCGGAACGACGAGTTCGAGGACGACCTCGGCGACCCCGAGGACGACGCATTCGGGGAGCGGGCGATCCGGGAGTGCCTCGGAGAGGGCGACTGCCGGATCGGACAGCTCGTGACCCGAGCGATGGTCGAGGCCTGCGGGCTCGTCCCGGCGGGGTGCAACATGCACCGCGTCTCGATGGGCGTCATAGCGGCCGGCGGCGAGACCGCCGAGGAGGTCTGCGACGACGGCGACTCCCAGGAGGGCAGCAACAAGGACGGCCTGATCTCGGGCGGCGACCAGATCGAGGACTGCGTGGGCTCCCCGCTGGTCCTCGACCTCGCCGGCGACGGGCTGAGCTTGAGCGGCCCCGAGACTGGCGCGCGGTTCGCGCTCTTCGGGACCCAGCGGTCCTCCGTCGGGTGGCTCGCGGGCTCCGACGACGCGCTGCTCGCGATGGACATCGACGGCGACTTCGCGATCACGAGCGGGCGCGAGCTCTTCGGCGAGGGAACCGGCGGCTGGGCCCCCGACGGGTTCGCGGCCCTCGCGCGCGCGGACGCGAACGGCGACGGGGTCGTCGACCTGCTCGATCCGGCGTTCTCGCGGCTGCTCGTCTGGGCGGACGACGGGGACGGCATCTCGCAGGCCGGCGAGCTCAGGCCGCTGGTCGAGACCGGCATCTCGTCCCTGCCTCTCGCGGCGACGAGGCTGGGCTCGGTCGATCGGCACGGAAACCAGCTCGGCCTCGCGGCGACCGCCTTCGGCTCGGACGGGCGCGGCGTCCCGATCGTCGACGTCTGGTTCCGGCTCGGGAGGTGACTGGAGCTCGCCCTCCCGCTCGATCGACCGTCCGAGCGCCCCCCGAGGACCTCTTTCCGTTGCTCGCTGCCGCGGCTTCCTGCTAGTACCCGCCTGCTTCCGGAGGCGAGCGAGATGAGAGTCGCGATCGTGGCGTTCCTCGTCGGCGTCCTTCCGACGGCGGCCCGGGCCGACGAGGAAGGCAGCGAGGTCTGGCGTTCTCTTCGCTTCTCGGGCTACGTGCAAGCCCAGTACGAGACGCATTCCGATTCGGAGAACGAGCTCGACGAGTCGGGCGAGCCGCTGAACCGCGATCGCTTCCTGATCAGGCGCGGGCGGGTCAA
The DNA here is from genome assembly GCA_016190375.1 of Deltaproteobacteria bacterium. Taxonomy (GTDB): domain Bacteria; phylum Myxococcota_A; class Polyangia; order JACPQR01; family JACPQR01; genus JACPQR01. The sequence goes on from JACPQR010000178.1 coordinate 10,100, forward strand.
GCTTCGATGGGAGGGGAGCCGCTTCGCGCGCCTTTCCCTCGAGACGGACGCATCGTCGAGCGGCGTCTCGCTCAAGGAGGCGGAGGCGACCCTTCTGTTCCCGTTCTCCGGGATCGACGTCGACATTACGCTCGGCCTGTTCAAGGTCCCCTTCGGCTTCGAGACGCTCCTGTCCTCGAGCGACAACCCCTTCCTCGAGCCGTCCTTCCTCACACGGACCTTCTTCCCGGGCGAGCGCGACCTCGGCCTGCGGCTGCGGGCCAGGTCGAGCATCTACGACGTCAAGATGGCCGTCATCAACGGCAACCCCATCGGCAGCGACTTCTTGCCGGGCCGCGATCCGGACGGGACGAAGGACCTCGTCGTGCGATTCGGGATCGACACGGAGCGGATCGACTTCGGCGTCTCCGGTCAGGTCGGCAAGGAGCTCGTGCCGGGAAGGGCCGAGGTCTCTCCGACGACGACGTGGATCGACACCGACCGCGACGCGGTGCCCGATCTGGACGAGGTGACGACGACCGAGGCGGCCCCGGCCGTTCCGTCCGACGACGTCGCCCGGTGGAGGATCGGCGCCGACCTCGAGCTCCAGCTCCCGAGATCCGAGATCTACGGAGAGATCGCGTTCTCGCGCCGCGCGGGCGCAGCGGGGGGCCCGAGGTTGGGCCAGCTCGCGGGCTACTTCGCAGCGGTCCTCCGCCCGTTGCCGTTCATCGGGCTCGCGCTTCGGATCGAGGCGCTGGATCCCGATCTGCGAACCAAGGACGACCTCCAGCTCATCGCCGAGAACGCGCTTCTCCTCGTCCCCGTCTCGGCGATGACGATCACCCTCGCCTACGACATGATCTTTCAAGCCGCGTCCGAGGAGTCCCGGGGCGTCTTCACGGCGCGCGCGCAGGTCAGGTTCTGAGGCTCGCGGCCGCGGCCAGTACGCGCTCCACGAAGGCGCCCTGCGCCGCCGGCTCGGCCAGCCGGTCCTCGTCCTCGAAAGGTATTCGCTGGAGGCGCCCCATGAGGATCCGCGCGAACAGGCCGGTCGTCCCGTGGATCCCGCAGCTCGGGGAGCTCTTCTTGAGGACGACCCCTGCGACGCCTAGCGCCTCGAGCTCGTCGGCTCGCCGCGCGGCGAGCTCGGCCATCTGGTCGGTCAGATCCCGATCGGACCGAACGCCCACGAGTCGGCCGCCACGGAGCTCGATGGGCTCGCGCGGGACCCCGAGGCCGAGCTCGACCTCGGGGCAGAGGGGAACGAGGTCGAAACGGTCGGCGAGGCTCGCGACGACCTCGGACCTCTTGTGCCCGCCGTCCCAGCGGACAGGGGAGCCGACGAGACAGCTCGACACGGCGATGCGGATGCGCTCCACCGCCGGAGCCTAGCAGTCGCGTGGATCTCCCGCACGGTGGTAGATACTAGAAGAGCTCCTCCGGCGGCTCGAAGCCCTGCACGATGTACACGTGGTCCTCCCCGGTTCCCCAGGACAGGAACAGGTAGTCGCCCGTGACGGGCTCGAAGTAGGCGCCCCACGGCCGCGGGAACCTCGCGAAGAACTCCCTGCGCGTGTCGAGGCGCGGATCTCCAGCGTCGTCGACCTCGTAGACCGCGACGCGGTCGGCCGACGGGTCCTGCCTGCGCCATTCGGCGACGATGACGCTCTGCCGCTCGAAGCCCGGCGACCCCGCCGGGACGTAGGCGAAGCCGCCGGGCTCGTTGGGCAGCGTGGCCGTCTGGGAGAGCCCGTCGATCGATGCGAGCCCTCCGTCGAGCACGGAGTCGACGTGGTACCAGCGTCCGCCCGGCCAGGTGACGAGCCGGAGCTCCCGCGCGGATGGCAAGCTCGCGGGAACCAGACCGAGGCCGCCGGGTCCTTGATCGTCGGACGAGGGCATGCCGAGTGCGCGCAGATCCGTCCGGAGCGAAGGTGCATTCGCGTAACCGGCGAGCTGGCTCAGGTAGTACTGCGGCCACTCGGTGTACAGCATGAGGTCGCTCGCGACGTACACGAGGTTCGCGTCCACATAGGGCGTGCTCGCGACGGCCGCCGCCTGCCCGTCGAAGCCGACGATGTGGCCGCACGCGTCGCGGATGACGCCGATCCGATGGATCGCGCCGCTCTCTGACTCGGAGCCGCCGGCCACCAGCAGCGTGTCCGGGTCGTCGGTCGGGACCACGGTCCCGCCGAGCGGATTCGGTACGCCAGGCACGGGTCCGAGATCGTAGGCGCGGTAGAGCGCGTCGAACGGCGCGGCGAGCACGACGTCGGCGCCGGCCGGGGTCGGCGGCGGCGCGCAACTGCCCGGAACCCCGTCGGCATCACTGTCCCCGTCGGCGTCGCCGTCGGCTTCGCTCCCCGTGCCGGCACCTCGGAGGGGATCCTGGTCGCATGCCGTTGCGAGGATGACGACGAATGTCGAGAAGCGCATCCCCGGCCGCAATTCACTCCACGTGCCAGCACGGCCGTACGGGTTTGGACAGTGCCCGCCTCGCCGGCTGGCGACGGTCGATCCCGCCCTGGCCGGCTTCTTGGCGCCCGAGCTGCTCCGTTCGCCAGCGACGTGGGGGCGGCAGAGCCTGGTGGGTGGCGACCGAGCCAGAGCGTCCGACTGCCGTCGGTGAGGCATCACCTGCAGGTATTCGTCGCGAGGTCGCAGCTCTGTCCGTCGGGGCACGCGTCGTCGCCGTCGCACGGGACGTGGCCCTCCACGCGGACCGCGACCGAGCGGGGAGAGGCGACGCTCAGCTCGACGCACGAAGCGCCGTCGACGTCGAGCGAGTCGGTGGTGCCGCGGGCCAGGCGGCCGCTCGGGAAGCCCGAGACGCCCGATCCGAGGAGCGCGTCGACGAGAGAGGAGGGGATCCGGGCCGAGCCCGTGTCGGGCAGGTCGCACACCAGGCTCACGGGGGAGTTGCCGTGCTGGTCGATGTCGACGCGGAGCTCGACGCGGGTGAGCGCGTCCTCGGGAGCATCCCACCGGACGTCGAGGGGCTCGGAGGGCGCGATCGTCCAGGCGTCGCCGGGCGCGATGGGGACGAATCCGAGGCCGTCCAGCCCCAGCTCGCCGTAGCGGCCGCTCGTGGTCCGGAGCCTGATCTCCGCGCCCGGCTCGAACGCGGGGTTGGGCAGATCGGTGAAGGAGTAGCGGTTTCCGGGCTGCAGTGGCTGGATCTCCACCGGATCCACGAGCCCCGTGACCGTGACCGTGCCCACGTCCTGGTTGCTCGGGAAGGGGATGCAGGCGCCGTCGAGGCCGCAGGTCTGGCCGGCGAGGCAGGGCGGGTCGCAGAAGGGGTTCCGTCGCCTGAGGAGACGGCAGTCGCCCTCGGCGAGCACCTCCTCGGGTACCGAGGCCGGGACGACGCCGTCGGCCACGGCGCCATCGACCAGGGAGAACTCCTCCTGCGCCTCGATGAGGAAGGCGCCGATCCGGGCGTCGACGGGACAGGGCCCGTCGATCTCCAGCGGGGCCGGCTCGCCGCCGTCCTCGCCGGCTCCGGGGAGGCCCGCGACCGTGTCGTCCGTGGGCCCGCTTCCGGTCCCGCAGGCCGCGAGGGTCGTGCAGCACACGGCGATTGCGCGGAGCAGTCTCATCGTCCCCTCCCTGGGTGTGGGCGCGCCTGCTTGATCACGATCGCGGGCTCGCCGTCCCGGCCGACGTCGAGCTTGAACTCCACGTCCATCGCGTACCAGGCGTTCGGCTGGTCGGGCGGCGGACCGTACGACTCGCGGAAGTGACGGTGGATTGCGTCGAGCGCCTGCCCAAGGGCGTAGGTCTGGGCGGTGGTGAGGACCGTCTCGCCCTCCGGGATCTCGCTCGAGTGGCCGTAATAGATGATGGGGCGGTTCGGGCGATCGAACTGGTATACGAACTGGTCCGTCGCAGTTCCCGGCTCCGGCTGGACCACCGAGGCCTCGCCGCGCTGGACGTTCACGTAGAAGCCGGGCTCGAGGCCCGAGACGTCGAAGGGGTTCGCGGTGAGCGCGACGCCGTTGGCCAGCTCGTCGGGGAACGACCGGTGGACGAGGATCGCCATCCCGACGTTCTCGTGCGAGATGCCGCGGTAGCTTCGCTCCTCGAATGCGCGGAAGGACCAGACGCTCGACCACACCTCGCGCACGGCGTCGAGGACGGGTCGTTCGGGGTCGCCGAGCGCGCCGGACCTGGAGGTGTACAGGCCCGCGCCCGTGAAGCCCTCCAGATCCTCGGCGTTGGTGCTCGAGCGGAAGCGCATCCTGGTGCTGCCGAAGTCCCGTTCGATCAGGTCCTCGAGCGCACGCGCAAGGCCCTCGTCCACCGGCGCCCGCTTCATGGCGTCGCCAAGCTCGGCCAGCCGCTCGCTCCGGGTCCGGGCGTCATCGACGAACTCCTCGTTCCGGAGCAGCTCCCTCACGCGGTCGTACAGGCCGTTCTGCCTCATGAACTGGTCGTAGAAGTAGACGGGGATCGCGAAGGCCTCGGGCACGTCGATCCCCTCGACCGCAGAGAGCTCCGCGTAGTGGCTGGCCTTGCCGCCGAACGCGGGGATCGCCGCGCGGATCCTCTCGTCTTGGCCGAGCTCCGGGTCGAGGATCCGTGTCGCGTCCGTGAGCTCCGTGACCGAGAGATCGAGAAAGGGGACCTGGACGCTGGCAGGGCGGTGGGCCTCCCACCACTCGTCGGCCTCGGCGCGATCGACCTCCTCGATCGACCACTCGAACGCGCCGACCACCAGGCGCACCCACTTGCCGTCGAGCGCGCGGAGCTCGTCGTGAGCGAGGGCGCCGCGCAAGCCCATGTTCGGTGTGCCGCGGTTCTGTGACAGGACGTTGACGTGGGAGAGCGGCGTCTGGAGCTCCGCCGTGATGATCCCGGAGACGACCGTGATGTCGTTCGGGACTCGATCGAGCACCACGATGTCGCGGAAGCCGACGAAGGAATCTTCGAGGTCGTCGGCCCTGACGAACGCGAGCCGTCCGAGCGCGGTCGCGAGGTTGAGCGGCTGGTAGTCGATCCCGGCGAAGATCTCGTCGGTCGCGACGATGGGGATGTCCCGCGGCAGCCGCTCGGCCTCGAGCAGGACGGCCTCGGAGGTCGGGTGGAAGCGGAGAAGCTCGCCGAAATAGGCGGCGCCCGCGACCGCGCGGAACGCGAGCTCCATCATCTCGGCCGTCGCCGTGTCGTAGCCGGACAGCTCGAACGCCCAGATGCCGGGCTCGCCGGAGGTCTCGTAGAAGGTCACGGCGCCGAGCACGAAGCGGCGGTCGGGGCTGTAGTACTCGGTCTCGTTGAACGAGGGCAGGTCGGGGACGACCGGCAGGCCGCGGCCCGACAGATGTTCGGACGCGAACTCCCAGTGGACGAGGTACTTGCGGCTGTTCTGGAAGTACAGCGAGTCGCCGTCGGCGCGATCGAGGACGAACTTGAGCGATCGCGCCCCGGGGATGGCCGCGTCGAGCGGCTCGGAGGCGAGACCGAAGAAGTCGGACTCGCAGCCGAGCGCGGCCAAGAAGTCGGGCGCATCTCCCTCGTACGCGCAAGCCGCGGGCGCGTCCGGCCTCGCCGGCTCGTCGCCGGTGCAAGCCGCGACCAGGATCAACAACGCGCTGCGTCGGTCCATGCCGGCCTCCTCTCACGGATAGCTGCGGGGCTTGCCTGCGATCCCGAGCGGGACCTCGAAGAGGCTGCCGTCCACGCGGTTCGCGATGTACAGCGTCTCGCGGTCGAAGCCGCCGACCCCGGGCCCCCAGTGCAGGTTCGGGATCCACGCGGCGTCGGGGTCCATCAGCATCTCGACCTCGCCGCCATCGGGCGAGATCCGCCAGACGATCCCGACGCCGTACTCGGTGGCATAGACGTATCCGCACTCGTCGACGGCCATGCCGTCGAGGCCGCCTCGCTCCCCGCCGCCCTCGTCCGACCAGCAGTAGAAGCCGTCCAGGTCGAAGTCGGCGCAGCGACCCTCGTAGGTGGAGCCGTACCATTCGACCGAGCATGGGGCGTCCTCATCGAGCTCCGAGCAGGCCACGTAGAAGGGGTCGTCCTCGAGCTCGGGCCAGCAGAACAGAACGTCCGAGTCCATCACGCAGGTCCCGTCGAGGGGCTCGGAGCCCTCGCCCTGATCGATCGTGCAAGCGTCGCCCTCGGCGAGACCCTCGCAGCCGGTGTCCCAGGATCCGGCGCCCGGGTCGCAGTACAGAAGCCCCGCGTACTCGGTGCAGGTCCCTTGCATCGGGCCCGTGCCGCGCTGCTCAACCGTGCAGGCGTCGCCTGCCGCGAGGTCCTGACAGGCAGCGAGCCACGGATCGGAGCTGCCGGTGTCGCAGTAGAGCCGATCGCCGAGCGCGTAGCAGACTCCGTCCTCGGGACCCTCGTCACCGTCGAACGAGCACGCCTCGCCCCCCCGCGCCCCCTCGCAGGCCGCGATGCTGCGCTCGTCGGGCCCGGTCGGCTCCTCGGCGCCGGGTGACTCGGGAGTCTGGGCGAAGATCGTCGGCGTCTCGGGGTTTCCGTCCCCGCCAATCCCGATCGCGTAGATGACGCCGGCGCCGAAGCTGCCGCAGTAGAGCGTGCGGTAGTCCGGGCTGAAGCTCAGCCCGTTGGGGTTTTGCAGGCCGCGGGCCACGATCGTGAACTCGCCCGTGAGCGGATCGACCTTGCGAACGCGGCCGGCGCTCTGCTCGCTCACGTAGACGAAGCCGTCGAGGTCGACCTCGAGGCCGTTCGGGTAGACGAGGCCGCTCAGGACGGGGACCGCGGCGCCGTTCTGCGCCGCGCGGTACAGCGTCCCGTCGTCGACGCGGGCGAACACGAGGTCGCCGCTCGGCAAGAAGCGCATGCCCGAAAGATCGCCAGCGTTCGGGACGAAGAGGCGGCGCTCGCCGTCGCGGGTGATGCGCACGACGTTGCCGTTGTCGTCGGCGCCGACCCACCGGCCGTCGGCGTCGAACTGGAAGTCCTCGGTGGCCGTGAAGCCCGGGATGGATCGGTACTCGACGGGCACCGAGGGGATCTCGTCGCACTCGGGCGCCGCGACCGGCTCGTCGACCGATGGCGCGGTGTCGGCGCCGGCGTCGGCGGCACCGGGCCCCGCGTCCACGAGAGGGTCGTCGCGCTCGGGCTCCGTCTCCGGCGTGCACGCGGCCGTTCCGAACGCGATCCACGCGACCGATAGAAACTTGACGCTTCGGCTCATGCCTCGTTCGCTTCGCAACGCCGATGCCAGCCTCTCGCGTGGAGGGCGGGCGGGATCGCGTGATGGGCGCGCACACCAACCCCGCGGGTGCGTGGAGTCGATGTCGGCGAGGGTCCTCTGGCCGATGGCGCTCATCGACTCCGTCCATCCGCGACCGATTGCAGCGCATGGCGGCCGGCCGCGCGGATGGGGACGACAGCCGCGGCGGTGGTGAGCGTGCTCGCCAGAGTGGCGAGCTCGAACTTCGAGAATCCTTCGGCCTCCTTCAGCCCTCGCAGCGCGTCGCGGAGCCAGGCGGGCAGCTCCGTCGAGGTCTTGACCTCGAGGATCTTCGCGGCGCAGGACCCGACCGGCTCGGGCGGCTCTGCCGGATCGCCCGCCGCGCCGCCCTGCGGTGGCCGGTAATAGCCGAGGTCGTGGTCGATCGTGATCCGCACGCAGCCGTCCTCTGCGGTGAAGGAGACGCGCCGGTAGAGCGTCGTGACGCGCGGCGCGAGGTCGGCATCGCCGAGGTGTCGGGCGATCGCCCGTAGCTCCGGGTCGTCACCGTCCATCCCATCGCAAACGCCGAGGCGAGCCAGCCGCCAGATACGCTCGGGACCGCCGAAGAATCGGACCTTCGCGCGCAGATCGCCGATCGACTCCTTGAGCTCGAGCGCGCAGGCTCCCGTCAGCACCGGTGGATCGCCGATGCTCCTGGCCGAAGCGTACTCGCGCACCCTGAGCCGCCGCGCCACGCGATCCGCGCGCGAGCGGAAGAGGCGAAGGTCCTCCGTGTCGAGGTACGTGGTCCGGGCCCACGCGATCGGCCTGTCCAGATCCCAGAGAACTGGCCGGGCCCGACCCGCGATCGCCCGGAGCAGCTCGGCGACGCCCCGCTCGCCCACCACGAACTTCTGCTCTCGCTCGGTCGCCGGCCGTGCGTCCCGCTGGGTTCGCGCCATGGAGCGGATCCAGAGCATCGCGCATGCCACCCGAGCCGACCTCGCGGGCGTGCGGATTCCTGACGGCGGCTCACCCCGCGGCCGGGTTCTCGAGCGCGATGGCGCCGGCGGCGACGAGGGCCAAGAGCCACATCATCGGAGACAGCTCGCGACGGCGGCCGGCGAGGGTGAAGCACGCCGCGTGGAGAACGAAGCCCCAGAGGATTCCTTGCGCGATCGACGAGGTGAGAGGGATGAGCACCATCGTGACGTAGGCAGGCAGCGCCTCCTCCAGCGAGTCGACGCCGAGCTCGGCGAGACCGCGTGACATGAAGACGCCGGCACTTCGATATCGGTCGACGTCATAGGGACTGTGACGCCCGGCGAGGATCTCTCGAACCCGTTGCTGCAGGACCGCGCCCGAGCCCAGCGCCACGGGGGCCGCGTCCTGCGCGCTCACGCGCCGCCTCCAGGGACGTGCATGAACGACTCGTGACGCGTGGCGCCGAGCACGAGAAGCTCCCCTTCGGACGCGGCGAGGGCGCTCAGGCTGGATTGCGCTGCGGGCGGCGCGGGGAGCTGCTGTCCCGTCGTGGGGTCAAGCACGCGCAGGCGATCCCGCTCTCCGGATCGGCAGAGCCGCGCAGCGACCCTCTCCTGCGTGGCAACGGCGTAGACGGCATCCCAGTCGGGCTCGCATTCTGCGCTCCAGAGATCCCCGCCGGTGGCGATGTCCAGGGCGCGGAGCCCCAAGCCAGGCCCCGGCTGGAAGAGGAAGCAGCCCGGTGCCGGGAGGGCGACGGGGGCGAGATCCGCCCGCCAATCCGGTGGAACGGGCATCCGCCCCCGCTCTCGACCGTCGGCGACGGAGAGCCATGTCAGCGTCGGTGCCCATCCCGCCGCCTCGTCCTCGAACCCGAACACGACGTTGTCGCCAGCCGCCGTCAACGAGCTCGCGTTGCGATACTGCGCGAGGTGCTGGGACGTCCCGCCGTCGCTCCCGATCACGACGCCATCCCGGCCCGCCACGACGAAGAGCGCCCCAGCCCAGACCGCCGAGTGCACGCTGGGACACGCCGCATCGCGTCGGACTGCACCCGTATCCGCGTCCAGGATGAGGATGCGGTGGCCCGCCCCCCGCTCGGAGCCGGCCACAAGCACCGCATCGTACGAACAGCAGAGCCCGGCCTTGCCCGGCCGCAGGGCGACGCTGCGCTCCCAGCGAATGCGTCCCTGTGCCGGGTCGAGACCGAGGAGGCGCGCGGGTTCGCGCGGTCCATGGTCTTCTGCCGTCACCACCGTTCCCGTCGTCGAGCTGAGGAGCTTGTTGCCGCCCAGGTGGTCTCCGGGCAGATCCAGGGTCCACGCGAGGGACTCATCGCGGCCCGACCAGGCGTAGACCGAGTTGAGCCCGCGGACCACCCAAAGCCCGGCGCTGCGAGCGACGCGATACCCGCCCCGCCAGCACTCCACCGACCCGATGCGGGACCAGCTCACGTCAAGGCCTCCTACGCTGGCACCGAGTGTAGCGTGCCGCCCCCGGGGCTGTCGCAGGCGTTCTCAGCGGATTCAGGGGATCGCGACGTCGGCGTCGGGGCAGCGCTTGCCGGCTGGGCGCACGCCCGGTGCGGGCGCCGAGAAGAGGCCGGCCATCAGGTCGTCGACGTCGTCGTACCTGGGCACGAGGACCGCCTGCCGTTCGTCGGTCCAGTGGATCTCGGTCTGGCGCGTGCCGATCACGACGCCGTGCATCTTCTCGCGGTCGATGGCCGCGACCCTGCGGGCGAGGCTCATCATCTGGAGGCGGCTCATCGACGTGATGACGCCACGCTCGAGCGAGTCGAGCGCGATCGGCAGCCACACGTCGGCGCCGAGCTCGCCGGCGCGGTCGTGCAGCGCGGCGATGATCGCCTGGTGGCGGCGAGCGCGATCCCAGTCCGAGCGGCCGTGACGGCTGCGCGCGTACATCGCGACCGTCACTCCGTCCATGCGCTGGCGACCGGCGGCGACGCGCAGCGGCCGGCGTCCCGACTCGGTTCGCCGGTCGATGAAGTTGTCGTCGATGGGGCAGGGCACGTCGATGGTAAGTCCGCCCAGCCGGTCGATTCCTTCCTCGAAGACCCCCAGGTCGACGGCGACCACGTGCTGGATCGGAACCGCGAGCGCGGTCGCGGTCACGTCTCGCACGAGATCGAGCGGATCCTTGCGCAGCTTCGCGGCGACCCGGAGCGTGGCGTTGATGCGGTTCGGGCCATGGTCGGGGATCTCGACGTACAGATCGCGCGGGACCGAGACGAAGCCCACGTGGCCGCTGGCGTCGTCGAACACCGCCAGGATCAGCGTATCGGCGCGGCCCAGTGCTCGCCCACGGGACCCGTCGATGCCGACGAGGAGGTAGTTCGCGGTGCGGGCGAAGCGCGGGGGCGGTCCCCTGCGGGTGCGCGTCGCGGGCGCGGTTGCCTGCGCCGGCAGAGCGATTGGCGCCGGAGCGTCGGACTCGGACGGCTGGGGAGTGGGATGCGCGGCAGCGGGCGCCGGGCGCGGGTCGCCGACAGCCGGCGAATCGGTCCGCTCGGCGTACGCGAGCGGACGGCGCGTGAGCCACCAGGCGGCGCCGCTGCCGAGGACGGTCAGGCCGAGGAGCCCCGTGAGGAGACGGCGAGCCACGGAGGCTCGAGGAGCAACCCGCGCGCCATGCCGGAGATCCACGCGGATTCCGCGGGTTGCACGGGACCGCCGTGGCCTGGCGCGCGCGATCGCGTGGCCGGCGGGCCACGTCTGCACCGCGTCGAAGTCGATGCAGAGGTCGCTCGCTCGCTCGCGCGTGGGGTGTGTCCGACGTCCGGGACGCTGCCGAACGTGCACGCGCGGGCCGGGGCGGCGTCGATCGCCGAGCAGAGCGCCTCGATGGGCTCGCCCGGAACGACGTCACCCACGCATGCCAGCATCTCGCTGCCGCACTCGACAAGCATCCAGTCGGCGATCGCGTAGCCGGTGGGAGGCGCATCGACGAGGCGCTCTCGCGAGGATTAGCGCCCGATTCACGTGAGCAGACTCTTGGGACGACGTGAACCGGCTGACCGGCCCACCAGCCCGCGTCGCAACCTGGAGCAGGACATACCACCCACGGCGGAGCTCGAGCACGGAAGGGCCCTGGCCTCGTGCTCGACCTGCGCCCGTGGCGTCGCCACGAAGCGAGAGAACCACCCCTGCTGTGGCCGTGGCGCGCCTGCGGGTCCCCCTGGCAGCGGCACTCCTTCCGGCCGCACTTCATGGATCGCTCCGACACGGAGCCACGACGCATCGGCTTCGGCTCTCCCAGTTCTGCGGCGACCTCCCGTACAGCGGTCGGCACAAGTCCATCCGGCATGCGCACCCCCTACGGCTATGAGAGCCGCAGGAACGAAGTGCGCAACCCCGCACCGCTTCACCGTCCCGGACGGACCTCACGCTGGTGACGTGCGTCCGAAGGCCAGCCCGCCGTTGCTGTCCAAGCTGCCGGCGAGCTATGATCCTCTCCCGCTGAGAGTCACGAAGGTGCGTGAGCTCGACAGTCCCCTGAGCGCCCGGGTTTCCGGGCATCGCTGATGCGCCGGTCGCACGCTCTGCTGGCCGTCCTCTTCGGCGCGACCGGCTGCGGGTTCCTCGGCTACTTCGACGAGCCTCCGACCGAGGGCGAGGACACCCTTGGTCGATGCGCCGACGGAGTGGACAACGACCTCGACGGGCTCGTGGACTGCGAGGATCCGCGCTGCAGGATCTTCGCGCGCTGCGCGGGCGATGGCGACGCCGATTCGGACTCGGACGCCGACACCGATGCCGATTCCGATGTCGACGCGGACGGCGACGGCGACGGGGACGGCGACGCGGACGGCGACGGCGACGGGGACGGCGACGCGGACGGAGACGGCGACGGCGACGGAGACGGGGACGGCGACGGCGACGGCGA